>NZ_CP069127.1:4250000-4550000 GCF_016811915.1 Brevibacillus choshinensis | reverse complement strand
CGTGCCAGGTGTGTTCATCGCGACGCCGATTTTTGAAAACGGCTATATCATTGGTCAGTTGGCGGTAGAGGTAACGCTGGACTACATATCCCGGCAACTAAGCCAGCGAGAAGGTCTCGGTGAAACCGGAAAGATCTATCTCGTCGGTGCCGATAAATTGATGCGATCCGAGTTGGGAGAGGGGCAAGAAACGCTATTGAAGCAGAAGGTAGATACCCCGATCGTGGATCAAGTTTTGCTGACCCAGCAATTCAGGGGGACGACCGAGAGTGTGGACTACCGGGGACAACAGGTGCTCGTCTCCTATGATCAAGTCAAAGTAGGCAAAATGACATGGGCGCTGCTCGCTGAAATGGATATGACAGAGATTTTAAACGGCCCAAACCGGATTATGAAAGCCATGCTGATCTTCAATGGCGTCGTGCTCGTCGTAATCGTTGGCATTTCATTGTATACGGCCAATTGGCTGCGCCGCTCCTTCCGCGGCATGCTGAAGGTGGCAGGGCGCATCGGCGAAGGAGATTTTGCCACACCTGTCCCGCAGTGGCTGCTGGGGCGCAAGGATGAGCTGGGTGATCTGGCCAGGTCGCTGCTTTCCATGCGGGATCAGCTACTCGGGATCTTGCTGCAGGTAAGACAAGCGGCAGGTTCCGTCTCTGAGTCAGTCAAAGAAATTCACGGCAATACGAGTGAAATCGCATCCTCGAGCCAGCAGATCGTGCAAGTCGTGGACCAGGTGGCGGCATCAGCGGATAACCAGATGGACAAGATGGGGCAGACCTTGCAGCTGGCAGTCGACCTGACGAATGATGTAGCGGGAGTCACGGATAATGTGGAGCAAGTCTCGTTGTCTTCGCAGGAGATGAAGCGGCATACGGCAGCAGGCAGACAGGCTGTGACTGCTGTCATCGACAGCATGGAAGAGATCAATCGCTCCGTGGAATCCGCGACGGATGTCATTCACGAGCTGGAGAAGCGGTCCCAGGACATTTCGCGCATTATCTCAGTCATTTCCGAAATTGCCCGTCAGACCAACCTCCTGGCGCTCAATGCGGCGATCGAGGCTGCCCGTGCGGGAGAGCATGGAAAAGGGTTCGCTGTCGTAGCGGGAGAAGTGCGAAAGCTGTCTGAGGGAACCAATGAGGCTGCCCTGCAGATCGCCAGGATGATCACAGATGTGCAAAAGGATACGGCTGCTGCTGTCGCACGTATGGCAGAGGGGGCGGAGACAACGGCTCACGGTTTAAGAACGGCACGCCAATCCGGCGAGATGTTCCAGCAGATCGAACAAAACATCATCCGCGTCACGCAGGAGATGGAGAGCGTCAGAGAAGCGTTCAACCGGATGGCCCCAGATGCCAGACAGGTAGTGGCAGTGGCGGAGGAAGTGTCATCGGCGTCTGCACAGGCGGCGGCAGGAGTTCAGAGCATCTCTGCAGCAGTCGAAGAACAGAGCGCTGCGATGGAGCTCATCGTGAGTTCAGCAGACCAGCTGGCTAGGCTAGCGGAGGAACTGCGCGGGTCGCTTGCGACGTTTGTGTTGACTGAAAATTGAGACGGATGGAGGCTGGCAGGCATGCCGGCCTCTGTTCGTCTCTTTTTCTAAACCATCCGCAATAACGCGGTCGCTCATCTGAGAAATGGCTTCGATATAGGTTTTCTTGCCATTTAGGAGGATATCCTAGCCAAAATGTTGAATGATAAGTACGATGGAGAGTTTCAGGCCGGAGGGACGTAAGCGTGCACAAACTAGATTGGGAACTATATCTGCTGCCGTTCGAGCAAGCTGTAGAAGAAATCAAAGTCAAAATTAAAAATATCCGCAACGAGCTGCGCAAACGCAAGGAGTATTCTCCGATTGAGTTTGCTCTGGGCAGGGTGAAGACGATCCCGAGCATTTACAACAAGGCAAACCGCCTGCAATTTCCGATTGATGAAAATATATGCTGGGAGATCCGGGACATCGCTGGTGTCCGCATCATCTGTCAATTTATCGAGGACATCCCCGCTGTTGTCGAGATGATCAAAAAGCGCGGCGATATGCGCGTCTATCTGGAGAAGGACTATGTGTCCACGCCGAAAGAGAGCGGGTACCGCGGCTATCATCTGGCCGTAGAGTATCCGATCATGATGGCAAATGGACAGGTGACCATACCGGTGGAGATTCAAATACGTACGCTAGGAATGAATTTCTGGGCGACGATTGAGCACTCGCTGAATTACAAATACGAAGGGATCATCCCGTCCAATATTCGCCAACGCCTGTTTGAAGCCGCCAAAGCATCTTACAAGCTGGATAGCGAAATGAACAATATCCGTGAAGAGATCAAAGAGGCGCAAGCTGAATTCACGAAAAAAGAAGTGCCGATGGATTCCCTGCTGTCGCTGGTCGAGCTGGACCTCGACATCGACGCCGGAATGGAAAACAGTAGCATGGATGAAGGGGAAGAACACGACGATGACAAGCATTAATTGGCTGGAAGAGACACAAAAGCGCAAAGAGGACCTGATCCGCACCACGCAATCCTTTTTGCAGATCAAGAGTGTGCTTGACCCTGATAGTGTAAAAGAAGGAGCTCCCTTTGGAGAAGGAATCCGTCAGGCACTGGATTTTGCCCTCGATGTTTGCCGCCAAGCTGGCATGACGACCAAAGACGTGCGCGGCTATGCCGCACATGCTGAATTCGGCCAAGGAGAAGAGCTGATCGGCATCCTCAGCCACGTCGATGTCGTTCCGGAAGGCGATGGTTGGAGCACCCCTCCTTACGCTGCCGAGATTGTCGATGGCAGCAAGATCGTGGCCCGCGGAGCGATTGATGACAAAGGGCCGACCATGGCTGCGATATTCGCTGCTAAGATCGTGCTGGAGCTGGGATTGCCGCTGTCCAAACGGGTTCGTTTTATCTTTGGAACAGATGAAGAATCCAGCTGGCAATGCGTGAAGACGTACTTTGAATCGGAAGAGATGCCGACCATGGGCTTCACCCCGGATGCCGATTTCCCGCTCATTTATGCGGAAAAAGGATTGACCGATCTGACGCTGCGCCAGACGCCGGCTGCGTTTTCGGCGAAAGCAGTGGAAGAGGCGGCTGACGTACAGGCTGAGCTCGTATCGCTGCAGTCTGGTCTGCGCATGAACATGGTGCCGGATAAAGGGGAAGCGGTCTTGAAACCAAAGGCCTTGGACGCTGGGGTGATCGTAGAGCGCTATCGTCAGCATCTCACTGAAAACAAGCTGAAAGGCGCTGCTGAAGAAAAGGACGGCATGGTTGTGCTGCACATGGAGGGCGTGTCAGTCCATGGCATGGATCCGGGAAAAGGCGTAAACGCAGGTACCCATCTGATTCATTTCCTGCATACGCTCAAACTGGATGCACGTGCGGCCAGCTACGTCGGCTTTGCAGACGAATACCTGCACAACCAGCACGAAGGCAAATCGCTCGGGATTGCTCATGAAGATGCCGAGATGGGGCCGCTCTCCTTGAATACGGGTGTGCTGGAATACCAGGCAGAGGGAGATGCGATCTTCCGCCTCAACATCCGTTATCCGCATTCGGTATCCTTCGATCAATGGTCAGCTGTCCTCGCAGAGCGCGGCGCGAAGGAAGCATTTGAGCTGGAAGTGGTGGAGCATTTGACCCCGCATCGCGTCGATCCGAACCATCCGTTGGTTACGACTTTGCAGCGCGTGTACACGGAGCAAACAGGCGAGGAAGCAGGGATCATCGCCATCGGTGGAGCGACCTATGGCCGTTCGCTGGACGTGGGCGTGGCATTCGGTCCCCTGTTCCCGGGTCGCCCGGACAGCGCGCACCAGCGAGATGAGTACATCTTGATCGACGATTTGGTGAAAGCGACAGCGATTTACGCCCAAGCCATCTATGAACTGGCTAAGTAATATAGTTGAAGGCAAGCGGGATGTGCCCCAAATGAAGGAGGCATACCCGCTTTTTTGTGTGTAGATTTTAGAGAACGCTCTCTGGCCGCTCCCGAAAAGAGTAAACTTCGTATGGAGGGGGAAAAATGTGTGGAAAAGGACTGCGAAGGCTAAGGTTGAATGCTCTTGATTTAATATTTGTAGTCGAATTAAACTTGTCAGCTGTCCAGGAAAAAGGGGAAAAAAGCGGAAGGTATTAGGGACACAGCCGAGGCGAAGCGTAAAAAACGGAACACGCTTTTAGCGTCCAACCTCTGAGTTGCCCCCTCAGACTGCTACTTTTGGACGCGGTTCCGTTTTTGGAGTGGAGCCGTACAGTTGATACTCCTTTGCAAGTGGCCCTACTAACCTGGAGCGTTTTCCCCTTTTTCCTCCCCACGGGCACCGTCCGAGCGAATGCCTTTTTAGTGGCTGGTTGTTTTTTTACATCGACTCATTTAGTATAGGTAGGATAGGAATTTAGGCGCCGTGGAACATCGCCGGATGAATATTGACGGTAGCCGGATTGAGTGCACCCCCACTGTCCATGCAGTTTTTGGTGCGGCGAATCGGTCCGCTAGTGAAAGGAAGTGGAAATTATGGCAAAATCGTTTGCGTCTTTTGGCTTTCGACCGGAGCTGATGCAAGGGATTCAAGACCTGTATTATAAAGAACCAACCGCTATTCAAGAAGAAGCGATTCCGCTGATTCTGGAAGGCAAGGACGTGATCGGACAAGCACAGACGGGGACTGGGAAAACCGCTGCGTTTATGCTGCCGATTCTGAATGCTCTGGAGGAAGGGAAGCGCGATATCCAAGCACTGATCCTGACTCCGACCCGCGAGCTGTCCATCCAGATCGCCAAGGAAGTAGAGAAACTGGGCAAGCATTTGAATGTCAATGTGCTCTCACTGCACGGAGGTACGGATATCGACAGGCAGCTCAACAAGCTGAAGGAGACCGTGCATATCGTAGTCGGTACGCCAGGGCGCGTGCTTGACCATATGAAGCGCGGGTCGCTGCACTTCGGCCGCATTTCCACCCTGGTTTTGGACGAAGCTGACAAAATGATGGAAATGGGCTTCCTCGAGGATGTAGAACAGGTGGTCGTCCATACGCCATCGCAGCGTCAAGTGCTGCTGTTTTCTGCCACCATGCCTGACTTGGTGAAAAAGCTGGCGCACCGCTTCATGAAGCAGCCGCCGCACATCAAGATCGAAGGAAAGCAAAAAACGGTGGAGCGCATCGAGCAATTTTATTACGTCGTCAACCAAAGCGACAAAACCGACGCGCTCGTGGACGTGCTGGAGCAGGAGCAGCCGTTTTTGACGATTATTTTTGCCAACACGCAGGTGCGCGTCCAGCAATTGACCGCGCGTCTGCAGGAAAACGGACTCTCCGCTCAGGCGCTCTACGGCGATCTGTCCCAAAACAAACGGGAACAGCTCATGAAGCAATTCCGTGAGATCCGCTTCCAGTTTTTGATCGCGACAGATATCGCCGCTCGCGGTCTGGACGTGGAAGGCGTCACACACGTCATCAACTACGATCTGCCGAATGACGTGGAGAGCTACATTCACCGTGTGGGCCGTACCGGTCGCGCGGGCCAAAAAGGGAAAGCGATCTCCCTGATCTCCCCTCGCCAGAAAAACCTGATGGGTCGCTTTGCGAAAACGACCAAAGCCAACATCGAGGAACGAATCCTGCAAGCGGGACGCCATCTGGACGCAGGTCGTCGTCAACGGGCGGAAGAGCGGGAAGCTCATTTTATCGAATTGCGCGCCCAGCAGCAAAAGGAACAGCAGAAAGAAAAAGATAAAGAATTCGCACCGATTCGGGAAGCGATCAAGAAAAAGACGAAAGTCAAACCGGGCTACAAGAAAAAGCTCGCGCGTGAGCTGGATGAGCTCCAGACGAAATACGAGCAAAACCGCAAGCGTGCGGAAGCGATCGCAGCGCGTAAGGCAGGAAAAACAGCAAAACCGGCGGCAGCTGGCAAGGCAGGGAAAGGCACAGGAGGCAGACCAGGCGGCAAAAGTCAGGGTGCAAAGCCGTTTCGACCTTCTGCAGGAAAAGGCAAATCCCGAGGCTAAATGCATGAGAACAAATGTCCGGATCGATGGGATCCGGGCATTTTTTTGCTTTACACTTTTTTGCGCATGAGGCTGTCAGGAGGTATTATCCTAAAGAAGTAAAGGGAACACGGAAAAAACCTTAAATAATATCGTTCTTCATGGCAATGCTCCTAATAAATCAAAGGGCTGATATAATCGAGAGAAAAGGAGGCGGTACGGATGGATCGAATCGACGAAGAAATATTGCGGTTGCTCAAAGAAAACGGCAGGATGACCAGCTCCGAGATCGGGAAGCAGGTTCATTTGTCCGTGCCGGCTGTGTCGGAACGAATTCGCAAGCTGGAGGATACAGGGGTCATCGATCGATTTACGATCCGGCTGAATCGCGATAAACGGGGACTACATCTGATCGCCTTTATCATGGTTCAGCTGGAGAGGCCGGAGCATGTCGAGGGCTTCCGGGAAACGATTCTGCAGACCGACAGTGTACTGGAATGCCACCATATGGCTGGATCCTATGATTACATGCTGAAGGTCGCGCTCCCCGGAACGAGGGAGCTGGAACAGCTGATCTCCCACACGATCAAACAGGTAGCGGGTGTAGCCAAGACCAATACCATGATCGTCCTATCTTCCATGAAAGAGGAGATGTAGGCATGGGCGTATGGGATGGTTTTCTCTTTGGCATGCTGCTGCAGCTGTCCGTGGGGCCGGTTTGTCTCGCTGTGCTGCAGCGCTCGGTTACCCTTGGCTTTCGTCATGCGTGGTGGATGATCATAGGCGTGGCATTGGTGGACGCGGCATATATGGCGGGGTCGATTGGCGGGCTCGCCCTGCTCTTGCAAATTCCTTTGGTGAAACAAATCACTGCCCTTGCCGGTGCTGCCATTCTTATCTGGTTTGGTGTAGGGGTGACTCGGGCGAGTGTCGTGCACGTAGCGCAGCAGGATGGCGGAACGGCCGTTAGCATTCCGGAAAACGATAGGCTGTCCACCAAGCGGGCTTTTGACAGCTTCCTGTACGGAGTCGTCCTGACGATGACCAATCCCCTGACGGTTTTATTTTGGGCCGGTGTTTTCGGATCGCTGATGTCGTCGCGTTCCATGGCCGAGCAAGAGAATCCTATTGGCTTTGCTGCGGGTTGTGTCCTGTCTACCCTGTTGTTTCTGACAGGCATATCTGCACTGGGGGCATATGCGTCCAAACTGCTTCAACCCGTGTGGATGAAGCGAGTGAATAGGGTGGTAGGACTGTTTTTGATCGGATTTGCACTCGTTCTTCTCATTCAAAATGTTTGGTCCTTTTGAAATAGTGTTTTCCACCTACCCCAAAGTGGGTAGAATATAGGTAGATAGGACCCTTTGTGCGAAAAAAAGCTAAGTGCGGGGTGTGAGGAGAACCAGTGATGACAGATGTTTGCTTGAAATGCGGGAGTGAAATGAGCCCTGGGGATTACAGTTGCAAAGTGTGTGGGCAAAATGACATAGATGAATACCGGATGATTCGCAATTATGTCAGAAGCTTTCCGAATTCGAACGCGATGCAGATTGCCAATGCGACCGGCATTTCCGTATCAAAGATCTTGCGCTACATTAAAAGCGGCTCCCTTACCGTGGTCGACAACCACTCCCGGAGAGGGAGATAACAGCAGCATACATGAAGCCCACCGCCTACACGATTATTACCATCGTTTAGGTCAGTGGGCTTATTTTGCATTCTGATGGAAATGGGCTAGAATAGGTGGGTTAGAGCCAGCGCAAACCTTTTGGATAATGGTTTTTCAACTGACCGTCCGCCTGTTTGCCCCATCCGAGTGAAAAGCCATCGACGGTGACGAGAGCCCATCCGTTTGCGCCGTCCCGGCTGAGTGCTTCGCCCCTCAAATAACGGAGGAGGGTGGGATCATCGGCCGTAAAGGAAGAGACGCGGGCAGCTTCATCGGCAGTCAGCGCGAGAGCCAAGGCATGACTCGGCTCCAGTCGGTTCTTTTTGACGGTTCCCAGGTGCAAGCCGACTCGCAATACTTTGATTCCGTCCCAGTCCATCTCGGGCGCAGGGGAATAGTAGAGCTGCTCACCGAACAGGAGAAATGCCTGCTCGTCATCCAGCACCCTTTTCGCGTGGGGGATGGCTTCCGCTGCAAAGCTGCGCCATGCAGCAATCGCTTCTTTTCGCCCGGCAGGAGCTGATTTTGCTCCTCGTTTTTCTTTGCGCTTTTTCGGGGATTCCACGTGTTCGGCATCTGTGCTTTTTTGCAGCTTGGCGAGGTAGTGCCCTTCCCCATCCAACAGATGAGGCCAGAGTCGAGCCGTCAGGGCGAGCTCACTTGCAGCAGGCGTCGCCCACTCTGGATGACCTTCAGCAAAGAATTCGGGATGCGGCAGCGGAATCAGAGAAAACTCAGGATGGCGTTCGAGAAAGAGCGCCATCGATTGCTCATTTTCCAGCGGTGCAAAGGTGCAGGTGGAGTAGACGAGTGTCCCGCCTGGCTTTAGCATGGCCGCGGCTGCATCCAGGATATCGACCTGCATCAGGTGGCATTCCGTTACTTTTTGCGGTGACCATTCATCGATCGCTTCAGGAAGCTTGCGGAACATGCCTTCACCCGAGCAAGGCGCATCGACGAGAATCCGGTCAAAAAACCGGGGAAAGCGTTCCATCAATCGCTCGGGCGTCTCGTTGGTGACGACGGCGTTTGGCACACCGCAGCGCTCCAGATTTTCGGACAGAGCCCGGGCGCGAACGGGATGGATTTCGTTGGCGATCAAAAGGCCGCGTCCCCCAAGAGCCGCAGCGAGCTGCGTGGACTTGCCCCCGGGAGCTGCACACAGGTCCAGGATCGTCTCGCCCGGCTGGACGCCTAGGCATTCGGCTGCAGACATGGCGCTAGGCTCCTGCAGATAATACAGGCCGGCAGCATGATAAGGATGCTTGCCTGGCCGCGCTCCTTCGGGATAACGAAATCCATTTTCACACCAGGCTACAGGCGTGAGAGCGAAGGGGGAGAGTGTCAAAAAACGCTCCCGGTCGACCTTCAACGGATTGACGCGCAAGCCATGAAAAACCGGCTGTTCATAGGAGGAAATGAATGCATGGTACTCGTCGTGCAGAAGGGTGCGCATCCGCTCCGTAAAGGCAGTGGGTAAAGGTTGTGTCATAAAAGCCTCCGTTGTCAGAATTTGGCCGATTGGGAGAGGAAAAGATAGAATCATGGCGAATCTTAGAAAATGAGGTGAGAGCATTATGAAGGGATCCCGTGCGGAACGCTACCGCTCCCGGCGGAGGAACGACTCAGAAGTCAGCCGGTTTTGGATCATGGGGTTGCTTTTCTCACTGCTGGTGCTCGCTTTTGAATTTTTGATCGAGATTCCCGCCGACGCAGATTGGCTGCAGGAGATGGAGATGGCACTGTTTTCAGCCAGCTTCACCTTGCTCGCTTTTTATCTGCTTGGGCTTACGTTTGTCTTTTCGCGTGGGCAAAAAGCAGGGAAGATCAATCACCAGGTCATTATCTACGTATGGCTGGGAGCGATTCTGTTTCACTTGTTCCTGCTCATCAGCAACTTGTCCAATCAGCATGTTTACAAAGCAGGGATCATTTTATTTTTAGGCCCATTGTTCCTGACTGTCTACCATTTTATCACGTACTTGTCCGCTTTGCGCGAGGAGCGCGCCGAGCAGGAGGCTGCTACGGGTGCCTCTCTGGAACGAACCGCGTATCAGATGATATGGGAAGGGGGCAGGGTATACAGCGAAATCAACCGATTGAGGTCGGAGTACCCTGAAGTGGAACAAATGCTTAAAGCCAACGATTTTCACCATAAGCTGGAGCGCTACGCCCTGGAAATGCAGCAGTATTTGCAGGTCAAGCAGTTCGAGCGAAAAGACGTGGAATTATTGGAGGGTCATTATTATTTTTTGGAGAACCTGCTTGCGCTGGCGAAACAAC
This sequence comes from Brevibacillus choshinensis, assembly GCF_016811915.1. Classification (NCBI taxonomy): domain Bacteria; kingdom Bacillati; phylum Bacillota; class Bacilli; order Caryophanales; family Paenibacillaceae; genus Brevibacillus; species Brevibacillus choshinensis. Next base: position 4,540,060 of record NZ_CP069127.1, on the reverse strand, counting down.
ATCCGGGGATCATCGAATCCCGTACGTTTTCCCGTCGCGACGACTAGCTGAGAGGGCAAAGGAGAGGATAGAGGGATGTTCTGGAAAAAGGACAGGGGATTGGCAGAGAAGGAGACAGCTGCAGCATCTGCGACAGCTGTGGCGACTGTGGTGGAATCAAATCGCCAGGCTGAGCTTGAGAGAGATCTGCATGCCATCTACGAGCAGATTGGAGAGGCACTCTCCAAAAACAGCGAAGTGAATCACCAGCATGAGAACATTGCCCAACTGGCATCGCAGATGAAAGCTGTGGTAGCGAAGATCAAGGACATAAACGAGAGTGATGACGAATCGGCCAATCAGCTGGATGCTCGCGGGGTGAGACTCACTGCGATTTGTAAGCAATCCATGGAACGTGCGGATGAGGGAAAAAAGGCGATGAAGGAAGTCGTCGAGGTTATGAGCATGCTGGATGAGGAGTCTGTCCATACCTCTCGTTCCATGAGCCGGTTGGAAGATCGCTCGTCAGAGATTACGAGCATCGTCAAAGTGATCAGTGACATCGCCAACCAGACCAACCTGCTTGCACTCAATGCGGCGATCGAAGCTGCACGTGCCGGAGAGCAGGGGAGAGGCTTTGCGGTGGTGGCTGACGAAGTGCGCAAGCTGGCTGAAATGACCGCCAACTCGACCAAATCCATCGCCGAATTGATCGCGAAAATCCAGGAAGAAACGAAGGAAGCGCTGGCCAACAGTGAAAAGAGCAGCTCTGCGATCAAAAACGGACTGGCGATCAGTCAGGACGCTTCTACGAAAATGGAGGGAATCGTGCAAGCCTTCCAAGAGGTGAACGTCGAGGTCCTGGGTGTCATGCAGATTATTGAGCATCAAAAGCAATTTGCGGATGAAGTTTCCAAGCAGGTGAGCGAGGCCATCCACTTGCTGAGTGAGCTGGATGACGATCTGGCAACCCACGTGAGGGGAGCAAAAGAGGTCGACGAACATCTGCAGGCTAGCTATCTACAGGTAAAGAAAGTGCTGCCGGAATAAATCGAAATCCATTATGATTCATAGAAGAAAAAGAATCCTTTCCCTTATGAAAAGGGCTCTTTTTTATTTTCTGGATGGAATTACCAAATAATGGTCAGTTGAATGTAACGAAACGTCCCTCTCCATAGTCATACAGGAGAGGGACGTTTTTTGGTGTTAGGGATTCACTGGCTTTGCAGGCAAGGGCTGCTCCAGCATGTACCGATACACGGGTATTTCATCCCCTTTTTCGACGGGGATAAAATTGAACGTGACATAGCTGTCAACTGACTCAGGCTCCATGGCCAAAGCGATGAAGTTGGCGTTGGGTTGGCCCATGCTAAATACATAGCTGCCGGCCGGGAAGGTTTTGGTCGTATTTTCTACATTGGTCGTGACTTCATTCGTAAAGTGACCATTCTCATACGTCGTGTTCACTTTGTTTTCAGCGACCGTATAGCTTTCGACGTTCACCGTCGTTTCTTTAGACAGCGTGCTCACTTGGACGCCGAGCTGTTGGAGCTTCTTGGCAATTTCATGATAAGCGGGCGGCATGATGTAGGCTGTCGGCCGTTCTCTTTCCAACACCGGGTAGGCATCGGTTGAGCTGATCCAATCGATCGGCGCTTCCACTCGCTTCGCTGCCGCCAAATCCACCACGACAAGCTTCTGATCGGGAACCAATTGGTTTTCACTTTGCACGACGATTTTGTCATTGTCGTCCGCTTTGCTGCCTTTTTCGCTGATCTCTTGGCGGGCCTCTGCCACTGCCGCTTTTACCTCATCCGCGTGGGCTGCTGTGGATTGGATAAAGGCAGCGTGGGTGATGACCTGGCTGTAGACGCGGCGTTCAAAGTCCGCACGCCCGATTCCGATTCCGCGTGTCTCCACGAGATAGGTAAGCGTATTTTTCAGGCCGAGCGCGTTGCGTCCGATTCGCGTCTCCGTGCTGCCCTCTGTAGCGACGACCCTGCCTTCTTTGGTTTTGGCCAGTGTAAAGTACGGATGATGGGTGAGCTTTTCTTGATCCAATGCCTTCTGTACTTCAGGCAGCAGCAGTTGACCCGACATTTGGCGCAGCGATTCGGGGATGTTCAGGTTTTTCGCAGAGGAGATCAAGACGTCATAGGAAGAGATCGCTCCCTTTTCACCGATGTCTGCAAATTGGCTGTAGTTCACGCCGTATTCATGGGCGTCCAGTACGACATCTGGCTGATACTCGTTGATCGCTTGGTGAATGGCCTGGACCTCTGGATATTCGACCTTCATGTAATCTCGGTTGGCGTCCAGATCGGTGCCGATGTACCGCTTGAATGCGTAGGATCCATCTGGATTGATCCGCGGAACGATCATGATGTTTACTTTGTCGAGCAGGTCAGCGCCCAGCTTTTCTTCTGCAAGCCATTTGGCGATGACCAGTGCAGACTCTCCGGCAGCCGGCTCATTTCCGTGAATTTGCGCCTGCAGCCAGATCAGCGGCTTTTTCTTGTCAGTCTTCACGTGATCCGGGTCTTTACTAAAAATGAGCAGCGGGATGTCTCGGCCTTCCAAAGATGTACCGATGCTGACCAGCTTTGCTTTTTTGTTGCCAGTCACGAGCTTGGTTATGTACGCGACCATTTCTTCTTGAGAGGTAAAGGCCACTTTGTCCGGTTGAAAGCCTGGTGTTCCAAATTCGATGTCAGGCGTAGGAAACAGATCCTTGATGGCAGCAGGCTGCAAATAGGTGGGGCCGTTTTCGTAATACGGGACAAATGGCTTCTCGACCTTGGTCTCTGTTGCTGATGCTTGCGAGACGATGTGCGGTGAGCTTGTTGCAAGCAGCGAGGCGACGAGTAGGGCGGCGGGAATGGAAGATAGCTTTTTCATGTCGATTACATTCCTCCTCAAAAGGCAATCAGACCATACAAACAAAATTATCAGATTATTACCATAATGTTAATCATCCGGAGTGTCCAATTTTGACAGGCAGGTTGTAGGACTTATGTGTGAACATAGGAGAATAAAATGGATAAATATGGATGAACGTTCATGCGATGGATAGGGGGATGTCATGATTAGACTCGCAAGCACTCTTCTCGGCTTGGTCATGATCCTAACAGGAGCTACCGTAATACCGACAGAGGCAAACGCCAACGCCAGCCCAAGTCCATGGATAAAGCCGGTTGAAAAAGAGACCACCGATGCAATAAAGGGTGGGAGTCACAAGAAGCAGGTCTATACATTTGGGGATGGTGACGTGTACTGGATGCACCAAGTCACAGGTCAGCAAAATCAAAAGCCGTATGTGCTGACCATCCCGATCAAAGGCGACAGCGTCACTTTTCGGTATCGGGCCATTTCAGAAAACAAGCAGCCTTACTGGGCTGTGGTCAATTTGCGAGATGTTCGCGTCCTTCCTCAGGCTTCCGGTTTTGTGGAGACGGAAGGCAAGTCAATCTGGATGGGCAAACCAATCGTGTACACGGCAATGGGGAGGGGGACGATTGATGAGAAGCGGGGGATGGCACTCCCGATCGAAGTGAATCGATCGCCAAATGGGTATACGTTGAGCATTCCCATGCCGGTGCGGGCAGGGTACGTCAGTGAAATGTGGGCGTTGGAGTCTCGGGAGCCGCTCGTTGTTTGGGGAAAGGAATCACTGGACAGCATCTGGCTGTCACTGGATGTCACGGATAATGCGAAATGGCTCTACGACGGCTATTACTACAAAAGCCCATCGACGTATGAGCCCTACACGGAAAGCTCCTACTGGCGCATCCCGGAGAATTACGTCCTTCGTTCCTTTTTGTACACGGGAGGCAGCAAGGCGGCACGCGACATGGGCTATGTGATGCTGAAAACCAGTTTGAAACAGCAGGATCCGCTGGGGTATTGGAAGTCATTGCCGCGCTCGCAATGGCTGAAGGAAGATTACGGGATTCCCGAAGGCTTTTATGACACTCGCTTTAATACCGGTGCGGCTGAATTGATGCTCAAAGGGTGTGCCCAGTATGAAGAAGCAGAATTTTGTGAGTCGGCCCAAAAGTATGCTGCCTTTTTCCAGCAGCATGCGGTAGGCAATCACTACGTCATCGAAGGGATCCGCCCAGGCTGGCTGGTAGGCGATTACGCTTCTGTCGGTCGAGAAGGGAATACGCATGTCTCTCTCAATCACCAGCTGGCAGAGATCAACTACCTGTACAGCAGCTATTTGCAATTTGGCAGTCCGACAGACAAGGATCTTGCCGATATCATGCTGGGAGGGGTGATCAATCTCGGCTCCAAGTGGATCTTGAGCAACGGTGATCTGCACTATGCTTATTTTCCGGATGGCACGTTCGGCCGAGCAGACTATCCGTACCTGACGTACAACGACTTGGTAGAGACACAGCGACTCTACCAGCTGCTGCACGGCATGGAGGATGCGACCATCGCCAAGCTGATCGAGAGCAAGCTCGCTTGGATGAAACAAAACAATGTAGCGTATCAACCCGCCAAATAAAAAGGGGCAGCCTCCGCGTCAGATCAGACGAAGAGGCTGCTCTTTCCATGTGCGGAGCTTCTGCCAAAAACCGGCGGGATGTCTGCGGCACTTAGTGGGGAATGCCGCTCTTAGCTCCCGGACTTCCTGAACGCAAAGAGTGTCAGAAAACTGACTGCCTCCCGCAATTCCACACTGAGCCGCCCAGCGATGTCGGGAGTGACGCCTTCCTTGTAGACCGGCTCTTCGTCCAGCAGGATAAAGCCGTTCTCCGTGGCGAGCTTCTTTGCTTCCCATGGCATCATCGTATTTTGAATCGTCTCTTCGTCATACAAGCGGCGATAGCTATGGGCGCGCGGTCCAGCAGTCGGCCCTAAAATACCGAGAACCAGTGTGCCGCCTGGCAAAAGGACGCGGCGAAGCTCTCGGATCGTCTTTAAGGGCGAAGAGGTGAACTCGACGACATTGATGGCGAGCATTCCGGCAAAGGTGTCGTCCCCAAATGGCAGCTGGCTGATATCTCCTGTCTGAAAACGGATGGATAATCCGTCCTTTGTTGCCCGGTCATTTGCCAGACGAATCATTTCCCCGGCAATGTCGATCCCTTCCACGGCATAGCCGAGCGAAGCGAGCTTGCAGCTGGCATAGCCGTCTCCGCAGCCTGCATCGAGTACCGGGCCGTCCGCCTCTGATACCTGCCGCTGCAAAAATGGCAGGATGGTTCGGCGGCTTCCTTTTTCCCACATATGATCGCTGTTCGCATGCCAATCAGCGGCAAATTGATCCCAGTGGGTGACTGATTTTTCATGCCATTGGTTCACGATCTGACTACCCCTTTTCATCCATTGTTTGGTCACAGCAGCATTAACTTCTGCCCTTATTGTACCAAGCAATCGCTCAATTACGTACTTTAATCAATGAAAGCGTTTGAGCGTTTTCGCGTTATTCCGTGTTCTTGCACGAGTAAGCGTTTCCAATGTACGCTCATGATAACGACAAAATAATCCCAATTAGCCAAAAAAACCAAATGGTTGAATAATTAGGAAAGCGGAGGGGTAGCAATGAGCAACACCGATTTTTTTCCGATTCAGGACTGGGACTATGTAGAGTTTTACACGGGGAATGCCAAGCAAACCATGCATTACTTTACGAAAGCTTTTGGATTCCAAGCGGTCGCATACTCCGGTCTGGAGACAGGCTCCCGCGAGAAAGTGTCTTATGTGTTGAAGCAAAATCACATGACATTCGTGATCAGCGGAGCACTCACGCCTGACAGCCCGATTGCTGAATTCGTGAAAAAGCACGGAGACGGCGTGAAAGACGTAGCGCTGCGCGTTGATGATTGCGAGCAAGCCTACCGCGAAGCTGTGTCTCGTGGTGCGATTCCGATCATGGAGCCGACGGAGTATTCCGACGGGCATGGAACCATCAAAAAAGCGATCATCGGGACGTATGGGGAAAATATCCACTCCTTTATTGAACGGAAAGACTACAACGGCCCCTTCCTGCCTGGCTTTACCGCCTATGAATCTCCGGTCAAGAGCGAAGGGACAGGATTGATCGGCATCGACCACATTGTCGGTAACGTGGAAGTCATGGATGAGTGGGTATCGTATTATCAAAAAGTCATGGGCTTCACAGCTGTGCAAAACTTCAGCGAGGACGATATTTCCACCGAGTATTCTGCCTTGATGTCCAAGGTCATGCAGAGCGGGACGGGCCGGATCAAGTTCCCAATCAACGAGCCGGCAGAAGGCAGACGCAAATCGCAGATCCAGGAGTTTCTGGAGTTTTACAAAGGACCGGGTGTTCAGCACATTGCGATCCTGACCAATGACATCATCAGCACGGTCAGCAAGCTGCAAGCAAACGGGGTGGATTTCCTGTCCGTACCGGATACGTATTACGAGGATCTGAAGGAGCGGGTAGGTGAGATCGATGAAGACATCGAGGCGCTGAAAAAGCTGGGTGTCCTCGTGGATCGGGATGACGAAGGATACCTTTTGCAGCTGTTCAGCAAGCCGATCGTCGACCGCCCGACGCTGTTTGTGGAAATCATTCAGCGCAAAGGCGCGCGCGGATTTGGAAATGGAAACTTCAAGGCATTGTTCGAGGCGCTGGAGCGGGAGCAAGAGCGTCGCGGGAATTTGTAATAGAAAAGAGAAGGCGCAAACCCATCAGCTGCCATGGCGGTTGATGGGTTCTTTTGCGTTTGGCGGCCGAAACAAGACTACTGATCCTCGTGCGGCTCCAGCTGTATTCCGTACTTTTTGATTCGACGCATCAGGAGGGACTGCGTGATGCCGAGGGCAGCTGCTGCCTTCCGTGTGCTTTTGTGAGAGCGCAGTGCCTGCGTGATGATCTCTCCCTCGATTTTTTCCATCCGCTCGACCAAGGAGCACGTGCCCCCGAGAGACCAGCGATTCTCCTCAAAATCACGAATGCTCCGCAGTTCCTCCGGCAGGTCCGTGATTTGAATCTCATCCTCTTTGGACGTGATGACGATGCGTTCCACCAGATTCTCCAGCTCGCGCACATTCCCCGGCCACTCGTAATGGTGCAAGGCATCGAGGGCCTCGATGGAGAAACGGCGCTTTTGATGGTGGATGGCATTGAATTTTTTCAGATTGTGATGCAGCAGCGGGAAAATATCTTCTTTCCGTTCCCGCATGGGCGGCACATTGATCGGAAGGATATTGAGGCGGTAGTACAAATCGTGCCGGAACTTCCCGCTCCGGACGAGATCGAGCAGATTGGCGTTCGTGGCGGCGATGATGCGGATGTCTGCTGTATAGGTCTTCGTACCGCCGATCGGCATGAACGTTTTGTTTTGCAAGAGCAACAGCAGCTTGGATTGCAAATGATAGGGGAGCTCGCTGATTTCGTCCAAAAAGAGCGTGCCTTTATCCGCCATTTTGACCAGACCGATTTTCCCTGACTGGCTGGCTCCGGTGAACGCTCCCTTTTGATAGCCGAACAGCTCGGACTCGATGAGCGTCTCTGGTATCGCGCTGCAGTTTACGTGGATAAATGGTGAGCCGCAGCGGTCACTCAGCTGATGTATATGCTCAGCCAAAAAACTTTTCCCCACGCCCGTCTCTCCCGTAATCAACACGGTCGTATCCACGACGGCTACTTTTTTGACCAGCTCCAGAAGGGCGAGGTAGGAGCGGCTGCTGCCTATGAATGCCTGGGACAGGTTTTGATGAGCCTCCCGTTTCATGATCTGGATCTCCTCACTGTACCGTTTGAGCAAGGCAACGGTCTCTTCCAGCTGGGAGCTTGCGCGCGCCGCCTCCGTAATGTCGCGGGAGTGTGCGACAATCAGCTCTGGATTGCCTTTTTCATCGGGAATGATGTGTCCTGTGACGAGAAATTTCCCCTTGTTGTTCACGAGCTGGATCGTCGTCGTGGGCTTGCCGGATTCAATCACCAGACGCGTGACGGAGGGCTTGTAGATGCCCATCTCTTCCAGATCGACTACATTGCGGCCGATCAGCTCCGATTTGGGCAGCCCACACAGGTTTTCACTGGCCTGATTGAGCCAGAGGGTCGTTCCCTGCGCGTCCGAGATGTAGATCCCGTCAGCCAAGGTATTGAAAATATCAATCAACTGGCTTGTCTGAAAGAAGGCAATGATCTCAGCATCTTTTTCCATGTTTTCATTCTTCCTTCCTTTATTCATTGATTGTTAAAAATTCCCCTTATTGTAAAGTGAATCGATATTGTCAACAAGTGAATCGGGATCGAATCGACAGAAAAGATCGTATTTTCCGAATGGTTATCATTTCTGCTGATTCGATTTCGATTCACCGCCTGAATCGGATAGGTGCCTGTCAGGAGCAGCATGGGCGACTGCAGCTTGGCATAGATGTTGCTTTCCATTCTCTCATGAGGCGGTTACCAAACTATAAGAGAGATAAGGATTTGCTTGCCATGCTATCAAAATGGGTCACAGTAGAAACGGCGATGGAGAACGTCAGGGATGGGGCAGAAGTCCTGTACGGCGGCTTTGGGGGAGTCGGTTCCCCCTTGCTGCTCATCGACTATCTATTGCAAAAAGGAGTCCAAGATTTGACGCTCATCGGGAATGATGCTGGATTTCCAGAGTGGGGAATCGGTCGGCTCATCACCAAGCGCAGGGTGAAAAAGCTGATCACGACGCATATCGGCTCAAATCCCGAAGCGGGGCGGCAAATGCTCGACGGGGTGCTGGATGTGACGTTCTACCCGCAAGGCATCCTCGCGGAAAAGATTCGTTCCGGCGGTGTCGGCTTGGCAGGAATCCTGGTCGAAGCGAGTCAAGGCTGGGAGATGGGTACCGAGAGTCCGATCATCCATGTGGAAGACAACCGCTATCGTTTGGAGACAGCCATCAGCGCACAGATCGGTCTGATCTATGCCAAGCGGGCGGATTCCTACGGCAATTTGATCTATGACAAAGCCGCGAGAAATCTGAACCCGTTAGTCGCCATGGCTGCGGATATCACCATCGTGGAAGCAGACGAGATCGTCCCGGTGGGAGAGCTGGACCCGGAGCAGATCATGACCCCAGGAATTTTTGTGGATTATATCGTCAAAAGCGGCGGAGGGCATGCGTGATGGGATTGGAAATGGACCAGCGCTACATGATCGCTCGCCGGGCAGCCAGAGAAATCGAGCCGGGTATGACGGTCAATCTGGGCATCGGAATCCCCGAGCTCGTCGCTGACTTTGTCCCCCCAGAGTGGAACGTCATGTTTCACTCAGTCAATGGCATTCTCGGCCTCGGCCCTACGCCTGTGACCGGAGAGGAAGATGCTCACGTCACGAATGCCGGAGGAGCGCCTGTTTCGATCGTTCCCGGCGCAGCTTTTTTCGACACGACTGTGGCATACGGCATCATTCGCAGAGGAAAGCTGGATGTCGCTTTTCTGGGAGGATTGCAGGTGAACCGCAGAGGAGATCTCGCCAATTGGATCGTCCCAGGGAAGCGTGTCTATGGAATCGGCGGCGGGACGGAGCTGGTGCGAAATGCCAAGAAAGTGATCGTCATGATGAGCCATGCGAATGCAAAAGGGGAGCCGAAAATCGTATCGGAGTGTACCCTGCCGCTGACAGCAAAGCGGTGTGCGGATATCATCATCACGGAGAGGGCGGTCATCGAGGTGACTGCGGGAGGTCTGGTGCTGACAGAAGTCATGTACCCGTTTTCGCTCGAAGACGTCATCGAGGGAACGGGAGCCACTCTGCAAATATCCGAGAATCTGCAGCTGCCAGAGTAGCTCTCACGCGAGAGGAGGTGGAAGGAACGTTCGATCGTCCGTGCTAGAACCAATAAGGGAAATAAAAGGGGGAAAAGAAAATGAAAAAAAATATGGGGTTTCTTGCTACTTTGCTGCTGACCACGTCGCTACTCGTGGCAGGCTGTGGCCAGGCGACGACTTCCAGCGGCAGCACGGGAGGAGCCAGCGCACCTGCGGGCAATGCGTCGTCGATGACCAAAGAATCAGGTGTGTTTACGTTCGCTGCATCGGGTGAATATCAGCCGTTCAGCTATTTTAAGGACGGACAGCTGACAGGGTTTGATATTGAGATCGGAAATGAGATTGCAAAACGTCTGAATCTTCAAGCAAAACCAGTTACTTCACCTTTTTCCGGCATTATCGCCGGGGTAAAAGAAGGTCGATACGATGCGGCCATCGCGAGCCATGCGATTACGGAAGAGCGCAAGCAGCAGGTGGATTTCGCCGATCCCTACTACTTATCCGGCGGACAGCTCTTTACCAGGCCGGATGGCACCATTTCTACCCTGGATGGCCTGAAAGGAAAGGAAGTAGCCGTCGCTCTGGGTACGACCCATGAAAAAATGGCTCGGGAGTATACGGACAACATCAAGACCTACGACAGTGACGTGACCGCCCTGCGCGCTCTGGAGCAAGGAAAGCACGATGTCGTGATTACGGACAGCGTCGTAGGCGAGATCGCTATTCAGCAGGGCCTCAAGATCAAGAAAAGCGGCGCGGCACTCACGGAGGTGCAGCATGGCATCGCGGTTCGCAAGGGGAATACGGAGCTGCTGACCAAAATCAATGAAGTACTGAAACAGATTCATGAGGACGGTACCTATCTGAAGCTCAGCGAAAAGTATTTCAACCGCGATATCAGCAAAAAGGACTAGTGCCACAAACAGAAGTGCCTGCCAAGCCGATCGACAGGCTTGGCAGGACCATTTGAGACAAGCGGAGGTGGCATAGAGTGCCCAGTTTCACTCACTTACTTGAAGAGTTTTTTCGTACGCTGCCGTTCTTTATGAAGCCGTTGCTTCTTACCTTTGAGCTGACGATCGCCTCTGTCATCGTGGGAACCGTGATCGGCCTGTTGGTCGCGCTGCTAAAGGTGTCCAAGATTCCGGGAGGTCAGCTTCTCGCCAATGTGTATATCACCATCATTCGCGGAACCCCCTTGATCGTGCAAATTTTCGTCTTATATTTTGGGTTTTACAAAGTGATCGATCTGGGGCAATTTTGGTCAGCCGCCCTGGCTTTGGCTGTTCACAGCGGGGCGTACATTGCGGAAATCTTCCGCGGCGCGATCCAGTCGATCGATAGAGGACAAAGGGAGGCAGGGCTTTCTCTCGGGATGTCCACGAGGCAAACCATGCGCCGCATCATTTTGCCGCAAGCATTGAAGCGTTCCATACCGCCACTCGGCAATCAGTTCATTTTGTCGCTGAAGGAGTCGTCTCTCGCCGCCTTCATCGCCATGGACGAGTTGTTCTCCATGGCACGCCGCCTGTCTGCAGAGACGTTTGATGAGATGACGTTCTTTTTGATCGTAGCTCTTTACTACCTGGTGATCGTCATGCTCTTCACGTATTTGGTTGGCAAAATGGAGCAGCGTTTGGCCAAAGGCGACTAAGGGAGGGATGGGTATGAAACAGGAAATGATTCGTGTGCAGAATCTCAAAAAAAGCTTTGGGTCCAACGAGGTGCTAAAGGACGTCAACCTGACGGTGAACAAAGGGGAAGTGGCCGTTCTAATCGGGGCCAGCGGTTCAGGAAAGAGCACGCTGATCCGTTGCATCAACTTTTTGGAGATCAAGGACGGGGGAGAGATCTTCATCGAGGAAAAGAGCATCGATCCCAAAAAGGATGATTTGACAAAGGTGCGGCAAAAGGTAGGAATGGTGTTTCAGCATTTCAATCTGTTTCCCCACAAGACGGTGCTGGAGAACGTCATGGAGGCGCCACTGGTCGTGCGAAAGCCGAATCGGGAGGAGCTCAGGCGAGAGGCGATGCAGCTCTTGAAGAAAGTAGGGCTGGAAGAAAAAGCGGATGTTTATCCTGCCAGTCTCTCAGGCGGTCAAAAGCAGCGGGTAGCCATCGCTCGTTCACTGGCGATGAAGCCGGATATCATGCTGTTTGACGAGCCCACGTCAGCCCTTGATCCGGAGCTGGTCGGCGAAGTGCTGGAGACGATGAAGCAGCTGGCAAAGGAAGGAATGACCATGATCATCGTGACGCACGAGATGGGCTTTGCCAAGGATGTCGCTGATTTTGTGGCATTCATGAACCAAGGAAGGATCATCGAGCTCGCCCCGCCTCATGAAATATTCAACAACCCGAAGGAAGAGCGCACTCGTGAATTTTTGAATCGCGTATTATAAGGAGAAAAGCGATGGTGCAGGCCATTCGCTTTTTTCTGTTTTTTGCCCCGTTTCTGACAATGGTTGACCGATGATAGGGCTGCTGACCATAATAGGAAGAAGGATATTGTTTTCGGTAGGGGGAATACCCGTGAATTTTGCCTTGATGATGCCGCTGGCTGAACGGACGGCTGTCCTGATCGTTGCAGCGCTGCTGTTCACCCGCGTGCGCGCCTTCCGCAGCATTTTGAACCAACAAGCGACATGGAAGGAAAAAGCGGTGGTCGTCCTGATTTTCTCGGCGATTTCCATTTTCGGCACGTACAATGGCATCTGGTATCAGGATGCCATCGCCAACTCCCGTGTGATCGGTACCGTGGTGGCGGGGCTGTTGGCAGGTCCCTGGGTAGGCCTCATGACAGGATTGATTGCTGGACTTCATCGATACTCCCTGGGCGGATTCACCGATTTGGCGTGCGCCATCTCGACGATCAGCGAAGGACTGATCGCGGGGCTGATCTACCAATTCCGCCGCAATCGCCAGCAGGAAATCGGCTGGACGACTGCTTTGATCGTCGGGTTTATCGCAGAATGGATGCAAATGGGGATCATCTTGCTCGTGGCCCGGCCGTATGCGGATGCGCTGGTGCTCGTCAAGTCCATCAGCGTTCCGATGTCTGTCGTCAATTCTCTGGGGATTGCCATCCTCGTCATCATCATCGACCTGGTCAAAAAAGAGGAAGATCGCATCGGAGCTTTGCAAGCTCAGCGGACAATGCAGGTGGCTGACAAGACGCTCTCGTATTTGCGGGAAGGGCTGTCGTACGAGTCGGCAAAAAAGGTAGCCGAGGAAATCCTCCGGACGACTCGGGTGGCGGCGGTCGCCATCACAGACACCAAGACTGTGCTCGCCCATGTAGGTGCCGGGGCCTCGCATCACGTGGTAGGCGAAGGGATCACGACCAAAGCGACGCAGGCTGTTCTGGATACCAAAGAAGTGATGATTGCACACAATCGGGAGGAGATCGGCTGCAAGGAGTCTAACTGTCCGCTGCGCTACGCGATTCTCGTTCCTCTCATGCGCAGGCGAGAGGCAGCGGGTGTGCTGAAGCTGTATCAAGACCGTTCGCGCAAGCTGTCTGCAGTCGATCTGGAGCTCGTCCGTGGTCTGGGCAATTTGATCTCGACCCAGCTGGAGCTGGCTGAGCTGGAAAAGCAGTCACGTCTCTTGGCTGACGCGGAAATCAAGGCTCTGCACGCCCAGATCAATCCGCATTTTTTGTTCAATGCGCTCAATACGATCGTCTCGTTCATCCGCTTCCGTCCGGAGCAGGCGCGTGAGCTGCTGATTCATTTGGGAGAATATTTCAGGCGCAATCTGCACGATTCGGGAGGGTACGTCAGCTTGGCTGAGGAGCTCGAGCACATTGAGGCGTACCTCGCGATCGAGCGTGCGCGCTTCGGGGAAAAGCTGCACGTCGAATACGACATCGAGAGAGAAGTGGAAAGCGTGATCGTCCCCGGATTGATTCTTCAGCCGTTGGTGGAAAATGCGGTCAAGCACGGCTTGCTCCCCAAGCGTGAAGGAGGGACTGTCAGGATCAAGGCAAGACGGCTGGATATGAAGACGCTGGAGCTGACAGTCGCTGACAACGGCGTAGGCATGGAGACAGATCCTTTTGCGATGCCCCCGAGCAAGCAGGAAGGCAAGCGCCGATTATCCGGGATCGGACTGTCCAACGTCAAGAGCAGGCTCCAGTCGGTGTACGGACAACCGTACGGGATCGCGATCCAAAGCGTGGTGAGCGAAGGGACCACCTGTGTCATTACTTTGCCAGTAGGAGTGAGTGCCAGTGCTAAAAGTGTTCATCGTGGATGATGAGGCGCCTGCCCGGTCTGAGCTGCGGTACCTGCTGGAGCAGTTTCCGGAGGTGTCCGTCATAGGTGAGGCGAGCAGCGGGGAAGAGGCCATCGACGCCGTCTTGCAGGTCGAGCCGGATGCCGTCTTTTTAGATATACATCTGCAGGATCGGGATGGCGTGGACGTCGGTCAGGAATTGCTGGAATCGATGGTGAATCCGCCGGTCATCATCTTTGCGAGTGCCTACGAGATTCATGCCGTGCGAGCCTTTGAGACGGATGCCATCGATTACATTGTCAAGCCATTCAGTGAGACGAGGCTGGAGAAGACGATGAATCGGGTGAGAAAGATGCGCAGCCCAGAATCCCAGCCAGCAGCAACCACCCCGTATCTGGAGGAGCAGCTGCAGACCCTCCTGCAAAACGTCCTCGCTGATCAACAGCCGCGCAGGGTGCCGGTAGAAAAAAGCGGAAAGATCATGCTCATCGATCCAAACGAGATCGTGTACGCTACGCTGGAAGGCCGATATGCCAGCATTTATACGGGAAATGAACAGTTCTCCACTTCGTTTACGCTGCAGGAGCTGGAAAGCCGGTTGTCTCCCAAGCAATTTTTCCGTACGCATCGGGCATTTATCGTCAACCTATCGAGGACGGCGGAGCTCGTGCCCTGGTTCAAGGGCTCGATTCATCTCGTCATGCAGGACTGCCGGAAAACGGAAATTCCCGTGAGCCGCAACGTGGTAAAGGAATTGAAAAAGAGGCTTGGCTTTTGAGGACCAGGTGCACTTTGCACAGGGTCCTTATTTGTAGAAAAGGAAAAATCCCCGTACAATGTGGGTAGGCGAGAAGGAATAAGGGAGGACGTTTGCCATGTTTCAAGTATATCCTTCAAATTCGAGATATTCGGTCGATGCGGGATGGCTTCGCAGTCATCTCAGCTTTTCTTTTGGCGAATACTTCGATCCGAACAATACGAGCTTTGGGGTCATGCGAGTGTGCAATGACGACGAGGTAGCGGGCGGAAAAGGATTTGGGCCTCACCCGCACAGCGATATGGAAGTCGTCACGATTGTCCTGGATGGACAGGTCAAGCACGAGGATAATCTGGGGAATGTCGAGGTCATCTCGGTGGGGGAAGTGCAGCGAATGTCAGCCGGGACTGGCATCGTGCATGCGGAGTACAACGGATCGGAGACGGAAGGTGTGAAGTTTCTCCAGCTGTGGTTCATGCCGCAGGAGCGAGGACTTACGCCATCGTTTGAAACGAAGCGCTATGATCAGGAGCAGTTGAACAATGACTTGCTGCCAGTTGTCTCTAGGCAAGGGAGCGAGTGCGTCGCGTCCATTCATCAGGACATGACGATTTACTTGAGCCGGCTGGAACAGGGCCGGGAGCTGTCGTTTGAGCAGGAGGAAGGACGACGCGTATTTTTGTTTGTGATCGAAGGAAAGCTTGCGGTGAATGGACACGAGCTGGGGAAAAGGGATACGGCACGTATCCAAGACGTATCGGAGCTTGCGATCACAGCTTTGGATGAAGCGTTTTTCATGCTAATCGATTTGCCGTGAGGGAGAGGGGAAGTATGAAGGAAACCTTATTGGTCAAACACGCCGTCGGTGGTCGCACGTTTATTGATTCCAGCAAGCACGATGTGGCGTACCGCGTGGAACAGGCAGGGACAGGCTGGCTGTTTCGCATAGATGTCCCTTTTGATGCTGTCGTGGAAGATATCCTGCAATGGAAGGAAGAGCTGAATGTCTTTCTCTTCCGGGAAGCAGAAGGGGAACCGACGAAGAAAATATGGTTTTACGTCAAGGATAATCCGGTGGAATACGATCACGTAAATCACTGCTTGACGATCACAGCAGAAGCGAACATCGAGTACGTGCCTGAGCGTTTCAGTGCTTCCTTGTGAGGAAAATATGAAGAGAAGGCTGCCAAAAGAGGCAGCCTTTTTGTTTAGGTTTACACCTTTAAAGAAAGAGAACTCCCTGAAATCTCTTTCAAAAACGCGCCCCTAATGCTTCTGGTTTTTCGTCTGATTCCACTGCTTGATTTGCTCGATAATCTCCCGGATTTGGTTGCGAGCTTCGTGATGGTCAGGCTCGCTCGCCCAGTGCTGGATGAGTGGCGGCATTGCCTTGCTCATATGGGTGTAGAGGCACCATACCTTTACCATCTCGACGCGCTCTGGCGTGGCTTCGCCCGTCAGCAATTCCGTAAATTTATAAAGCAGTTCCTCAAGTTCCGGGACAAGTGCATCTTTTTTCTCTTCCACGTCAATACCTCCCTTTCAGGAACGTCTATTTTCTCACTTTGTTTATTGTACGCAAAACGATCGTACAGGAAAAGACGCAGTTGGAAAACGGTTGACCGGATAGTATGTCCAAACCGCTCGTGATAAAGTGGAGGAAAAGACTACAGAACGAAAGAGGCAAAGAAAACGAATGAAAGAAGAGGATATGTACGAACCGATCAAACGCTGGATGGAGGAGCGCGGGTTCACCGTTTATCCGGAGGTAGAATGCCGTCATCGGAATGGGCGCGCGGATGTAGTCGTGACGAACGGACCGCTGGTGGGAGTCGTGGAGATGAAGCAGTCCCTCAGTCTGGACCTGATCGAACAGGCGCTGAGATGGCGCGACTATGCCCATTACATTTGGATCGCGATTCCGTATCAGCCAAAATCGTATAAAAAGTTTGTGACCATGGTATTGCGCGATTACGGGATCGGCGTGCTGACCATCAGCAAGTTCGGGAGCGTATGGCCGGACAAGATGCCGAAGCTTGCCAGACGTACGCTGCCTTATCTACGGGATGCGCTCACCGAGCATCATCAGACTTCCGAGGTGAAGGGCGGCCAAAGCGGCGGCGGCTATATCACACCCTACCGCATCACGATGAATCAGATTCGGAGATACCTGGATGAGGCAAACGATTGGCGGACGATCAAGGAAATTCTCGATCATTGCGAGACGCACTATGCAAGTCCGCGTGCTTCTCTGGCGAAAGCTCTTTGGCAATTTGAAGCAGGCTGGTGTGAGCGAAAGAAAGAGGGAGGCAGGCTTTATTTTCGCTCTCGGCAAGGGAATGCCCGTGACACAGGGAAAAAGAAATCCGTGCACAAGCTGCCGCAAAAGCAGTGGAATGTACTGCTGGCACTGGCGAGAGACGTGTGGCGGACTCCCACTGTGATCGCAGGGAAACTGCCAGGGGTGAGTCCGGAGAATGCCCGGCGATTCCATTCCTTGTATGTGAACCAGCCGCTTGGGGCATTGATCAAAAAAGGACTGGCAGAAAAAAATCCGGTAGGACGAGGGCAGTATCGATTGACAGAGAAGGGGCAGGACATTTTCTCTGAATAGAAACGGAGAGAGTTCTGTACACAGAATGCCCAGGAAAGGTTTTTCCAATAGCCGAGGGCAGCTTTGGACGCTGCCCCTGACCAGTTACGCATGAAACATACAAGGCTGGGCACCTGTTTCACGGGAAGAGTTATTCAGATAGCTTTTTCAGAAGCGCACCCAGTCTGTCCAAATTTTGTTCGTTTGCTTCTTCGCAAATAGGTTTCAGCTTGTTATATTCCACTTCTGTTTCGAAAGTCTGCCGGAAAGTCAGCTTCGTCCCACCGTCAACCTCGTCAAACATCGCAGTAAGAATAAAGTGAGGTTTGGAGTCGTGCCGAAGCTCTATGCATTCGGGACTGATTTTACGGAAAACGCTTCGGTTCGGATAGGCGGCACCGTTTGGACCATGCATCGTAAACTCCCAGATGCCTCCAGGTCGTAAATCGAAAGTGTGGAACGTATTCGTGAATCCGGTGGGTCCCCACCACTGGGCGAGCAGCTCAGGCTGGGTCCATGCTTGATATACCAGATTTCGAGGTGTGTCGAAGACCCGTTGAGTCAAGATCTCGAGATTGTCTGCTGTCCCTTCCCCAAGAGATTTTTCGAGCTGCTCCAGCATTTCCTTCGTACCCTGCTCACGTTGCTCAGGCGTGTCGTGGCCGTCGATAAACGTTCCCTGTTCCGTAAAAATGAGTTTGATGCCATCGAGGGTCGGGATAAATTCGACGGTTACGATCGATACAGATATCCGGATTTCATCTTGGTCTAGAGAGTACGTATATACAATGCGTTCCTGGGGCACGATTTCCTGGTAATATGCTTCAAAGGTATAGACGGGCCCGCCCGGAGGACCTCCCCGGCTAAATTCTCGCCCGCCAACCCGGAATTCGAATTCTTCTGCGGGTTGAAACCAACGGGCTTTGGCACTGCGCTCCGACCATGCCGCAAACACGCGTTCCAGAGAGGCGCGGTACATGCGCTCCAATTTGAATGTAGAGTGGCTCGTAAAGCGTTGTTTCATCATACATCCTCCTTTAGCGAACAGAATTTCAGTCACTCATCGTGTAAAAAATCGCCGAGCAGATCGAAACGGTCCTCCCAATTCAACCGATGTCTGATGATGTGTTTTTCGTGGCTCATCTTCATCGATTCCAGCAAGGAAAGAAATGCGTCAATGGAAAGCGGCTCCTGCTGGTTCATCCGTTCAGCCACACGTTCCAGTTCAGCCAGAAGTTTCTGTTGGATTTTTATATTTCTTCGGACCCGTTCAATCTGGATCCCCACGATTTCAGATGAAGTATAGGCATGTCCCTTCATCACTTTCTGAATTTCCTCCAGAGATAACCCCAAATCTTTCAAAGACAAGATCTTTTGCAGCCGTCTGATATCGGATTCGTTATACAATCGATGGCCGGAATCAGAATGCCCTGATGGCGAAAATAAGCCGATCTGGTCGTAATACCGCAGGGTTCGCACCGTAAGTCCAGTCAATTTGGAAAGATCCCCTACTTTCCAATGCTTCTGCATAATCCACTCCTTTCTTTGGCGCTAGCAGTGTACCGGTTCCTTAAGTATAAAACCTGACGTTGCGTAAGGTACAAGAGGTTTAGATAACTTTCGCAAAAAATCTTCTTTTCAAAGGTAATACATGATCCCGTTGACAAAATACGATATATCGTATTTAGATTCGTAAGACTTGATGGTACATGGGGGATGGCAGTATGGCCCCCATTCGACAGCGATCCAAACGGTAGGAAGCAAAGGGGATAATGGCTTCTTGTTCAATGGAGAAGGATTACGGTTGCAGAGGGTCACTCGGACAAGGTCGTAGAACGATTCAGCAAAGCTGGCGTCCTCGATGAGCAGGTAGGTCTGGTTGATGTTACCGTAATGGTTAAGAAGGTTCGTCAAGGCGATGAAGAGGTAGTGGTGCAGATCCGCTGGGAAACGGAGAAGCATTGGAAGCAATGGGAAAAGAGTGAAGCCCATATTGCTGGTCATAAAGCGAATCTCGGAAAGCCAAAGCCGGAATACATCCTCCATACGGAGGTCGGCTCCTACGAAATAAAAGCCGTGCGCGAAGGGGTGAAAAACGAGAAGTGATTCTAAGCTTTTGCCCAGATTGAGAGGTTTCTATTTTGAATAAAAGGTAAATTTTTCAAAAAATAAATTCATCCTAAGTTAATCTTCTTAATGTGCATCCGTCCCTTTTTTTCGAAAGAAAGAGAAAGCAAGACATGCCTGCACGACCGAAAAACGGAAAGATGGACAACCATGAGCTCGGCAATTGCCGAGTTTTTTTCATTTTCAGGTCAAAAAGGATGCGGGAATTGAACTAATCTGAGCAAAATGCGCAAATGACTTATGTCACCTTCGACATTTCTCGTATACCTTGTACGAGTGGAGAAATTCCACAAGGATAGGAAACAAAGAAGGAGAGTGAAGAGAATGTGGCTCATTGTAAATGAAAAAGAGCTGAAAGCATACTTTGAGGGACTCAGGGGGCTTTTGTGGGAGAAAGTCAAACCCAGCCCTCCACAGGAGAAGACATGTCCGAAAGAGCCGGAAATCCGGCAAGTGTTGCTACGCTATCTCAATCAAACGGTTGAAGTGGGGACGGAAGCAGGGAATGTTGCGGGAGTCTTGCAGGTGGTCGGAGCCGATTATGCTCAGATCGAAGAGTCAGGCGGCACCATTGTCGTGATTCCGTTTCGTCAAATCAATTTTGTTCAAACAGTGTAAAAGGAGGAGTTTACATGGATTTCCAAGAAAAATTGCGGTCTCTCCTGGGGGAGACGATCGAGGTTGTTACAGGTCTGCAGGTGGAAACCGGAGTGTTGATCCGAGTCGGGGAAAGTACGGCCACGATCCTCGCTGCCGATGCGCCGGGGTATGGGAGCGGTCAGCCGACCACCTTCCAATTGGATCGCATCACTTATGTGAGGGTCGTCTGACGATGAGAGCAGGTAGGATGGAACGGCGTGCGCGAACGTTGTCCATCATCATTCCCGCCACCTTTCAGGCGAAGCATGTAGAGCAACAAATAGCTCAGTGCCTGCGGCTGCAGCCTCTGGAAATCATTTTGACCGTATCCGCTCATTTGCTGGATTTCCTGCCTGCATCCGCCAAGTCCGGGTGCCATGTCGTTTCCATCGATGGACCCGCAAATCTGTTTGCAGGCCGGGCACTCGGCGCAGAGCAGGCAAAAGGGGACATACTTCTGTTTCTCGGTGAGGACTGCTTTTATCCGGAGTCTAGCTTGCGACGCTTTCTCTTTCCCATCCAGTACGAAAATGTCGAGGTGTTGCTGTCCCGGGAAGTGTGCAGGGGCAGAGGCATGAAACGAGCAAAGCCTGTCCACAGCCTCGCACGAATGCTCAATGACCTCTATGGTCGAAAGGAATTGAGGGAAGCCAGCCTGCTAGAGATGCCCCATGCCTTATCGCGAGATGCCCTGAGAAAAATAGGAGCGGATCGTCTCGCTTATCCGGGAGAGGCTCACAGGTATTTGGCGTCAGGCGGTGCCATCATGAGGGTGCAGCCAATGGAGCCGGCGAAAGATGACATGCCTTTTTCGCCAGAGCTGTCAGCGACTTGGCTGTTCGAGCTATCCACCTGGGAACAGGCGGTCATCGCGGAGCAAGTACATGTATGTTCCCTCCTGCCTTCTAGAGGAGGAATGGGAGATGGCGGACGAAGATGGGATATCCTAAACCGGCTCCAAGGCAACGAAAGCCAGCTCCCTGTGAAACAGTCAGGGAATTGGCCTCTTTGTCAAACGGAGCTCTACGGTGGGCAGCATTTGTCCGTCATCATTCCCGCATGCAACGAAGCGGCCACACTGGGGCGAGTCATCAAAGAAGTGCTGCAGCTCGAGCCGTCCGAAATCATCGTGGTGGTGAATGGATCGCAGGATCAGACGGCACAGATTGCAAAGCAGCACGGGACCGTTGTCGTGGAGTTTCCTGAGCCGCTCGGGGTGGACACGGGTCGGGCCGTGGGAGCCAGTCTCGCCCGCGGCGATATCCTGCTGTTTGTGGATGCCGATTTCGTCGTGCCGGCAATGGATCTCTATCCGTTCGTTCGCGCGTGTCAGCTTCGCTGTGACGTCGCGCTCAATGATCAACGCGATTTCCTGCCCGCAGTACGGACGGACAATGTAGTTGTGGCGGCAAGACAAGGCCTGAATCTGGCAGCCAACCGCAAAGATCTGGACATTGCCTCCATGCTCGTCGTGCCATTCGCCCTGCGCCGGGAGTCGTTTGCCCCGCTCGGATGGACGCTGCTTGCTTGTCCACCGAAAGCGCAAATGGCAGCCATGCTGGCAGGATTGACGATTAATCAAGTGCATCAGGTAGACAGTTTTGGGATGAATCGGCTTCGGCCGGAAAAGCATCTCGCCCCATTCGGCAGATCGCCTGCCGCCTGTCAGATTGTAGGGGATCACATCGAAGCGTTTCAACTATTGGCAGAGAGGGGCGGATTTGCGAAAGAACGATGAGAAAATGGAGTGAAAATTCTATGGAGATGGAACGTGTGAAGAATTTGGTGAGCGTGGTCATCACCAACTACAACCGCGCTGACTATTTACGGGAATGTCTCGACAGCATTCTGTTGCAGACCTATCAAAAGTGGGAACTGATTATCGTCGATGACGCGTCGACCGACGATTCCGTCCTGATCATCAATGAGTGGATCAGGCGGCATCAGGCGTCATTGGCCGAAAATCAGGTGATCGTCCATGTGCTGCCGAGAAATGTTGGCTTTTCCGGTGCGATCAATGTCGGGTTTTATCTGGCGCGGGGAGAATTCATTGCGGTGCAGGATTCAGATGACTATTCCCATGCGCTCAGGCTGGAGCGTCAGATCAAGTTTTTACAGCAGAATCCGGATATCGAGCTCGTGGGAACGAATTATTATGCCTTCCCTTCCGAGATGCCGACCAAGCGGGAATTGTCTACGTGGATCAAATACGGAGACGAAATCAAAAAAGTATACGGAAACGGTGGACACTGCGTTTGTCACGGAACCATCGTGTTCAGAGGACGCCTGTTTGATCAGATCGGCGGGCCTACCAGACGGATCAAGGGTGCGGAAGATTACGAATTCATCGCGAAGAGCCTGAACGCGAGAGCCAGGATCGAGAACATTCCGGAGGCGCTGTATTACTACCGTCTTCACGCCAATCAACGCTCGACCAAATATTACCGCAGAAAGGAGGAATAAACGTGACAAGCCGCATATTGATGGTTCTGGACAGCATGGGCACAGGCGGGACGGAGACGCATGTTCTTAGCATCAGCAAGCCGTTTTTAGCCTGTGGAGCCCGACTGTTTTACGCAGGGGCGGACGGTCCAATCCATCAGGAGTTTGTCAAAGCAGGCTTTCAGATTCATCTCGTGGAGTCGAAAGGAGTCCCACTCCCCGAGCGCAAGAAGTTTTTGTACGATGCCTACAGTCAGATCATGAAGCAGCAAGGCATCACCATTGTACACGTTCATATGACACCGTCGGGAATCATTGCTGCATCAGCAGCCAGAGAATTGGGCATCCCCGTTGTGTTTACCATGCATGGAACCTACTATCCGCGAGAAGAGGCGACCGAGCTGGCACAACTGAGCGATGCAGTCATCAGTGTGAGCAAACCGGTCGAGCGTTATTGGCGGGCTTACGGAATTGCCTCGACAGTCATTTCAAATGGGATTGATCCGGAAGAGTTCGGACCTGAACCAGGCGAAGCTTACAAGCCACAGGTTTTGCCTGATTTGCCCGAACATGCGACCGTCGTCACCTACGTCAGCAGATTAGCTTGGCAGAAAGCCTCCGTCTGCAACATGGTGCTGCGTGCGACGAAGACGTTGACCGAACCGGAAGACTTGCACATCGTCGTGGTCGGAACGGGGGCACAGGCTCATCATGTGCAGGAATTGGCCCGGAACCTCAACAAGATGAAGGGTTCCACCTACGTCCACATCGTCGGCGAGCAAACAGACGTCAAGCCGTACTACAGGAGGAGCGACCTCGTGATTGGTACGGGACGCGTGGCGCTGGAGGCGATGGCTTGCGGCAAACCCTTGCTCGCGATTGGGAATCACGGGTACGTGGGCCTGATCACACCCGAACTCTACGCCATGGCCTGGGATTACTATTTCGGCGATCATGATTCGATTGAAAAGCCGTCCCCTGCGTTGATTGCAGAAGCGTTGAAAAGAGCCCTTGCCGACCGTGGAGCACTGAGTAAGATCGGGGAGCAGGGGCGAGCGTGGGTTTCGTCCCAGTTTGACATTTTTCAAAAGGGTCAGGAAATTCTCGACCTGTTCGAACGTGTGATAACCAGCAAGGAGGGGGGAGTGTCACAATGAGAAAGGTCTTGTACGTGGGCTGGATCGGGTTTAACAATCTGGGTGACGAGCTGATGTGGCGGGTATTTGAACAGCTGTCGCACAAGCATCTGGATGCACAGCAGGTGCAGGTGGTTCCTTCTTTGCCCGGTGTCGATCTCGCAGACCTCGGCCCGTACGATACGATCGTCCTTGGCGGTGGTTCCCTGCTCGTTCCCGGCTACGTGGATGTCGCGCATCGGGCAGTCCTTCAACGGAAGCGACTGGTGATCTGGGGGAGCGGATACGATACGCAAATGCCGGCGCAGCTGGACGCAGCAGGAAGACTTTTGGATGCACGCTTCGGAGAAAGTGAGAAGATGCGGCAAATGCTGCGAGAAATCGGGCAGCACGCTGTGTTTTTTGGGGTGCGTGGGCCGCTGACTCATCAATATCTGCAGGAAGCGGGCGTCGGCAACTGCCTATCGATCAGTGGTGATCCGGGCATGCTGCTGCTCCCACCTGCAGCCGGCAACAGGAAAACAGAGAATGGACAAAAGGTGGTTGGGATCAACTGGGGAACATCGTACAACCGCATTTACGGGAAAAACGAGGCTGCTGTCGAGGATGCTTTGGCGAAAGTGGCGCGACAACTGGTGGATGATGGCTATCAGCTTTATCTTTTCACCATGTGGGGACCGGATCGGGATGCAAACAAGCGACTCTGCCAAAAGATCGGAAGACCCGGGCAGGTTACTCTTGATCTGGAAGTGCACGGACATGCAGAGATGATGCGCCGCATCCAGGAGATGGAGGCGACGATCAACTTCAAGCTGCATGCCAACGTACTCAGTGCTGCTTGCGGTATTCCTTTCGTCTGCTTGGCGTACCGCTTCAAATGCCTGGACTTCACCCACTCGCTGCAGCTGCCTGAACTTACGGTGCCAACTGATGAACAGGGCCTTGCCCAACGCATCCTGTCCCGCGTGAAATTCGCGATAGAATACAAGGAATCGATACAGGTCAATCTGGCAGAAAAGCAGAAGCAGATGATCAGCAAGCTGGAGGAGCCTTTTGTGAAAGGCTTGCTCTGAAATTGGTAAGTTAAGGGATCTCTATTCGGCGTAAATATTGCCACGGAAACGGGTGCATAATAAGCCCACAACAACGAATGGAGGGATCACGAATGTTCAACACAGGCAATCGCAATAGCAACCAAAAGCTCGTTCCGCAAGCATCTCAAGCGCTCGATCAAATGAAGTACGAAATCGCTGCAGAATTTGGAGTCATCCTCGGACCGGACACGACCTCCCGTCAAAACGGTTCCGTAGGAGGAGAAATCACCAAGCGTCTGGTGACCTTCGCGGAGCAACAGCTCTCCGGCGGCGGCTTCCGCATCTAAGCAAAAGAGGGTTCCAAATGGGACCCTCTTTTCTTACGTTCTCACCCCTTGATTTCAAAAAAGATGCAGTGGGAATTTCGCTGATTTGCACAAGTATTTTTTAGGAACGCTTTTTTTCCATTGCATAATAGAGGAACGCAAGGACAGGGAAAACCAACCCAATCCATAAAGCCGCATTCCATCCCCCGACGGCGTAAGACCAACCGCCGATAGCAGACCCGATAGCACCCCCGAAGAAAAAGATAGCCATAAAAAGTCCGTTCAATCGACTGCGGACATCCGGTCCCAACGAAAATATCTCGCGTTGTCCAAGCACGAGGTTTGCGGAAACTCCGGCATCCAATAGGATGGCGGATACGACGAGTGCAGCAATTCCAACAATAGAACGTGTCTGGAATAGAAGAGGCAGCAGAACGGAAACGATGACGGTGGCAAGTGCGATTCCGGTTGCAGGTTTCGTCCATCCACGATCCGCTATCCGTCCGGCTACGGGTGCAGCTAGGGCTCCCGCCACTCCAACAAGTGCGAACAAAGCGATGGCTTTCTGCGAAAAATGATATTCAGGACCAGACAAAAGCAAAGGGGCAGTGGTCCAAAACAGGCTGAACGTGGCAAATACACAAGCATGGTAAGCGGCACGGCGACGTAAGATCGGTGTTTGTAACAGCAGGTGCCACATGGAACCCAGAAGGGTTGCATAGGTTGTGTTTGTGACTGGTTTTCTAGCAGGCAGCACCTTCAAAAGAATGATCGCTAAGAGAAACACCGCTGTTGCTGACAAGGCAAAAATCGCGTGCCAGCCAAACATATCAGCCACAAGGCTCGACAACGGGCGCGAAAGCATGATACCCAGCAGCAGACCACTCATGACATTGCCTACGACGCGGCCCCGCGCAGCATCTGTCGCCAGATAGGATGCAAAAGGTACCAGTACTTGTGCTGCGACCGAGCCCATCCCGATCAGCAAGGAAGCGATAAAGAAAAGAGTAGCTTGTTTCGTCACTGCTGCAACAGTCAGAGCTGCTGCTGTAAAAACCAATGCAGTGAAAACCAGCTTTCGGTTTTCAATCACATCCCCCAAAGGAACGATAAACAGTAAGCCGACAACATATCCGATCTGGGTCAGCGTTACGATTAAGCCTGCACTGCCAGCAGACAGGCCGATGGAAGAACTGATTAATCCGACTAGAGGCTGCGTATAGTAAAGATTGGCGACAATGATGCCGCAAGCGGTTGCGAGAAGCAGGGTTAGCCAGGCCGGGATACTCTTTTCAATAGCTTGATTTCTCGAAGTATTCATATGGTCTCCTTTTTGTTTCCGTTTTCTCTTCCCATGATCATTTCACAAAAAAACAAATACTGAACGTTCAGTTTCCTAATTGCAATTAAATAATATACTGAACGTATAGTTTTGTAAATAAGGAAAATTTTTTTCCTTTTCAAGCCGCAATACGTATACTAAACGTATGGTTTCTATTTTTGAAAGGGATGATGAATGTGCAGGGAAAAAGAGGGCGTCCGCGCAATGTCGAAACGCATAAGTCAATCCTTTCCGCATCTTATGACCTCCTGTTGGAGGAGGGCTTTAAAGCGGTCACCGTCGATAAGATTGCAGAGCGTGCGAAAGTTAGCAAGGCAACGATATATAAATGGTGGCCAAACAAAGCTGCCGTAATCATGGAAGGGTTTCTCAATGCTGCATCTGCGAGATTACCCGTGCCAGATACAGGCTCTACCTTTCAGGATATTCTGATTCACGCGACCAGCTTAACCAGGTTTTTGACGAGTCGAGAGGGAAACATCATCAAGGAGTTAATAGGAGAAGGGCAGCTAGATTCCAATTTGGCGATGGAATATCGAGCGCGGTTTTTCCAGCCCCGGCGCCTCCAAGCCAAAGAGCTTTTTGAGAAAGGCATTCAGCGAGGAGATCTGAAAGAGAATTTGGATGTTGAATTAGGCATCGATCTTGTTTACGGGCCGATTTTTTATCGCTTGCTTGTAACCGGCGACCAGCTGGATGATTCCTATATGCGCGATCTGGTGACAAACGCTTTTGAAGGGATCCGATCGACGTGAACGAAAGCTCGGACAGACGATAGAAAAAGGAAAGGCCAGTTCCGCACGAAGCATCGCTGCCGTAACCGAGCAAACCTCCGCGAGTACGGAAGAGACGGCATCGGCCACAGAAGAGCTTGCGAGCATGGCAGAAAGGCTGAATCTACTAGTCGCTAAGCTTTAAGTATGGAAGAACAACAGAAAAAGAGAGAAATGAGTCGAGGTAGCCTAGGGCTGCACTCGACTTTTTTTGTGAAAAGAGGCATTTGGATCCGTTTGTTTAGAAATTGTTGAGGAAGTACAGGTAGAATGTTGCCGTTTGGTGCAGGGCTGCGGGATGACAGACTGAATAGGAGAACGTAGAAGAAATGAACAGCATTATGATCGTTGATGTTGCAGCGTTCACGCGGCTCACGATGAGAAGCGTGTTCGAATCGATGGGGCTAAAGGTCATTGCAGAGGCAGATTCGGTGGAAGAAGCGGTGAAAAATTATCGCTTGTATCGGCCGGATTTGGTTCTGATAGACATCTCCATGACGGGAATGGACGGCCTTCGTGCTTCTAGAAAGATCTTGGAGGTTGATCAGGATGCCAAAATCATCATGTGCTCGGCCCTTGCTTATCGGGATACCGTCATCCAGGCCATTCACTCCGGAGCAAAGGATTTTATTGCAAAGCCATTGCAAAAAGAAAGGATAGAGCTAGCGATCCAAAAAGTGCTCGGGGAAAACGAGAGCGGACGCATGATGCCAAAGAGAGGGTAAGTCCATTTGGATTGTATCCGCTTTCATTCATGCGTCTATGGTGCGTTTCAGGTTGTAATTTGTGCGATTCAGCCAATTTCCATTTTGAGGAATTTCTTCTTGTGATACGTTCTAGGAAGGCATTCTTTTGCCTGAATACCAAATGAAAAAGGAGGATACTCGGATGAGAAAATGGTTACTCTCCGTTCTGATCTGGGGCGGGATTGCTGCGCTCGGCGCTGTCGGCTTTGGGATTATTGCGCTGACTCGCGGTGAATCTGTCAACTCATTCTGGCTGCTCACAGCCGCTTTTTGCACTTATGCTGTAGCTTATCGTTTTTACAGCCGTTTTATTGCGAAGAAAATCATGGGTCTGGATGACAACAGGGCCACACCGGCCGAAGTGAACAATGACGGAAAGGACTTCGTTCCCACGAACAAATGGATCTTGTTCGGCCACCACTTTGCAGCGATTGCAGGTGCGGGTCCTCTCGTTGGTCCGACATTGGCGGCACAGATGGGCTACCTGCCGGGAACTCTCTGGATTATTGTGGGGGTCGTCATCGGGGGAGCGGTCCAGGATTTCATCATTCTGTTCGGTTCCATGCGGCGCAATGGGAAATCATTGGGTCAGATCGCCAAGGAAGAGATTGGCCCGTTCGGCGGTGCACTCGCTCTGGTAGGCATTATTGCCATTATGATCATTTTGATTGCCGTTTTGGCGATGGTTGTTGTAAACGCTCTCGCGGAATCTCCGTGGGCGACCTTCACCATCTTTATGACCTTGCCGATCGCCGTTTTTATGGGCTTGTACATGCGTTACATTCGTCCGGGCAGGGTCATGGAAGGCTCGATCATCGGGCTGGCCCTCCTGTTCCTGTCGCTGTGGCTGGGGCAGGCGGTAGCTGCATCGCCTACCTGGGGACCTGCCTTTACGTTCTCCAAGGTACAGCTGGCCTGGATGATCATTGTGTACGGCTTTGTCGCTTCCGTGCTGCCTGTGTGGCTGCTCCTGGCACCGCGTGATTACCTGAGCTCGTTCCTCAAGGTAGGGACGATTGCCGTACTGGCTGTCGGCATCATCCTGACACTGCCGCCGCTGCACATGCCTGCTCTGACCAAATTCATCGACGGTACCGGCCCGGTATTTGCGGGCAATCTGTTCCCGTTCCTGTTTATCACCATCGCATGCGGGGCCGTATCCGGCTTCCACGCACTGGTCTCCTCAGGAACGACACCGAAAATGATTTCCAAGGAATCGCACGCGCCTTTGATCGGATACGGCGGCATGCTGATGGAGTCCGGCGTAGCCATCATGGCGATGATTGCCGCTTGCGTGCTCACGCCTGGAGTCTACTTTGCCATCAACTCGCCGGGGGCTGTCATCGGAGCAGACGCGGCAGCTGCCGCGACCACGATATCAAGCTGGGGCTTTACGGTGACGCCTGATCAGCTGACGACGCTTGCCAATGACATTCAGGAGAAAACGATCCTATCCCGCACAGGCGGCGCGCCGTCGCTGGCGATCGGGATGGCGACCATATTCTCTGGCGTATTGGGCGGAAAGGCTTTGATGGCATTCTGGTACCACTTTGCCATCCTGTTCGAGGCGGTATTCATCCTCACCACCATCGATGCCGGTACTCGCGTGGGCCGTTTCATGGTGCAAGACATGCTCGGCAACGTCTTCCCGAAAATGAAGGAAACGAATTGGCTTCCTGGCAATTTGATCGGATCGGGGATCATCTCCATCGGCTGGGGCTACTTCCTGCTGCAAGGCGTCATGGATCCGCTGGGTGGCATCTATACGCTCTGGCCGCTCTTTGGAATCGCCAACCAGATGCTGGCTGCAATCGCGTTTACCGTAGGAACGACGCTCATCTTCAAAATGGGCAAGGCCGCTTACTCGTGGGTGACATTGGTTCCGATGGCGTGGCTGAGTGCCGCGACATTGACGGCCGGCTGGCAAAAGCTGTTCCATCCGGATGCGAAAATCGGGTTCCTCGCCCATGCGGAGGCTTTCCAAAAAGCGCTTGATGCAGGGACTTTGCCCAAAGGCGTAAAAACGATCGAAGCCGCACAAAAGATGATTTTGAATGACCAGATCGATGCTGCTGTTTGCGCGATTTTCATGGTCATCACGATCGGGATCATCCTGGATGGCGCTCGCTTGTGGATCAATATCTTGCGCGGCAAGAAGTACCCGCTCTACGAATCTCCGTATATTCCATCCAAAGGGGATATCATCGACGGAAAAGGTCACCACGTGGCATGAGGCGCAAGTGGAGAGCGATCCGAAAGTCACTGCGCCGTGTGAGCTCTGCCATCAAGACGATCTTCGGTATGCCCGACTACGATCGCTACGTCCAGCATTGGTATGCGACCCATGCGGCGCCCGGTGTTTTCCCTATGACGGAGCGAGAGTACTACATGTATGCGCTTCGGGAGCGGTATGAAAAAGGCGGAGTCACACGCTGCTGCTAAGGAAGGAAAAAGGAGGCCCATCGTTTCGGGCCTCTTTTTGTTCGCGATGGGCCAAACCCCTGTTTCAGTGTGGTGTAACCACAGGTAAAGTATGGTACACTAAACAAAAAGTCATGTTGTAGGTGGCGATACGTGTGCAAGAACCATCACTGGCACAGCTGAAAGAGCTGGCTCTGCGATGCGCCCGATCTGCGGGTGAGCTGAGTCTCAAGCGAATGAAGGAACCGTTTACTGTGGAATACAAAACCTCTGCCTCCGACCTTGTCACGGCTGTTGATAAAGAAGTGGAGAAACACGTGATCCAAATGATTTTGGAGCGCTTCCCCGATCACGGGATTTTGGGGGAAGAAAGTGAATTCAAAGGGGATTACAAGCATTTCGATACGCTCTGGGTCATCGATCCGATAGATGGAACGACCAATTTTGTCCATCAGCAAATCAACTTTGCGGTGTCTATCGCGGTCTATCACAAGGGAGAGGGTCTGGTCGGTGCTGTGTACGACCCTTCCCGTGATGAACTATTCTATGCGGTCAAAGGAGAAGGGGCATACTTGAACGAGCGGCCGCTGCACCTCGAGAAAGTGGTGACGCTCGAGGAAGCGCTGCTGTGCACGAGCGTCTTTTGGAACAAGCGAGCCGAGCAAATGGGCATCGACCAGATCGTAAAGAAGCTGGCCGGAAAAGTGCGCGGCATGCGGCTGCTGGGGAGCGCTGCCTTGGAAATGTCCTACGTCGCAGCGGGAAGACTGGATGGCTATGTGAGCATGTCCTTGAACGCATGGGATTTCGGCGCAGCGCGTATCATCGTCGAGGAAGCGGGCGGAAAAGTCACGAATATGATGGGGACGCCGTTACCCTTCGATCAGAAAAGCAGTGTGATGGCCTGCAATCCTGCTTTTTACGAGGAGCTGCAGCATTACCTGAATCTAGCTGACGGTACGTAGAGAGAACGAAAAAGAAGAAAGTCAAAACCTGCTGGAACCGTCTTCCGGCAGGTTTTTGTTTGGCTCCAAGCGAGGGTACGCCTCGGGGGGAGAAGTGCATATGCTAAGGGAAGCGGTTTCTTTTTGATGTGAGATTCTTGGAATGGACGATGCTTGTCTCACAGGAGGGGAAAACGAATGACGACAGGTACCTTGATCGAGGAAAGCATGCGGATTATCAAACGGTATCAGGCAAAGAGCGGGGCCTACTTGGCTTCCCCTGCTTTTCGACCTTATCAATATGCATGGCTTCGCGATGGGGCGTTTACCGCCTATGCCATGGATCGTGCGCGACAGCATGAGAGCGCCCGGCGTTTTTATCGCTGGTGCGATGCTGTGATACGACGTTATGCGGATAAAGCACGGGCAGCGATCGCGGCGGTGCAGGCTGGACATACCAGCGGCGGAAATGAGCAGTTTTTGCATACCCGCTATACCTTGGACGGAGAAGAGGTGCCAGGGGAGTGGGGAAGCTTTCAGCTCGATGGGTACGGCACATGGCTGTGGGGACTCTCCGAGCATGTGCGGCTCAGCAACGAGATAGAGCTTATCCGCGAGCTGCGGCCGTCCATCGATCTGACTCTGGATTACTTGCGGACATGCTGGGAGCTGCCTAATTACGACTGCTGGGAGGAATGGGGAGACCGGCAGCATCCCGTGACGATGGCAGCCATTTACGGCGGTGTCCAAGCGATGGCACAGCATATTCCGGAGCGTGCCGGGGAGCTTTTCCAGTGGGGGGAGGACATTCGCCGTTTTGTCCTCGAAAAAGGAATCAACGACGGCCGTTTCATCAAATCGGTGGGCAATGCGGCTGTGGATGCCAGTTTGCTGTGGATCTCCGTGCCCTTTGGGGTGATCGAACCGAGTGATCCGGCGATGATCCGGACGGTAGAAGCAATCGAGCGAGAGCTGCTGTCAGGTCATGGCGTTCACCGCTATGCGGCAGATACGTACTTTGGCGGTGGGCAGTGGCCATTGCTGTCAGCATGGCTCGGCTGGTACTACGTCCGCGCCGGAAAACAGGAAGAAGCGCGCTGGATCCTCCACTGGGTGGAATCTCATCTGCTTCCGGAAGGGCTGCCCGAGCAGGTGCAAGATCGCCTGTTATCTCCCGAATCCTACACGCATTGGGTGGAGCGGGAAGGGAGTCCGGCTGTACCCTTGCTTTGGTCCCATGCCATGTACCTCGTGCTCGCAGCCGAGCTCGGCTTGCTGGCCGACGAATAGACGAATAAGAAAGTGGGCAACGCGGTTCCATTCGACTGGGGCCGCGTTTTTCTGTGAGGAATAAAATGTCTCCCGTAACAAATAGTAAAAGATGTGTACCAAGAGACATGCAAACAAACTAGCGGCGGGGAGCGATGAAAGATGGCGGAATCAGGGCAAGCACAGCATGGGAAGGTTCGGCATCCGCCAGGGCTGTACTTGCTGTTTTTCACAGAGCTTTGGGAGCGCTTCAGCTATTACGGGATGCGAGCTCTACTGACCTTGTATTTGACCTCGGCTCTGATAAGCGGTGGACTCGGTTATGAGAAAAGCACGGCGATGAGCATCTATGGATTTTTCACGGGAGCTGTCTATTTTACGCCACTCGCTGGAGGGTATTTGTCTGACCGCTTCATCGGGAGAAGGCGCGCCATCACCATTGGCGGGATTTTGATGGCACTGGGCAACTTCGTGCTGTTTGCGGTTACCAACACGGTCGGGCTCTATCTCGGGCTCGCCCTGCTGATCATCGGCAACGGCTTTTTCAAGCCCAACATCTCGACGCTAGTCGGGGAGCTGTATCCCAATGACGAAGGCAGGAAGGATGCCGCCTTTACCATCTTTTACATGGGGATCAACATCGGGGCGTTTTTCGCGCCGTTGATTTGCGGCTACTTGGCAGAGGATTTGTTCAAGACATCCGTGGATGGTGTCGATCACTTTGGATTCCGCTACGGATTTTTGGCTGCTGCGATCGGCATGATCATCGGACAAGCCATTTACAATGGCTTGGGAAACCGCTATCTGGGCGACATCGGCAAAGAGACGGTCAGGACAGCATCTATTTCGCAGGGGGCGGGAGACGTTTCTAAGGAACCTCTCACCACCAAAGAAAAGCAGCGCACAGCGGTCATTGTCATCATCACATGCTTCGTCATCTTTTTCTGGGCTGGCTTTGAACAAGCGGGGAGTTCATTGACCTTGTACGCCGACAAGTTTGTGGACAAGCATTTCTTTGGCTGGGAAGTGCCCACCGCTTGGTTCCAGTCGCTCAATCCGTTTTTCATTGTCGTACTCGCCCCTGTTTTGTCAGGCTTTTGGGTCAAGCTGGCATCGACCAAACGCGGCGACCTCAGCATCCCCGTGAAAATGGCATGCGGGATGATCTTGCTCGGCTTGGGGTACATGGTGCTGATCGTCGCTGTATTGCAGACGGGGAGTGACGAAAACAACATCGTCGTTCAATCCAATATCATGTTCATCATCTTCACGTATCTGCTCCATACCTTAGGGGAGCTCTTCCTCTCTCCAGTCGGGCTGTCGATGGTGAGCAAGCTGGCACCTCTCAAGCTGGCATCGCTTTTGATGGGAGTATGGCTCGCAAGTACGGGTGTGGCGAATATCCTCGGCGGTTATCTCGCCGCTTTTACGCAGTCACTCGGCTATTTTGAGGTTTTCGGCATCATTGGTCTTCTCGCGATCTTGATGGGGCTGGTTCTGCTGGCCCTTTCGCGAAAACTGGTGCGGATGATGGAATAGAGAGCAGTCGGAAAAGAAGGGGAAGAGCGGATCCGTTAATGGCCGAGCTTCCCCTTGATGTCATTTGCCGCAGAGGAGTGCTGCACTCTGAACGTCGCAAGCAAAACACCCAACAGCGTGACGACTCCCCCGAGGATCGAGGGCAGGGTAGGAACTTCTCCCAGCCATACCCAGCCAATGGCAAAAGCGAGTGCGGGTGTCAGGTAAAGCGAGCTGGTAGCCTCGGAGGCGCCGACCCTCGACGTGACGAAAGCGAGAGCCAGATAAGCAATCACTGTCGGAAAAATACCCAGGTAGAGGACGCTTGCGGAAACCTGCGCGGGTGCATGGGCGATGGCTTCTCCCAAACCAGGCAACGCGTAAAGCATGAAAAAGGTTCCACCCCAAATCGTGTAGGCCGTAAAGGCGAGAAAGCCGTATTTTTCTACATACGTGCGTTGAAACGCGAAGTAAAGGCTCTCGGAGAAGGATGCGAGCAGGATTAAGAATATTCCGCCATTCCATTGCAGGGTCTCGCCCGTCCCCAAGGAACTGATCATGACGCCAATGAATCCGAGCAAAGAGCCGACCCACCCGCGAATCCCAAAGCGCTCCCGATAAAAGAGCATGGCCAGGAGTGAAGCAAAAAGGGGAGTTGTCGAGACAAACAGGCTGGCTACTCCTGCAGAAATCGTCTGCTCGCCGTAGTTGAGCGCGACATGATAGACGGTAAAGCCAAGCCCGCCAAGCAACAGGAGGACGGGGATATCCTTTCCTTCAGGCAAGCGGATGCGAAAGACGACGGCAAACAGAATGAGCAGCGCAGAACCGATGAGAAAGCGCAGCAGCGAGAGCTGATCGGGCGAGTATGCTTCCAGCCCCACCCGAATCCCGGGGAATGCCGAAGCCCAAAGCACGAGGGAGGTGCATTGCGCGATGAAAATCGCGAGCGAAGACCGTTTCTTCATTACGCTTGTTCCTTTCTGTGAGAAAACCCAACCATTTTAAAGGGCCGACTTCCTTTTTGTTTTCATCTTAATGACGAATTGCTAAAATAGCTTCAACCAGTTGCACAAAACGAAACCCAACCACTTTGCCATCGATCGGGTAGAGGAGGGGACTGATCAAATGAGCAAAAACGGCATGAGAACCGCCAAAAAGGAACCCAAGTACAAGCAAATCATCGCGTACGTCATGGAGAAAATATCCACGGGGGAATGGCCGATCGGCAGCGTGATTCCCAGCCAGCGCGACCTCGCTGCTACGTTTGGGGTCAACCGGAGTACAGTCATAACGGCGTTGGAGGAGCTGATAGCGGATGGACTCTTGGAAGGAAGGATGGGCATGGGGACGGTTGTCATCAACAATACCTGGACATTGCTCGCCACCAATCCGCCGCCCGACTGGAATGAATATGTCCAATCCGGCTTGTACAAGCCGAGTCAAGCAGCCGTTCAGGAAATCAATCGGGATGAATCGAATCAGAGCTTCATTCAACTCGGAAAAGGTGAGCTGTCTCCTGATATTTTTCCGCTGGAGACCATGAAGGAAGTCATGCACCGGGTAACCGGGAATCTGGGGACGTTTGGTTATGAAGAGCCGAGAGGGTTTTTGCCGCTCAGGCAAGCATTGAGTGAGTACGTCAAAAGCTTTGGGATCGAAGCATCTCCATCCTCGATTCTGATCGTGTCCGGGGGCTGCAGGCGCTGCAGCTCATCTCTGTGGGACTGCTGCACCGTGGCTCTACCGTTTTGCTGGAGCGCCCGTCCTATTTGTACTCCCTTCATCTGTTTCAGTCAGCGGGGATGAAGCTGTCGGGTCTGCCGATGGATCAGCATGGGCTGCTTCCAAGTGCGATCGCAGCGCAAAAGAAGCAAAAAAATGGGGATATTCTCTACACCATTCCTTGTTTCCACAATCCGACCGGTGTGCTCATGACAGAAAAAAGACGCCGGGAGCTTCTGCACGTCTGTGAAGAGGAACGCCTGCCGATCATGGAAGACGACATTTATCGGGAGCTCTGGTTTGACGAGCCGCCGCCTCTGCCTCTCAAGGCGCGGGACAAGCATGGACACGTGCTGTATCTGGGCAGTCTGTCCAAGACGTTGACACCGGGGCTACGCATCGGGTGGGTGATTGGGCCGGAGCCAGTCATTGATCGCTTGTCAGACATCAAAATGCAGACGGACTACGGGTCCAGCTCCTTGTCGCAGAGAGTGGCAGCAGAATGGCTCTCCAGCGGTCTGTACAGCGAGCATGTCCAGGCGGTGCGAAGGGAGCTGAAGGTCAGATTGGCAGCGGCTCTCCAGGCTTTGGATACGCATATGAGCGGGCTGGCTACCTGGCAAATCCCGAGCGGAGGATTTTTTATCTGGCTGAAGATCAACGCCAAGGTATCTATGCTTGAGCTCTTCAGCAAGGCTTCGCGTCAGGGGATTTTGCTGAATCCAGGGAACATCTACGCTCAGGAAACGGATGGCTATTTGCGGCTTTCATACGCGCATGCTTCTTTGGAGGATCTGGAGCGGGGAATCAGGCAGCTGAGCCAGATTGTCGCCAGCTTAGGGAAATGACGAAAGCGGTTAGGTCTGCGAAGACCTGACCGCTTTCTTTTCCAGTGAGCTGATGTACTTCTGGCAGTGCACCGCAAATTCAGCGGTCACAGGCGAGATGGCTTGCCAATTGCGCACAGCGAGAACGAGCTGCCGAGTGATGGGTGGATCGAGCGGGATCGCCACGATCTTCGGGATGGTCTGGGGGATGTACAGCTCGGGGAGGATGCTTACCCCGATGTACTCCTGGACCATGGTCAGGATCGTGCTGATGTCACCGACTTCAAACGTCGACTTGGGGTAGATGCCATTGTTGTGCAGCATGTTTTTGACGCATGCATCTCGCGGCATGATAAAGCAGCGCTCCTCGATCTGGGAAAAAGAAAGAAGCGGCTCCTGGCATAGCGGATGCGACTCGGGCAAAATGACCATCATGAGGTCTTGAATCAGGGGAAGGGTCTGCAGGTCTGAATCGGGATGAACGGTAATCCCGATATCGACTACGGAGCTGGCGATCCAATTGTCGATCTCGTCATTTTTCCCTTCGAACAGGATGATTTCTACGGACGGATACCGTTTGCGGAAGTCACCCAGAAGCCCCGGGAGCAGCCTGGACGCCACACTATTGAGCGCCGCGATGCGCAGGGTGCCTGTATCCAGATTTCGTGCGGATGCCGCCTCCTGGGTCATGCAGGCGGTGATTTGGAGGATGTCCCGCGCATGCTGCAGCATGCGCTCTCCGATGCTGGTCGGGGTAATCCCGCTGCGGCTGCGGTGAAAGAGGGAGACTCCCAGTTCTTTTTCCAGACTGCTGATCATTTGCGATACGGCGGACTGGGTAAAGCCGATGTCCTCGGCGGCTCGCGTAAAGCTTCCAGCCTTGGCAGCGGCGATGAGGACCTGGAGCTGGGCCAAAGTCACAAGCAAACGCCTCCATTCCATTAGATAATTCTTATGCAACCTATTATAAACGATTGTTTTACTAATGGTAATGCGAAACGTATAGTGAGATTCATACGAAACGTTTATCCAAAGGGAGGCTGCAAGAAGATGCATCCGGAATGGCAAAGAATCGCAAATGAATTTATCCAGGCAACTTCATACGGTGTAGGGGAGCTGGAAAAGGGCTGGGCTTCCCGCTACGATTTTTCCAAGCGTCCCGCTACTTATTTGCGTTATGAGGAAGCATTCGTCCGCATTCCCCTAGGCAAGCCTGATTTCCCCGATTCGCCAAACCTGTGGGAGCTGCTTGGCAGCCGCCGATCCAAGCGGAACTTTTTGGCTACGCCGATGACGCTAAATGAGCTGAACATTCTCCTCTGGGGAACCCAAGGAATTACAGCCGATATGGGGGACTACCAGCTGCGGACGACTCCGTCGGCAGGGGCTCTTTATCCGATCGAAACCTATTTGCTGGTCAACCATGTCGAAGGTCTGGAAAAAGGATTGTACCACCTCGATGTGGAAAATTGGCAGCTGGAAGGACTTCGCCGGGAAGACCCTGCAGAGTCGGCCTACTTGTTTACGGAGGAACAGGAAATGACGCGGCGCGCAGCTGTCAATTTTGTTTGGACCGCCGTCGTGGACCGGACGAAGGACAAGTACAAGGAACGGGCCTATCGCTATATTTGGTGGGATGCCGGACATGTCGCGCAGAATCTCCACGTCGTCGCAAACGGCTTGGGACTTGGCGTCAGTACGGTCGGTCACTGGATGGATCGCGACATGAACCGATATTTGGGGATCGATGGGGTCGCGCACCTGTCCGTCCTCATGGCTTCGGTAGGAAAAATAAAGGGCGGCGATTGGCTCAAAGACCGACGTCCCGAATAAACGAAAAAGGATGGGGCTGCTTGAACGCCTCATCCTTTCTTTTTATCCGAGCAGCTCAATGCCATGTGCGGAAAGCGTTTCGCAAAGCACCTTGGTCATGATCCCGTATCCGATCACATGAGGATGCAGGCCATCGTCGGCGAGCTCCTCGCGCAAAGTAAGCCCATCCGAATCGGTCAGGTGCGAGTGGTAGTCTACATAGATGGCACCTGAGCCGGCTGCCATGGTTTTGAAGGCCTGATTGATTCGCACGACGAGGTCATTTCGCTCATCGTTGCGGGCATAGCGGTCCATCCGGGTGGGGAGCAGGGAGCAGACGACCGGACAGATGGCCATCTCCAGCGCTGCTTGGACCATGGAATCTACATCGCCGGTCACTTGCCGGTAGATTTCTTCCGCGGACAGCCGATCTACAGGAGAAAAAGCGTCCAGGGCCCATGTATTGTTGATGCCAATCAGGATGATGACATGCCGCGGCCGAAGCTGCAGCACGTCGGCAGGAAAACGCAGGCGAGCATGAGTGGTCGTATCTCCGCCAATCCCGCGGTTGATGATCGTGTACGGGGAGTTTGCAAAGAACGTGGAAAGATCCCACCAGTGCGTAATAGAGTCTCCAAAAAAGATCGTATCGATGGTGCGATCATGATAGAGCAGCGCTTCATTGTGGAAGTCAAACTCGTTTCGTCGCCGATCCGCTGCGGCATTGATGCTGAAAAAGCCAGGTCTGATCAAGTGTGGACGTTCTTGATTCACGCAACATCGCCTCCTGGTAAGGATTGTATCATGCCGGTC
This sequence comes from Brevibacillus choshinensis, assembly GCF_016811915.1. Lineage (NCBI taxonomy): Bacteria > Bacillati > Bacillota > Bacilli > Caryophanales > Paenibacillaceae > Brevibacillus > Brevibacillus choshinensis. Next base: position 4,500,860 of record NZ_CP069127.1, on the reverse strand, counting down.
ATATGCGGAATATGGAAAATTCATGATAGGTGCCACTTGATTTTGAGCTACGTAAACGATAACATATGAAAATGAGAACCATTATCAAAATTACATTTCTTTACTAGAAGGTGAACCTATGTCAATCTCCAAAATCATTCGCGAGCGCCGCTCGATTAAAAAAGACTATAAACCGGATTCGGTTCCGGAATCGCTGGTCCTTGAACTCTTGAATGACGCTGTCTATGCGCCGAATCATGGATTGCGCGAGCCGTGGCGGTTTTTGTTTGTCCCGACAGAAAACAAAGAGAGCTTCATCGAACGGATGCTTCCGGTATACGCTCCGGAGCAGCAGGCAACCCGCCGTGAGCTGTTCAGTGCTCCTGCGGCTTATCTGATCGTGATCATGAAAGAAGACCCTCGCCAGAAGCAATGGGAAGAAGACTTCAGCGCTACCTGTGCGATGATCCAAAACTTTCAGCTGCTTGCCTGGGAGAAGGGCCTCGGCGTCGTCTGGAAGACAAACCCGCACAACTGGGATCCCAAGGCCCATCAGGTCCTGGGCGTTGCCCCAGGTGAGAAGATCGTCGGATTCCTGCATCTCGGATTTTTCGATCAGGATGCTGTTCCAAAGCCAGGGCCGCGAACACCGGCAGAGAACAAATTCACGAGGTTCGAATAGAAGCAAGCGAGCGCTCTTTGAGAGGCTCGCTTTTTTTGCATGTTTGGTTTCATGAAAAAAGCCCGCCCGATCTAGAAGGGGGCTATTCGGGCGGCAAATGGAGGACGATATGTCCATCGTAGGGTCTGACAATCTCCATGATAGAGGACAGATGTTAAGGAACGGTAGAGACAACATGAAGCATTTGTTAATTTTTAGGCCTGGAGAGGCAAGCACCCGTTTTTTTTGCATTTGGGACACGAGCTAGACAGGCATCCATACGGGTATGACCGGGTTTTCATATGGTGAGATAGAAGCGCTGTTTGATAGACAGCAGCTCACATCGGCAGGAGAGGGGAGAGATAGCGATGGGATTTGGCTTTGGATTCGGCAATGGCGGTTTTCTGTGGATCATTCTCATCATTCTTCTGATCGCATGTTTCTGTGATGACTAAGGAATTTTTACATGAAAAAAGACTCTGTGCCAATTGAGAGGCGCAGAGTCTTTTTTTTTCTAGCCGAAAAAGAGATTTTACTTCAAATGCTGCAGGAACTGGCGTGTTCTCTCTTCACGAGGACTGGTAAAGAGCTGCTCCGGAGTGCCGTGCTCCACGATGACTCCTTGATCCATGAAAATGACTTCGTCCGCCACCTCGCGTGCAAAGCCCATCTCGTGGGTGACGACTACCATGGTCATACCTTCCTGTGCCAGCTCCTTCATGACCTTGAGTACCTCGCCGACCAGCTCCGGATCCAGCGCTGATGTAGGCTCGTCAAACAGCATGACCTGCGGATCCATCGCGAGAGCGCGGGCAATTCCCACACGCTGCTGTTGCCCCCCCGAAAGCTGCGCCGGGTAATGATCGAGCTTATCGCCGAGTCCCACTTTTGCGAGGAGAGTGGAGGCTTTGGCCCTCGCTTTTTCTTTGGTCTCCTTTTTCACTGTGACCGGGCCTTCCATGACGTTCTCCAAGGCTGTCATGTGCGGAAAGAGATTGTAGTTCTGAAACACCATGCCCGTTTGCTTGCGCAGCTGTGGCAGCTGGGAGCGCTCTACCTTTTTCGAGAAATCCATCTTGACCTCTCCGATTTGAACGGCGCCGCTGGTCGGTACCTCCAGCGCGTTCAAACAGCGAAGAAGGGTGGTTTTCCCAGAGCCGGACGGTCCGATGATGACGATGACTTTCCCTTTGGCCACACTCAAGGAGATTCCTTTCAACACTTGCAGGTGATGAAACTGCTTGTGCAAATCCGTGATGGCTATCATGGCTTGAAATTCACCTACTTCTACTTCAATTCAATTAAACGTAACGGTCCAGCCGGTTCTCGAGCCGGTCCTGAATGATAGAGAGCACAAAGCAAATCATCCAGTAGATCAGTGCGGCCTCCGAATAGACGAGGAGAGGCTCATAGGTGGATGCGACGATTTCCTGCGCTTTTCGGAACATCTCCGGTACGAGAATCGCAGCAGCGAGAGAGGTATCCTTGACCAGGCTGATAAAGGAATTGGACAAAGGCGGCACCGAAACGCGAGCTGCCTGCGGGAGAATGACCCGCTGCAGAGCCTGCCGGTACGTCATACCGATGGAGTACGCAGCCTCCCATTGGCCTTTTGGAATGGACAGGATCGCTGCTCTGACCACTTCGGAAGAGTAAGCTCCGACGCTGAGAGAGAACCCGATGATGGCAGATGGAATCGGATCGATCATCACCCCGATGCTGGGAAGACCGAAAAAGATGATAAACAGCTGCACGAGCAGAGGTGTACCGCGAATGATCGAGACGTAGACGCGGGCGATGGCCACAAGCGGCTTGATTCCCGAGATTCGCGCCAATGCTGTAAAAATAGCGATGATGAGACCGAAGAAAAAGGACGCAATCGCGAGCGTCAAAGAATAGAGCAAGGCTCCTTTCACCAGAGGGAGAAAGGAGCTTTGCGCGATTGAGATCCAACGGTCCAGGCGTTCTGGATTGTCAAAAAAGTTACTGAGAGACATCTGCACCAAACCATTTCTCAGAGATTTTTTTCAGCGTGCCATCCTTGGACATTTCGTCCAGCGCGCTGTTGAAGGCATCTACCAGCTCTTTGCTGCCTTTGCGGAACATAAAGCCGTTTTCCGCGACATTCGGATCCTTGGCTACGATCTTGATTGGCGTATCAGGCTTCTGTTTCAGGAAGTCCAGGAGAGAGAGGCCGTCGTTGATCGTGATGTCGACACGCTTGGAGACGAGAAGGTCGATTGCCTGGTTAAAGCCTTCCACCCCTACGATCTCTGCACCGTTCTTCTTCGCGATGTCAGTCAGGTTGCTCGTGAGCGTCTGAGCTGCTTTCAAGCCTTTGATATCTTCAAAGCCTTTCACGCTAGTGTTGTCCTTGTGTGTTACGAGTACGGCGGTAGAGACGGTGTACGCTTTGGAGAAATCGTATTTCTCCTGGCGGTCAGGACGGATACCGACCTGATTGGCAACCACGTCAAACCGCTTGGAGTCGAGTCCCGCGAACATCGCATCCCATTGCGTTTCCTGGAAGACTGGCTCTACACCGATTCGCTTCGCTACCTCCGTCACGACATCCACATCATAGCCGGTCAGCTTGCCGGTCGTATCGTGGAAGGTGAACGGTGCATAGGTGCCCTCGGTTCCAATCAAGAGCTTGCCATCCGTTTTTACTTTATCGAGCAGGTTTTGTTCCTTAGGTGCTTCTGCTTGAGCAGGGGCAGAGGTTTGGTGATTTTGATGAGATTCATTGCTCGGTGCAGCCCCGCAGCCGGCTAGTGCAAAAACCAGAGTCGAGACGAATGCGGTGAATATTTGTTTTTTCATAATATAACCCCCACTAAACCGATGTGAATTAAATAAGGAAAATACTATAAGGGTTGAGTGGTTTTGTCAATGAATTATTTGGAGATATCTTCGCCGAACCATTTTTCGGAAATCTTCTTCAGCGTACCGTCCTGCTGCATTTCATCCAGCGCTTTATTCATCGCGTCAGCCAGATCGGTGCTGCCTTTGCGATACATGAAGGCGGTTGGTTGACCCTCTTCGTTTTTCTTGACAATCTGGATAGGCGCATCTGGCTTGTGCTTCAAGTAATCGAGGACAGTCAGATTGTCGTTGAGCACGACGTCGACGCGATTGGTCGCGATGAGATCCATCGCTTGGTTGAAGCTGTCGACAGCGACGATCTCGGCTCCGTTGGTGCGAGCGAGGTCCGCGTAGTTGCTCGTCATCGATTGGCCTGCTTTCAGACCTTTGATATCTTTAAAATCTTTTACAGTCGTATTGTTTTTATTGGTGACCAGGACTGCATGCGATACGGAATACGGCTTGGAGAAATCGTATTTTTCCTGGCGGTCAGGACGAATGCCCACTTGATTGGCAATCACATCGAAGCGTTTGGAATCCAGACCTGCAAAAATCGCATCCCATTGTGTTTCCTGAAACACGGGCTCTACTCCCAGGCGCTTCGCTACCTCAGTAACGACCTCGACATCATACCCTGTCAATTTGCCGGATTCGTCGTGGAAGGTGAAAGGAGAGTATGTACCTTCTGTTCCGATCACGAGCTTTTTGTCTGCTTTCACTTTCTCGAGCAGGCTTTGAGAAGCGGCTTGGTCAGCAGGCGGTGTCGTATTATTTGGCTGGGAGGTTGAACCGGATCCGGAAGTGCCGCAGCCGACAATACCCAGTAGCATGCTAGAGATTAAGGCGGAGAAAAGTAGCTTTTTCATTGAATGATCCCCTTTGATGGTTTAGAATTTTACTGCTTCATAGTAGTGGCGGAAATAAGGTTTGTCAATCAAAAAAGTGTAAAATCCGATTTGATTGATCGGTTTTTCTTTCCGCTTTTTTGCTCCCCCTTAGGATACACAAGGAAGGGGAAGGCTATGTCAGGCCTTTGGATCCGGGAGGTTTTGTTATTGAGCAACGCAGCAAAGAAGCGTACAATTAGGTACGAATCGTGGCAATGACTTGCTAGATATGAGCAGATGAGAAAAGGAGTCCAATACGATGTTGAACGACTGGCGTCTTTATACAGATGAAAGCGGGATCGAGCAGAAGCACGTCGCTTGGCATGAGGTCCTCAAAGAAATCGCACAGCTGAACGGGAGCTCCCGCACGCTGGTCCACGCTGCTTACGGCGATCACGTGGATTTGGTCGTGGCAGGGGGAAATAACGGGCAGGTTCTCGTGCAATGGAAAGAGCATGAGCCGGAGGAGCAGCATTATGTGCTTACAACGGACAAGCATCCGGGCGTGATGGCTGGCCTCGTGATTGAAGGAAATGAAGTCACCTTTCCCGTCTCGTGGTGCGTGCCCTTGGAAAAGGCTGTACCGCTTTGCGGAGACATTTTACGTACCTGTGACAAAGGGGAGCCGACTGAGTTGACATGGCTGCCTGTACAGATGTAGGCGGGAGGACGGCATGGAATTTCAGACATTGACCCAATCCATTCTGATCATGGCCGTCATCATCGGAATCGGTAGCCTGATTGGCTATCGACAGCCGCTGACGGCCGATTCCCGCCAGCTTGTCATTACGATCATCGTCAACGTGGCGATGCCTTGCATTATTTTGGACGGAATCTTTCAGACCCCCATTGACAGCAATACGCTGACCCAAATTTTTTCAATTTTCATCATTTCCATTCTTTTAAACTGCTTGGGAATCGCCGTCGGTTGGATAGGAGCACGGACTTTGCCCCTTTCATCCAAAAAGCGCCGGGAGATTGCCATCCTGTCCGCGCTGGGGAACACCGGATTTATCGGGCTTCCGCTCTGTGCCGCCCTCTTTGGACCCAAGGGAGCGCTCTTGGCCGCGATCTTTGATGCAGGGGTGGATGTCGTCTTGTGGACGGTTGCCGTGATGATGCTCCAGGACAAAGGAGCCTTCTCGCTCAAAGGCCTGAAAACCATCATCAACATTCCGATGATTGCGATCGTTATTGGGCTGGGCTCGGCCATGATCGGCTTTGCTCCGGCTGAGCCTGTCAAGCAGCTGTTTGGCACGCTGTCCAAGCTGGCTTCCCCGCTGGCAATGATGTACATCGGGATGCTGCTGCCGATGTTTCTGAAGAGCAAGCCGCAGGTTTCCTTCCCGCTCCTCAGCATGCCGATTGCGATGAAATTATTTGTCTTTCCTTTACTGACTGCTTTTCTGCTGTCCACCTTCACGATCGACAAAGACATTTCGAGTGTGACACTCGTGCAGGTAGCGATGCCCACCCTGACCTTGGCTTCCATTCTTTTTGGACGCTACAAGGCGGACGAGGAAATGGGTGCGATGACCACTGTCTTTTCTACCCTTCTGGCTCTGTTGACGATTCCTGCTGTCGTGTTCATGGGCAGCTGGTTTTTGCACTGACTGCCCCAATGACCCGATTTTTTCGCATGAGTGGAAAATCGGGTTTTCTTCTATCCGGAATGAAACGAATAAAACCGATTGCTAGTCTTACAAGATAGGAACAACGAAGAAGCGTTCAGATGAATGGAGGAACGACGATGAAGGGAAAGATCTTGATCGCGGCCGCGCTGGGCATCCAAATTCTTGCGGCATATCCGGCTGCAGCTGCTCCTGCAGCACCAGCAGCCGCGCAAGTGTATGTGAATGGCGTGCTCGCCACTCTCGGCAAAGCACCGATCCTCGTGGGACAGCGGACATACGTTGCGGCTGAGGATGCGAGCCGGCTTCTGCAAGGGGAGTGGAAGGTATCCGCTGGCAATGGGGTATTGAAGCTCTCGGATGAACTGAGCTTTACGTTTCGGCTTAGCGATGGAAAGGTAGCGGTCAATGGAAAATGGGTGGAAAATGGACAGGTGGCGAAGGTTCAAAATGGCCAGGTATACCTGCCGCTGAGATGGATAGTAGAACAAGCAGGTGGCAAAATTACGTGGAACGCCCAAAAGAAGGCGGTGGAAGTGTCGGCAGCCCAGCATGAGGGAGCTCTGGTCCTGCTCACCGAAGACAAGCTGACCAAGGATGAACGGGTTTATGTCGAATCGGTGCGAAAAGAACAAGGCATTTACCAGCGGGGCAATCTGTACGTAATCGCGCGGGGGGAATCTCCGAATCCCGGATACGGGCTGCAGGTGACGCATACCCAGTGGAGCTGGGAGCAGCTGCTGGTGTATGTCAAAAAGACAAAGCCAGAGCCGGGCAGGATGTATACCCAAGCGATCGCATACCCGTATATTGTAGCAAAAGCTGATTTGCCGCCGTATACCACGGTGGTCTTCCTGGATGCAGATACGAAAAAACCGCTGTTTGCCCAGTAGTCCTCGGCATCTGTCCGTTTTTTCAGAGAGCAGGTTGAGAAAAGCATCAAACTGTTGTATAGTGGAGGATAGGTAAAATTCTTCCTTGGAAATGGAGGTGTAGGTACGTGTTTGGAGCCGTTCACGCATGGTTTGTGGTAGAGATTACCAGTATGACACATGATGTAGCATACAACGGGATCAGTCTGCCCATTTTTAACCATACAACTGAACAGGTTATCCATAGGCGTACCATGCATCGATAAGGAACGGTTGTTTTGTTCTATGCGAATACGGACACGGTTGGGCACAGCAGAGCTGTCGCCGATTGATTTGTCCTTAGACGATGCCGCGGGCGTAGGCCTGCGGCTTTTTTGCGTTTTGTTTTTCCGTTACCATCCACTACCAAGGAGGATTTTCACGATGATACTAGTCGCTACGCACCAAATTAAAAAATCGTACGGGGCGGATCCCGTTTTGCAAGACATTACCATCGAGATCAAGGCAGGAGAGCGAGTCGGGATCGTCGGTCCGAATGGTGCCGGCAAAACGACGTTGTTCAAGCTGCTCGCAGGCATCGAGACACCGGACGCAGGTGAGCTGTACCGGGCAAAAGGCAGTGTGTGGGCATACCTGCCGCAGTCGCCGAGCTACCCGCAGGATTGGCGGGCACGGGATGTCATTGCCAGTGCCTTTGAAGAAGTCATCCGGTTACAGGTGGAGATGCGCGGCCTTGAGCAGCAGATGGCCGAAGCATCCGAATCTGCTGCCGATCTAGAGAGGCTGATGCAGCGCTATCAAAAGCTGCAGGAAGCGTTCGAGCAATTGGACGGCTATCAGTGGGAGACGAAGATGGCGCAGGTCGTAGAAGGGCTGGGCATATTGCCTGAGCATTTGCAAACGCCTTTTGCCCACTTAAGCGGCGGAGAGAAGACGAAAGCAGGCCTCGCCAAGCTTCTCTGCCAGCGCAGCGATGTGCTCCTGCTCGATGAGCCGACGAACCATTTGGACGTAGAGTCCATGGAATGGCTGGAAGGATTCTTAAAGGACTATCCAGGCACAGTCTTGATCATCTCTCATGACCGCTATTTCCTCGATGCCGTCGTGACTTCTGTCTATCATGTCGACGGTGGAGAAGCAGAGTACTACATCGGCAATTACAGCGCTTTTGCCCGGGAGCGTGAAGAGCGGCTGCTTCGTCAATTCGCCGCCTATCAGGAGCAGCAAAAGCAAATCAAAAAAATGAAGGAAACGATCAAACGGCTGAAAGAGTGGGGGAATCGCTCGAATCCTCCAAACGAGGCCTTTCACCGCCGTGCGAAAAGCATGGAAAAAGCGTTGGCACGAATTGAGCGGATCGACCGCCCCAAGATGGAAGCGGATCGCATGGGGCTCGCTTTTCAAAAGACCGAGCGAAGCGGCCAGGATGTGCTGATCGCAACGGGCGTGCACAAAGCATATGGAGGAAAAACGCTGTTCGCGGATGCGGGGTTCCTGCTTCGATACGGCGAACGCAAAGCCTTGCTCGGTCCGAATGGCTGCGGCAAATCGACGTTGATCCGCATGCTGCTAGGGGAAACAGAGCCAGATGCGGGCACTCTCAAAATCGGCAGCAACGTCAAGGTCGGATACTTGTCCCAGCAAGCGCTGGAGGGCGATCAAAGCCAGCGTGTCATCGATTTGTTCCGGGAAGTGGCGCATGTGACGGAGGCGGAGGCGAGGCATCTGTTGGCGAAGTTTCTCTTTTACGGCGAGCATGTGTTTAAAAGGATCGGGCAGCTGAGCGGCGGCGAGCGGATGCGCCTGCGTCTAGCACAAATGATGCATCAGGAAATCAACCTGCTCGTGCTGGACGAACCGACCAACCATCTGGATATCGAAGCGCGGGAGACGTTGGAGGAAGCGCTGGCCGACTTCAAAGGCTCGCTGTTCATCGTCTCGCATGACCGCTATTTCTTGCAAAAGATGGCCGACGGGGTGTTCTGGGTCGAGGACAAGCAGCTCGTCCACGATATCGGGACCTATGAGGAGGCGAGGGAAAAACGCAAGCAGCGGCAGGCAGCCAAGGCAAGATGGGCAGCAGTCGAGGTCGTGGCTGCTCCGAAGCCAGTTGCAGCTTTGCGTCCTCCAGAGCCGGCAAAGCGTCCGAATCCATACAAGCTTGCCGAACTGGAGCAAAAGATTGCGAAGCTGGAGAGTGAACGTGATGAGGTGCTTTCACGTCTCTCTGCGGGAAAAGAAGACTACCAGCAGCTGATCGAATGGCAAGCGCAAAGTGAGCAGCTCCAGCTGCAGATAGACGAACATTATCAGTCGTGGCTTGCGCTGCAGGAATCGTAGGCCTGGATAGGACACAACACTTGAAGGGAAAGAGAGAGATCGTCATGAGTAAGCTGGATCACAGGGATGTCGAGCTGATCGAATCGGCGAAGGAAATCATCCAGGCACGTTACAGAGAAGGATGGCACCATGTGGGAGCGGCTGTCCGCACGAAGTCGGGGAAGATCTATGCGGCAGTCAATCTGGAGGCGTACATTGGGAGAGTCGCGGTGTGCGCGGAAGCGATCGCACTGGGAAAGGCAATCTCAGAGGGCGAGGATGAATTCGATACCATTGTGGCAGTCCTATCCGACGGTCAGGGGGATGCTCGTCTTGTCTCCCCCTGCGGCATCTGCCGGGAGCTGATCAGTGATTACGGGAAAGAGGTCCACGTCCTCTTGCCGGATGATACGAAGCCCGCTCGCAAAATCGGAATCATGGAGCTGCTGCCGCAGAAATACCAGAGGGAGTAGAAAGGAAGGAGACACAGGCTGTCGAAAGATTGGTGGCAGCCTGGTTTCTCTTCCATGTGCGAAAGAGGGAGGAGGGAGAGATGGGGTTCTTGCTAGAGATCGTGCGCATCGTTTTGCTCATGATTCTGTTTGGCGCTGCTCTGAGCGCAATGCTGCACCAGGTATACGCCTTGCTCGGCTTTGATTCCGTAAATGGCTGGCTTCTCGGGCTCGCGATTTACCTGTGGGTCTTCCTTTTATTCAGGAACAAGTGGCAGTTTGCCGGCTGGTACAAAGGGCGAGGCCGAGAGAAGCTCCCGAGGCCGCTCACCGTTACGCTCATCGTGTGCTCGATCGTTCTGGCTGTCCTTGCTCCATTTGTGGTGTGAGAGAGGGCAATTCACTTTTACATAGAGGGAGCTGTTACTATGAAAATCCTAATTACTGGCGCTGCGGGAAGAATAGGAAGTGCCTTAACAGCGTTTTTTAAAGACCGATATTCATTGCGATTGGCTGATCTGGATTTGTCCAGGCTGGATATCGCTCATGACCCGAAGCACGAGAAGCTGACTCTCCAGGTAGCAGATCTGGAAGCCTGCCAACACGCTTGCAAAGGGATCGATACCGTCATTCACCTCGCAGGAGATCCGTCCCCTGATGCCGGCTTTTATGAATCCCTGCTGGAAAACAACATCAAAGGAACGTTTAATATGTTTCGTGCTGCAAAAGATCAAAGTGTAGGGCGAATCATTTTTGCGAGCAGTGCCCAAGCGATAGAAGGTTACCCGCTGGATGCCCAGGTTTACCCGGATATGCCGACACGCCCACGCAATCTGTACGGAGTGAGCAAATGCTTCGGTGAATCGCTTGCCTCTTATTTTGCCCACAGCGAAGGGCTACAGAGCATTGCTGTGCGAATCGGAGCGTATGATGAGTATCGACCGGATGGAGAGCCACTTTCCGCCCGGGACATGAGCGCTTATATCAGTCCAGAGGATTTGTGCGATCTCATCGAGAAGGCCATGCTTGCGCAAGAGCTTCCTCCTTTTACGATCCTGCACGGCATTTCTGACAACCGATTCAAGCGCCTCAATCTCGATGAAACAAGAAAGAGGGTCGGCTACACTCCAAAGTCGGACGCCTTTTCACTCAGCTCTATCGGATTCTTTGATAAACCTCGGTAAACATTGCTAGCTTTATTAGTTTTTATTATTTTGAACAAAAACAATAATCTGATAAATCATAATAAAATCTTCCCGCTTTCTATTCCGGGCCTCCAGATCATGCGCTATAGTATGGTCAGCTGGAAAATAAAGGGGGAACTTGTATGAAGAGAAGGGTGAGCGCATTTCTTGTTACTTGTCTATTCGCGGCAGGGGTGCTGGCAGGATGCTCGACCGCGAGCTCTCCAGCAGCAAAACCGCCGACATCAGAAGGCAGCCAGAGCAGTCAGCCAGCTCCCGGGACGTCCACCGCAGGAAGCGGTACAAAGGTTTTCCGCTTCAATATCGGCTCAGAGCCTTCGACGGCAGACCCGGGGCTCTCGGATGACAACATCTCGAGCATGGTGGTTTCCTCCACGTTCGACGGTTTGACGCGCAAAGGACCGGATGGCAAGTTTCACGAAGCCGCAGCCGAAAAGATAGAGACATCGGAAGACGGCCTGACCTACACGTTTCATTTGCGGGACGCCAAGTGGAGCAATGGAGATCCGGTAACGGCCCACGATTTTGAATTCGCCTGGAAGCGAGCTCTCGATCCGCAGACGGCTTCCGATTACGCCTACCAGCTCTTTTACATCAAAAATGGCGCTGACTACAACGCAGGTAAAGCCAAAAGGGACGACGTCGGCGTAAAAGCGCTCGACGACAAGACCCTCGAGGTCCATCTGGAGAATCCAACGCCCTTTTTCCTGGAGCTGACTGCCTTCGCAACGTACTACCCTGTGAACAAAAAGGTCGTGGAAGCCAATCCGAATTGGGCGATGGAGGCAAGCAGCCATGTAGGCAACGGTCCTTTCAAGCTGGAGACATGGGCGCACAAGAACAAAATGAGCTTCGTGAAAAACGACAGCTACTGGGACAAAGACAACGTGAAGGTCGACAAGATCGACGTGACGATGATTGAAGATCAGAACACAGAGCTGTCCATGTTCGAAAACGACGAGTTGGATTGGGCGGGCGGACCGTTTAGCACGCTGCCTACGGATGCCATCCCGGCCTTGAAGGAATCCGGAGCATTCAAGGTGATCCCAGTCGCCAATACGTACTGGTACCAATTCAATATTGAGAAGCCACCGTTCAACAATGTGAAAATCCGCAAAGCATTCGGGTATGCCATCAACCGGCAAGCGATCATCGATAACATTTTGCAAGCGGGCCAAATCCCTGCGACTGGAATCTTGCCGCCGACGATGGCAGTCAAACCGGACGGCTATTTCCGCGATCATGATACGGAGCTGGCGAAGCAGCTGCTCGCAGAGGGCATGCAGGAGCTGGGCATCAGCAAGCTTCCGCCGATCACCTTGATCTTCAACACGAGCGAGGCGCACAAGAAGATTGCAGAAGCCGTGCAGGATCAATGGAAGCAAACGCTGGGCGTCGATGTCAAGGTAGCGAATATGGAATTCAAGGTGTATCTGGACACGCTCGATTCTGGCAATTACCAGATCGCACGCAGAGGCTGGGTAGCGGACTTTAACGACCCGGTGAACTTCATCGAGATTTTCCGCGAGAAGAAGGGCAACAACAATACGAACTGGACGAATCCCCACTACAACGAGCTTTTGCAGCAGGCGGCCAAAGAGCGGGATCTCGAGAAAAGAAAGCAGCTGTTTGGTCAGGCGGAGCAAATCCTGATGGACGAAATGCCTCTGTCCCCGATCTATTTCTACACGCTCAGCTGGCTTCAAGGCGAAAAGGTAGCGAACGGGATCTATACAGATGCGCTGGGGAATGGCGATCTGAAGTATGTAGAGATGAAGTAGGGTTGCGTGGAAGAGAAAAAGTCTAGAAAGGGGCGTCCCATGTGGGATAGCCCCTATTTGCTCAGGAGAAGTGGCCAAAATGGAGCCACTCGTCAGATATCCCAACCCTTCTCCTTGTTGTAATAATGAATGATTTTGGAGTACTTTTCCCCGTACTTCTCAGCCAACTCTTCCGCAAAGTCGCGTTCGATATGCTGCATGATAATGTCGTGATAAAAAGCGGTCTTCAACATTTCGATGATCGCAGGCTGTGATGTCTCCAATGCCGTATGCTTGGCATCGCCGCCAAAGCCACCGAGCAGGGCTGTTTGCGAGTCACATAGAATCGAAAACTTTCGAGCCATCGAAATGCTCCACTCATCGCTCCTGACATGGACAAAGACGTTTTTCAGTGAGGTTTGACATTCCCCTATGATGACGAGTACGACGGTTACGCCCCTTTTTTCCGCCTCGAGCAAGTCCTCTTCTACCCAATGGAGATCCTCCGACCATAAATCCGCGACAATGATCGAATGGGCATTTGCGATTACCCGGTGTATGGCTGTCTTGATCTGGTGGTCCCCTTGCCAGTTGTAAAAGGAATTCTCATTCTTGGGCATGGATTTGAGCTGACGGATTAAAGACTTTGTCGTTTGCTCAAACTCCAATTGCAAATGACGAACCAATTGCTCGATCGGGACGGCATCATATCGAACAGGCTCTCCGTCAATGTAGCGGCAAGCGCCTTTTTCGGTCAACGAACGCAAGGCAGCATACACATTGGAACGAGAGACTGAGACGCGCTTGGCCACCTCGTAGCCGGATAAATTGGGCTCTTCATGCAAGGTGAGGTAGCAGCGGGCCTCCAAATCGGTGAGTCCAATTTTATTAAGTAAATCTATCATTTGTAGCCTCCTTAACCAAAATACCAGTTACTGCAAACACAAGTAAGAGTGATTCTAAGGTGCTACTGATTTTCGTGCTATGGTTCCATACTATCGGAATCGAAGAAATTATCAAGTTCGTAATTCATCAAAAACGAATAAGTAGTACTAAATGGAACTACTAATTTGGAATTTAATATTGACAATTTACTGAAAATTCAATTATGATCTATCTCAAGATAGTGGTACTGTTTAAAACTCCTATTGTCGAGATGCAAGTCAATGTATCACTCATTTGGAGGCGATGAAATGGCAACAAACCATGAACAGGAGCTTCAACGGGCAAATGCAGTACGTTTGAGGTATGGGGAAAATGAGTTTCATTTCGGCGATTTACGTCTGCCAGAAGGGGAAGGACCGCATCCGGTTGTGATCGTCATTCACGGCGGGTTTTGGAAGGCGATGTTTGATCTCGATCTGATGACACCCGTTTCGGAGGACCTCGCCAGAAGAGGATTAGCGACTTGGAATATCGAGTACAGACGGGTGGGTGATGCTGGAGGAGGGTACCCCGGCACCTTGCAGGATGTAGCGAGCGCTGCTGACTTTTTGCGCCAGATAGCTCCAACCTATCAGTTGGATTTGTCAAGAACGGTGGCATTAGGTCATTCGGCCGGCGGCCATCTTGCAGTTTGGCTTGCGGCTCGCCACCGTTTGCCGGAAGGGAGCATCCTAAGAACTTCCAACGTTCCATTAGCCGTAAAAGGGGTAGTAAGCTTGGGTGGCATTATCGATCTGGAGCTGATGTGGAAGCTTATCCATTACAAACAGCGGATCGTGAGCAAAGTGGAGGTTGAGAATCCAGTGGCAGACTTCGTAGGCGGAACTCCGACGCAAGTTCCTGGTCGTTACAAAGAGGTTTCTCCCGTAGCACTGCTGCCGTTACATACACCTCAGATCTTGATTCATGGAGATCTGGATGTAAATGTTCCGGTGAAGCTATCCAGCCTCTATAAAGAGCTTGCTGAGCGAGCAGGAGACCAAGTGGAAATGATCTCACTTCCTAATGTCGAGCACTTTGAAATCATCGATCAAAGCTCTGAGGTGTGGACAAAGATCGTCACAGAGGTTTTGGAACTGACTCATTCATGATTTTGATAGAAACATCCGTTACGGTACGCAAATGTTTGATCGTGGAAATCAAAATAAGGAGAGGGACATGATGTTCTTACTTTCTGGAAAGATTGCAGTCATTACTGGGGGAGGGTCCGGAATAGGACTTGCTACGGTCAAACGCTTTGCCAAAGCGGGAGCCAAGGTCGTCATTGGTGACATTACGGATCAAACACAGTTAGCCGAAGAGATTGGAGGCTTGTACATTCAAACCGATGTCTCCAAAGAAGAAGAAGTTAAATTTCTGATGGATAAGGCCGCTGACACTTTCGGACAGATTGACCTCGTATTCAATAATGCTGGGGTTAGCGGTATGAAAGGAAGAGTTACGGAAAATCCCGTTTCCAACTATAAAAGAGCCTTTGAGATCAATTCCATGGGTATCCTTCACGGAATGAAGCATGCAGCAGGCCATATGGTTCGCGGCGGAGCGATCATCAATACTGCCTCCATGCTGGGCTTACGAGGAGATGTTAATTCAAGTCCGTATGTTTCCTCAAAGTTTTCCGTAGTCGGATTGACGGTGACAGCTGCGCTGGAGCTGGCCTCCAAAAATATTAGAGTGAACTGCATTTGTCCAGGAAAAATAGCTACCCCTATGGTAAATTGGGAAACCGACGCTCAAAGGCAGGCAACGAAGCTAATCATCCCCCTAGGCCGTTACGGCACTCCAGAAGAAGTAGCTTCGCTTGTCCATTATCTCTGTACGGATGAAGCTGCTTATATTACTGGTCAAGCGATCTCCATAGATGGCGCGTTAAGCATGGGGCTTAGTGTAGAAGCTTATGAACAATTGTTGCTTAACGTGAACGAAAAACCGATTCCTCAGTCCAACTGCTAGCTTCAACTTACTATTCAAAACCAGTAAAAGGGGGGGCATTATGTCTGCTGCTGTCAAAAAAGCATGGGGATATCGGTACGTCGTCCTTTTCATTCTTTGGCTGCTCTACATTATCAATTACTTCGATCGCGTGGCGGTGTTAACGTTTTTACCCTTTATTCAAAAGGATATGAATTTGACTCCGGTAGAGGTTGGGCAAATCGCATCTGCGTTCTTTTTTGCCTACGCCATCGGTCAGATTACGTCCGGCTTTCTGGCAGATAAGTTCGGACCGAAAAAGGTCATGAATGTCGCTATCATAACTTTTACTCTCGTCACTGTGGTCACGGGTTTCGTGAAAAACTTTGGGCAATTCATTGCCGTTCGAATCGGTTTGGGGTTAGGTGAGGCCCATCATTTCCCGCCTGCGGCAAAGGCGATCAGCAATTGGTTTCCATACTCCCAGCGGGGAACGGCCCTCTCGATTTTCAACACGTCCAATTACGTCGGATTGGCTATCGTTCCGATTGTCTTGACGAATCTTTCCGCCACTCTGTTTGATGGTCAGTGGAGGCCCGTCTTTTATACCTTGGCAATCCCAGGGGCGATCGGAGTTTTGCTGCTGTGGTTATTCTTTAAGGACACGCCAGATGAAATGTACAAAAAAGGCAGAGTGAGCCAAGAGGAAATGGACCTGATCCGTGCCGACAAAGGGGTAACGATGCCCGAGGCAACCACTGAAAAAGGAAGAAATAAAGTCTATCTGAAGGACAGTACGTTCTATATCATCTGCCTGATCATGTTCTGCCAAATGGGGATTCTCTGGGGCTTCACGACATGGCTGAGCACCTTCCTGGTCAAGCAGCACGGCTTTAACATCAAGGAGATGGGGTATGTCGCCTCATTGCCTTCCGTGATCAGCATTGTGAGCATCCTGTTGGGAGGCTGGCTCATGGACAAACTGGGACGAATGAAACCGATCGCCTTGATCGCCAACCTCGGATGCATTCCGGTACTCTGGATGATCGGCACTGTTGAAAAGGGAAATGTCCCTGTCCTGCTTGCGATGCTATTCCTCTCGGGATTCTTCGTTGCTTTCAATTCCGGATCCGTCACTGCAGCTCTGCAGAAGCGCTACCCGAGCGAGGTCGTCGGGGGGGCCACGGGTCTTGTCAATGGCAGCGGACAGCTGGGCGCGTTTCTGACGCCATTAGTCGCTGGATACTTGGTCAATGTCGGTTCGGGCGGAAGCTTTGATTTTACCAACGTCTTTATGTATTTCTCCGCATTGGCGGGATTGGCTGCCATCAGCGCACTGTTCCTGAAAGAAAAGCCGATTGAAATGGCGAAAATCGTACAGTCGAGCGGGCGATAATGCGGATCAAGGCCAGTCATAACACGAAAATAAAGTGTTAGACTGGCTTGATCTTTTACACGATCGAACCCGTCGTATGCTGAGGTCAGCCGGGGGCTTCCCATTAAGAATATGAGATGATCCAATCGATTCCCGGTATCGGCAAAAAAGTCGAGGCAACGATTCTATCTGAAACCGGAGAACAAGCTTTCCTTGATTTAGCTTAAATCCTATAAAAGATCAGGAAAAGAAAAGCCTTCCACTAAGTTTCTGGAAGGATATTTGGCATGCGCATCTTACGTTCATGAATGCGTTGCTCACTTGGAAGCTGGACTCAATTGTCTCGATTCCCGTCGCAGACTCATGAATACCAAGAACAATGCGATTGTCGTGAGGATAATCCCCAGCACTCGCAACCCCTCGGAGCTGAACTGATCTCCCATTACAATGCCGATCAACAACGAGGATAGAATGGTCCCCAGGTATCTGGATGTATTAAATAATCCGGATGCTACTCCGATTATTTCTTTTGGAGAACTTTTGAACAAGGCTGCTTGCATACCGACATTGTTTAACCCGTTGCTGATACCAAACGCAGCTAAAGCCAAACACACACTGATGACATGTGAATCTTGATGTAACAACACGAGCCACACAGACCCAAATGCCATTAGTAGTGCGGATACGATCAATGCCGACCGAGGTCCTGATTTATCAATCCATCGTCCTGCTATTGGAGAAACAACGAGTGAGCACAAACCTAAGCTTAGCATGAGAATCCCTGTATGGAACTCGCTGACATGACGCACCTTTTGCAAGTAGGACGGAAGCCCGAAAAAAAGCGAGTAAAAAAGGACGTTAACAAGCATGAATTCGACATTGACCCAAGTCATCGCAGGATACTTGGCGAATGTCCGCAGAGGAATAAAGGGTGACGCCGTTTTTAACTCATGTCGTACGAAAGCCAAAAGCAGCACGAGGCCAATCACCCCGACAATGATCTGCCACAATGAGACATGCCCGGATGATTTTGCTGACAGTAATCCAAATAGCAGTGCAACCAGGCCCACTGTGAAGAGCAGGATCCCTGTTGCATCAATCAAATCCAGCCATTTTCGAAAGGACATGCTAAGTAGCACGGATGTTGGGGATTCGTCCTTTGGAATCATCCTCCAAGCTAACAGCAAGCTCGCCACCAAGAACGGAATATTAACGAGAAAGATAGCAGACCAATCCCAATAATGAATCAAGACCCCGCCGATAAACGGTCCAATCGCTGCTGCTCCGGATAGGAAGATAGACAATACGGACAGCGCAGTCGCTTGTTTCTCCGTAATATGAATTCGTACAAGGGCCATTCCAACTGCAACCATCATGCTTGTTCCGATTGCTTGCACAATTCGGAACACAATGAGCCACCCAAAGTTTGGTGATAATGGAGCCAATAATGATGCTATGAAGGATACGACAAGCCCGGTAAGAAATATCTTCTTACGGCCGAACAAATCGCTTGCCTTTCCCATGACAGGTTGAGCGATGGCACTCGCAATGTAGAAAGAGAAAATGATCCACGAAACAACAGTGAAGTCAAGACGGTACACATCTTGCAGCCTCGCAATAGCAACAGAAATCATCGAAGAATTTAATGGGTTCAATAGTATCCCCAGTCCAACGGAAATCATCAACCACCTGCTGTGAGCCCCCATTTTCAGCCCCCCTAAAGCGTTTTGATGATATCGTACTGTAAACCAAACATTTACTCCAACGCATTTCATGTTATGATTTCATTGATTTGAAGGAATGAACGGAGGATGCGAAATGGAACTTCTTCAACTGCAATACTTTCTCGAGGTAGCTCGTATGGAACATGTGACCGAAGCTGCACGAAGCCTGCATGTGACCCAATCGTCACTAAGCAAAACGATTCAACGATTGGAGGAGGATCTAGGAGTCCCTCTATTTGATCGAAAAGGGAGAAAGCTGCGGTTGAATGAGTTCGGAAGCAAATTCCTGCGCCGTGCGGAAAGAGCATTGTTTGAATTGGAACAGGGGAAGCTGGAGCTTAGCGATTTGTCCAGCCCGGAGCATGGCACACTGGAATTGGCGGTGACTACTGCAAGCACGCTGCCCGATATCCTTCGAGAGTTTCGGAAAAAGCTGCCTGATATCCAATTTCACGTACAAATGCTGAGCACGCAGGAAATGGCTGCGCTTCTTCATAGAGGAGAGGTCGATTTTTGCTTGTCCTCACCACCTATACAAGAGGATGACATTGAATGTCAAATCGTGTTCATCGACCCCATCCTCGTAGCTGTTCCAAGGGGACATCGACTGGCAGACCGAAGCATCGTATCTTTGACAGAATTGAGGGATGAATGGTTTGTCGGCGTAAAGAGAGGTTACGGTACACGCGATTTAGTAGACTCAATATGCAGATCGGTTGGATTTGCACCTAAATATGTGTATGAGGGAGATGAACCTGCAAGGCTAATCAAGCTTGTGGAAGCAGACATTGGCATAGCCTTCATACCAAGTACGGCAAGAGATTCTCGGGAACAAATCAAATATCTCCAAGTAGAGAATCACGAATTGGTGCGGGAAATCGCTTTATTATGGCACAGGAGTCGGTATATTTCGCGAGCTGCTCTAGAATTCCGTGAAGTCGTCGTCGATTATTTCGGGGCACTATCCAAACTGACGAATTAACAGCTCTCGCGGAGGACCTGGTATCTAATAAAGTCCTATGAAAAAGAAAAAAGGATCGGGACTCCGTGTAAAGACTGAAATCCTGATCCTTTTTCTTATGCCTGTGCGCTCGGCTCAGGCAAACGCTTATAGCTGGTGCGGAACCAGAGAAGGATGAGCACCATCAGCACGCCGCCCAGGAAGAACGGACCGCTGGAGGTAAACTGGTACACAGCGCCTCCTGCCAGTGGACCGAGGATTCGGCCCAAGCTGTCCATTGAGCTGATCGCGCCAGTCGTGACTCCTTGTCCTTGCGTCGTACGGTGCGTGATCATGGCCGTAGCGGTCGCGCGGATCATGCCTTGTCCTGCACCGAACAAAGACAGGACGAGTGCGAGCACCCAGAAGTTTCCAGATAACGGGATGGCAAAAAAGCCAATGCCGTACAGGAGTATCCCAAGAGTCAGGACTGCTGCTTCTCCCATGCTCTTCACCATTTTTCCGATCAGTCCGCCCTGGACGAATGCGGAAATGATCCCCATGACGAGAAACATGTAGCCCAAGTCTTTGGAGGTGAAGCCGTACAAGTCGTTGATGTACAAGGCAAACGTCGTTTCGAGCCCGGAAAAGGCGAACGAGACAATGAACAGGATGCCGTACAGCAGGGAAAGGGAGCCGAAGAGCGATACCAGCGGATTTCCCGCCCGTTTGGAAGCATGTCCCGTACGTTTTTCCTTGGGTAAGCTTTCCGGCAGGGCGAACAAAATAACGAAGAAGGTGAGCAGGGCGACGGTCCCGGAAGCAAAGAAAGGGACTGCAAAGCCGTAGCTGCTCAAAAGTCCACCGATGACAGGGCCAAACACAAAGCTCAGTCCGATGCCGGCTCCAATCACGCCCATCCCCTTCGCGCGCTCCTCAGGTGGGAACAGGTCAGCTACCATCGCGGTTACGGTTGGCATGGCTGCAGCAGAGACAATTCCGCCGATAATCCGGTAGGCCAGCATGGCTGTATAGCTCTCCGCCAATCCAAACAGGATAAAGGTGATGGAAAAGCCCAGCAGTCCAAATGCGACCAGCGGCTTGCGTCCGATGCGGTCAGAAAGCGCGCCCCAGATCGGGGCAAAGATCAGCTGCATAATATTATAGCTGGCGAACAGTATACCTATTTGTAAGGATGATGCACCCAGCTTCTCCGCAAAGTACGGCAAGATCGGAATGATGATACCAAAGCCCAGCATGGTGAGAAAAGCAATCAAGAACAAGAGGGCAAGGTGCTTCTTATTCACGGGGAAAACCTCTTTTCACACGAAGATAAGTGGGGTGTAACTTGCTTACTTTTTCCACCTTACGTGAAGGGTCGAGCGAAGTCAAGCGAGCGAAATGGGCAGGCTGCCGACTTCCGTGCTATAATAGAAAAGAAAGAAGAATCGTTCAGAAAGTTGTCAAGTATATATCCATGAGGTGTTTATCAACATGTCTACTGCAATGCTGTACTACCTGGCCTGGCAAGAGGATGACTGGCTGGATGAGGTTCTCGACCGTTTCCCTGAGGTGAACGCTTTGGTGCCGACGGCGAAAACGTTTGAAATGTTGGCTGGGCAAAGAAAGTCAGGCGAGGTAAAGCGCGCCGTTATGGTGCTGAATGCAGCAGGGGAGCAGGAGCGGACGCATGAGTTTTTACAGCTCTGCAAGACTGACCCGCAGCTGTCCACTGATCCGCTGTACATCGTCGGCCTGAAACCGGATGAAGAGGAGGCGTGGCAAGAAGCGTATCCGAACGCGAAGATCATCGTCATTACCGGCTTTGCTGTCGAGTTTGACTACGATGCCGTCCTCGCGAGGATGGAAATCGATCTGGAGGGAGCCCATTGAATTCTCGCCCGAGTGATTTCGACTTAAAGGCGTTTCTGCACCGCTTCGGACTGTTTATTTATACCGGGGACCCCGAGGGGGACTTGCTTTTGATTGAAGATGAGATTCGGGAGCTCTACGAATTAAACGTCATCGACAAGGAAGAATTTATGGAGGCGATGTCAGCTGTGCGCAGCAAGCGTAAAGCGGACGATCGATGATGTGGGAGGCGTGCTTACTGACCGTGGCGGATGCGATGGCGGTGGGCACGCTTTTTGTGGTTCATTCGAGCCAGCGGACGAAGATCAGCAGATGAGATGGAAATAGAGCCGAATATGCCCATGTAGTGTGGGGGGTGTCCTGAAGCGAGACAGCGCTGATCAGGACACCCCTTTTTTGGCTGGTTGTTCAGAATTTGTATAGGTCAGAAATTTATGATCATTTGGGGTATTTTTCATTTGTTATACATACGTCCGAAATAGCCATCCAACAGAGACAGATGATATCCCCATTCATAACGAGACAGTACAGGGAGGAGGAAAGTGAAACGAAAAAACGGTGCGGGAAGGGGAGAGGGAGTTGCGCATGCTTTGGGGAGCAGGTTTTATCCTGGCAGGCATTTTTCTCCTAATGTATCCCCAAGTGGAAAAGAAAGCTGCTGATCAAAAGCAAGAGCGATTGATTGAGGCTTTCGAGCAACTGAGCTACGTAGGCACGCAAATCGATGAAGCCGAGTCGCCTATTGCTGAACAAGCAAGCGTGCGGCAAGACGCAGTCGAGCTGCTCGATGGCGCGAGGGGCGTAATCCGGATTCCTAGGATCGATCTGAACATGATGATTTTCGAAGGTTCGGACGAGTCGGCTCTACGCAAAGGCGTAGGCATGATTGAGCCGGAGAAGGAATTCGGCAGGAACAACGTCGGCTTGGCAGGACACCGTGCTGTCACCTACGGCAAACAGTTTAATCGTCTAAACGAGCTCGCGCCGAATGACGAGATCGAGATCGAGACGAAAACCGGGAGATATGTATTTGTCGTCATCAAAGCTTTTGTAGTGGACCGTACGAAAGTAGAGGTCCTTGCCGATCAGAAGGAACCTTTGCTCACGCTAGTTACCTGTACTCCCATTGGAAAGAAGAATCCGACAGATCGGCTGATCGTGCAAGCGAAGTTGAAGAATTTCGGCTGACAATGTTCCTTTTAGGAAACATAGGAGTTTGAAAGAGTTCAGGAGGAGTGTATGCAAAGGAAATATTGGAGTATAGCTGTGGCATTCATGCTGATCATCCACAGCTTTTTCGGGATGGCATCGGCCGTGCACGCCGAGACTACCGGGCAGACGGAGACCACAGGTGGAGACACGACAGCAGGTGGCGACACGACCACGGGAGGAGACACGACCACGGGAGGAGACACGACCACAGGTGGGGACACGACCACAGGTGGAGACACGACCACAGGTGGAGACACGACAGCAGGTGGAGACACGACCACAGGCGGGGACACGACCACAGGTGGAGGGACGACTACACCAGACGGAGGGACGACCGCACCAGACGGAGGGACGCACACACCAGACGGAGGGACGCCCACACCAGACGGAGGGACGCCCA
This sequence comes from Brevibacillus choshinensis, assembly GCF_016811915.1. Taxonomy (NCBI): domain Bacteria; kingdom Bacillati; phylum Bacillota; class Bacilli; order Caryophanales; family Paenibacillaceae; genus Brevibacillus; species Brevibacillus choshinensis. The sequence goes on along the minus strand of NZ_CP069127.1, from coordinate 4,477,850 downwards.
CACCAGACGGAGACACGCCCACACCAGACGGAGGGACGACCACACCAGACAGAGGGGCGACCACACCAGACGGGACGCCCACACCAGACGGAGACACGAGCACTCCAGGCGGAGGGACGACTAGCCCAGTTGAAGAAACGGTCCCCCCTCCCACAGAACCCTTGCCCGATGCCCCGCCGGTTGTAGTCCCAGACCCGGAAGAAACCGTCATCGAAGAAAACATCATCACCAGCGTGGTCATGAAGGGCGAGAATGGCACCAGCATCGAGGAGTTTCGCCCGGAGCAAGGGTCGCGCGTGCAAATCGATTTTACGTGGAAGCTCCCTGTGGGGCACAGCTATTCGGACGGCGCCACCTTTACCTTCGATCTGCCGGACAGGTTTGAACTGGCGAATTCGGAGGAAGGTGAGCTAGATGGTGATGTAGGAACGTTTGAAGTGACAGGGAACGGGACAGTTACTCTCACTTTTAACGATTCCATTGATGATGGGACGGAAGTAACGGGCAATTTCTACGTATGGCGCCAGTTTGACGAAAGCAAATTCGAGGGCGGCACGAAGCAGCAAATCAAATTTGAGCTGGACGGAATCGACCCCATTCAAGTTCACTTCCTAGGCACAAATACCAGCGACATCGAGAAGGGTGGCCGAGCGAACAAAAGCATGAATCCCGGCTCGATTGACTGGACCGTGGATTTCAACCTCGGAGAAAAATCGATCAAGAATGCTATCTTTACGGATGAACTGCCAGCTGGCTTGGAATTGGATCTGAATTCTGTCAAGGTAACCGCGCTCGAGGTCCAGCTGGATGGCTCGGTCAAGGAAGCAGGAACGGTGAGCAAGACAGCTGCGATGCTGCCGGAAACCAACGGCTTTACCATTCCCTTCGGTGACATCGACAGCGCCTACCGGGTGACGTACACCACCAGCATCACGGACAAGACCGACCAGAGCTTTGCCAACAAAGCCAAGGTCGAATCCGACGATCTGCCTTTGCCTTGGCAGGATACGGCGAGTGTCTCTGCCAAATACAGCAAGCCTTTGGCAAAAGATTCGACGGGTTACAATTCGAAAACCCAAACGATCGACTGGGCGATCTACTACAATTACAACGAACAGCATCTGGATCTTGGCAATGCGTGGATCGAGGACGCTTTTTTGGACGACAGCCAGGAGTTGATTGAAAGCTCCTTGACGGTCTATCGAGTGGCGATCGGCGACGACGGGAAGGGCACCAGAGTCGGGGACAAGCTTACTCTTGGGACAGACTACTCCTTCGCCAAGCTGTCAAATGGCTTCCGCTTGGAGTTCATTGCTGCCAGCGGCATAGACAACGCCTATGAAATCACCTATCAGACCAAACCAAAGGATCGCGTCTACGCGAATGCTGTGCTATCGAACGAAGTGAAAATGTACAATCAGGAGACTGTGACCTGGGAGAGAAAGATTCAGGAGAACATTTTCGCCAAAAACGTAAGCAAGATCGACTACGCGAGCAAAACGATCGATTGGCGCATGAGCCTGAACATGGACGCTCCCTCAGGTCCATGGGACATGAGCAATGTCGTCATCAAAGACCGTTTTGAAAACCAGGGACTGCGGTTCTTGCCGGGAAGCCTGGAAATCTCCGGGCTGAAAAAGGAAGACGATTATACCGTCGTAGCGGATGCGGACAGTGAAGGGTTTACCATTGCATTCAAAGGAACGATATCTGGTGCCTATGAAATCACCTACCAGACTTCCTTTGACCCTCGCATTCCCGATCGTCCCAAAAGCTACACGAACGATGCCACGCTGACGTGGGACGACCATAAGAGCGTGGGGCATACGCTCGTCAAAGCTGCTTCGGTCACTCCAGACAGCTACACCACGAACAACGGAAGCAAAACAGGCTGGTATGACGCCGAGAAAAAGATCATCACGTGGACCATTGACATCAACTACAATCTGTATGAGATCGAAAACGCGGTGATCCAAGATGTGTATACAGGCGACCAGACGTTTGTGGACGGCTCGTTGACCGTTAATAAACTGGAGCTGACAGGCGGGGCCAACGGGGTAAAAATCGTCGGGGATCCGATCGAACCCAAGCACTTTGAGAAAATCCAAAATGCTGAGGGCGACGGTTTCATTCTGGAGCTCGGGAACATCGATGCCGCTCATCGCATCACGTACCAGACGAGCCTCGAAGGCCATGATGTGTTAGCTGAATACAAAAACAACGCGACCTTGCATTATGGTGATCCTGCAAGCGCGCCGTTGTACCAAGCTTCTACGACCATTAGACCGACTCACGGCGGCAAGTACCTTCTCAAATCGGGCAAGCAAGGCTCCGGTGAGGATGAGGAGTTCGCTTTCTGGACAGTGACGGTCAACCCCAGCCAGTCTACCATAGGTGCGGGGGCCGTGCTGACCGACACGCTGTCTGACAAACAAATCCTCATCACGGATTCCTTCAAGCTCTATACCACGAAAGTGACGGCCAACGGGATCCTGTCCAAAGGGGAAGAAATGGACAGTGACGATTACGCACTGGATGTAGCGGGAAACACCTTTACTCTCACTTTCAAAAATGAGCTGAGTCGGGCGTACATCCTGGAGTACAAATCGTTTATCAATGCGAGCTACGGCGAAATCATCAGCAATTCGGCCGCTTTCCACGGTGTCACCGTAGTAGGAGTCGATGAAAACGGCAGCGAAGGAATTCGCGTTATCCTGTCGGGGGCTGGAGGCGGCGGGACGACCCCGTCCGGCGATCTGAAGGTGGTCAAGGTAGATGCCGACAATCCGGCGACGACGTTGGAGAAAGCGGTTTTCGCCTTGTACGACAAGTCAGGCGCTACGCTGATCAAGCAAGTGGAAACGGATAGCAACGGGGTAGCACTCTTCACGAATCTGAAGCTCAAGACGTACGTATTGAAGGAAGTGGCGGCTCCTGCCGGTTATGTGATCGGTCCTGACTACCAGGGTGGGAAAAAGATCACGTTGAAGCAAGGGGCATCTGATCCGGCAGCAGGAATCGTTGGCTGCGCGGCACCTGCTCCATCCGATCCGGACGCTGCACCGACCTCCGAATGCGAACTTACGGTCGGCAACAAGCTGCTGCGCCAAGGATTCGAATTTACCAAAGTCGATGCGGAGAATCACGCGGTTCCGCTTGCGGGCGCGATCTTCCAGCTGCAATTTGAGAACGGAAACGGATCACTTGAGAATGTAGCGGAACTGACATCGGATGCGAACGGCAAGATTTCCAAAGGGGAATTGAAGCCAGGCAAGTATCTACTGACAGAAAAGACAGCGCCGAAGGGATACAAGCTTGACCCAGCACCGATCGAATTCACGATTGCGGCGAACCAGACACAAGTGTTGAAACAGGACATCGAAAACACGATCAATGTCGGTTCTGTCGAGCTGCTAAAGGTTGACCACTACACGAAAGAGCCTCTGGATGGCGTCGTATTCGATCTTGTGGATGCTGACGGAAAAGTCGTGTACACCGGGGCGACAGGAAGCGGCGGCAAACTGCGCGTAGATGGACTAAAGGCGGGAGCTTACCGATTCGTTGAAAAGAAAGCCCTAGCCGACTACGAGCTAGCTGCGCCGTATGACTTCGAGCTTACCGAGGAAGGCCTGAAAGAGCTGACGATCACCAACAAGCTGATCCCGGGCTCGGTCAAGCTGATCAAGGTGAGAGAGGGCTATCCGAACCATAAGCTGAAAGGCGCGGTATTCTCTCTCGAGGATGAAAACGGTGACATCATCAAAGACAAAGACGGCAACGAGATGACCGATCTGGTCACGAATGAAAACGGGGAGCTTGAATTGAACGGACTGAATCCGGGTAAATACCAGTTCGTGGAGACAAAGGCTCCGACCGGATACGTCAAAAGCGGGAAACCTGTACCTTTTGAGATTGTCAGAAGCCAGACAGAGATCGTGGAAGTCGTAGCAGAGAACAGGGTAGCTTCCGGAGGCGGAGGCGGCGGAAACGGCGGAGGCGGAAACGGCGGAGGCGGCAACAACGGCGGAGGCGACAACGGCGGAGGCGACAGCGGCGGAGGCGACAACGGCGGAGGTGACAACGGCGGAGGCGACAATGGCGGAGGTGACAACGGCGGAGGCGACAATGGCGGAGGTGACCACGGCGGAGGATCCGATGGGGACAGGCCAGACAAGGACGAGCCTGACAAGCCAGTCAAACCGACGCAGCCCGGAAGCACAGGTGGATCGAGTACAGGTGGAACGGGTAACCCTGTACAACCGACTGTTCCGACCACACCGACAATTCCAAGCACCCAAGGATCGACCGGCAATGCAGATGCAGGACAGATGGACAACGCCGGGCAAACTGATCCTGTTTCAGGCTCCGGCAATCCTGCTGGTGCGGTAGATGACAGCCAGGCGAACAACAACGGGGAAGTGTTAGGTCAGGAATCCAGAGCAGTTTTACCCAAGACCGGGGAGGAAGCGAACGCAGGCACACTCTATGCGGGAATCGCCTCCATACTGGTCGGGATCAACATCCTGCTTTCTCGTAGAAAACAAAAAGCGTAACACCAGCTTCTGCTGACTGATCAAAGCCCTCCACGGCTATTTCCGGGAGGGCTTTTTTCATTGGATGCCTGTTGAAGTGTTTCAGCAATCAGAACGGTTTGAGTTCGGTTTTGTACTGGACTCAAGCCTTTTCATTTTGACTTCATTCGCTATGAGTAGGACAATGGGGAAACAAGCATAGGTAACGCAAGTCCTAAAAAGATTGCATCGGCAAAAAGAGGAGCGTATGAAATAGTTTGTTTCCTGAAGAGAAAGTGGTTTTCCAAAAAGGGAGGCTGCTTTTTGTGAAAGGAATAAGAAGAGTGGTGGAAAATCCTTACATAAAGTATAGTTTTCCATTATATTTTTATGTATGAAAATATATTAGTGGTAAATAGGAGCAGTCAATGAAAATCATTTTAATAGACGATGAATATCTTTCTTTGAATTTTCTAGAAAAACTACTTCTAAAAATGGAAAACGCCCAGATTGTAGGGAAGTATATGGACTCGTTCGAAGGGAGAGAAGCGATTCTTCAGGAAGATGTAGATGTGGTGTTCTTGGATATTCATATGCCAGAAGTAAATGGTATAGAGCTGGCAGAACAATTGCTAGAAAAAAAGCCTAAGCTGCAGATCGTATTTGTAACAGCCCATGACGATTATGCCGTTCAAGCATTTGAACTGAACGCGCTTGATTACCTATTAAAACCCTTCGGAACAGAACGATTATTGAAAACATGGGAGCGAATAAAGGATCGTGCGGATGGAGAAACGCAAACAAGTGTATCATCGATTCAACCGATTCACATAAAAATGCTCCAGCATTTATCGATTGAAGTGGAAGACCACCAATCTTCGCTGCTTCGTTGGCGAACCAGCAGCGCACAAGAGCTGTTCTTGTATTTACTCCAATATCGAGGAAAACTCGTTCGCAAATCCGTCATCGTTGATCTTCTTTGGCCGGATGCCGATATGAGCAAGGCGTATTCTCAATTGTACACGACCGTTTATTTGATTCGTAAAGTCCTGCAGCGCTTTGAACCTCATATCAAATTAGAGAATGTCATGGACGGATACATATTGAATCTCGAAAAGGCTATGGTTGATGTGGATGAATGGGAAATGCACATAAGTGCGTTACCTTCCCTGTCCGATGAAACAATCGATGAGTATGAAAAAGCCTTGGCGGCATACACAGGGGATTATCTGCAGGATTACGAGTACTGGTGGGCGGAGAGTGAACGCCATCGCCTGAAAATGCTTTGGCAGAACTACTCTTTTCAAATCGCAAATTCTTACGTAGAGATGGGACAAGAAGAGAAGGCGATCGCGAAGTATCTGGACGTATGCAACCGTTATCCGCAAGAGGAAGAAGCCCATTTTGAGTTGATGAAGCTATATGCCTCACTGAATAACTCCCCAGCTGTGCATCGCCAATACCAGGCATTGGCAACCGTTTTGGAAAATGAATTGGATGAGCGGCCGAGTCAAATGATCACGGATTGGTATCTCCAGTGGAAGCAGGAAAAAAAGGAATGAGCTGTGGGCTCATTCCTTTTTTGGGATATGAAAGGAAACGGCAGTCCCTTGGCCAGGGAAACTATCCATACGTAATCCTGTGCCGTACAGCTGCTTTAGGCGTCTGTCCGTATTACGCAAACCAATACCTTTAGCGGCTGCACCCGCTTGCTTTTCGAACACTTGGTTTTGCTTCTCTTCGCTCATCCCAACGCCATTATCGCAAATGCAGACTTCGATAGAATCCCCTTTGTCAGTGATATGAATATCGATCCTTCCTCCTGAAGCGCGTTTTAGAATCCCGTGGTGCAAGGCATTTTCCACTAAGGTCTGTATGGAAAGAGGCGGCAAAGAAATGGAGATGCCTGAGTCAAGTTTCCAGTGTATATCGATTCGTTCCCCATATCTTTCTTTCTCGATGTACAGATACGATCGTACAAGAGCTAATTCGCGTTCAAGAGGTATGACGCGCTCGGAATTTTGGAAGTCGAAGCTGATTCGTAAGTATTGGCTAAATTCCTCCAGCAAGGATAGCATTCTTGAAGTATCCATCGTTCCGAGAGAGGCGATCGAATTTAACGTATTAAAAAGGAAATGAGGCTGTATCTGGGCTTGCAGGAACGCAGCTTCGATACGAAGCCGTTCTTCGATCGAAAGCTTCAGAGTGGTTAAGGCACGCACGCGTGATCTCAGTTCCATCGAATCAACCGGCTTGGTCACATAATCATTGGCGCCTGATTGAAACCCAGCAAAAATATCTTCGGGACGATTTCGGGCAGTCAACAGCAAGATCGGAAGCTCGGAAATGGCATACCGTTCTCGAATGATGCGTGTTAATTCATAGCCGGAGATATGGGGCATCATCACGTCCGATACGATCAGGTCAAAGTGACCAAACTCTAGCTTCGCAAGTGCTTCCGCGGCGCTAGTGGCGGTTGAGATGCTGTATGGTACGGTACCCAGAATATCGACCAATATTTTCAGGTTGATGGGATCATCATCCACCATTAATATGTTCGGTTTATTCGTCGCGACGACTGTACTTTCAGACATCGCTTCGTCAGCTAGCAGATATTTCGTTGCCGCTGCTTCACCACCATAACTACTGGCAGCAGGTAACAGCTCTGTTTCAGATGGAAGTGCTTCCGCTCCGGATAAAGGCAAAGTAAAGGTGAAAATAGTGCCCTCACCGGGTGAAGATTTCACGCTGATGGTTCCGCTGTGCAGCTCGACCAGCTGCTTGGTAATGCTAAGCCCGAGACCAAATCCGCCGACATACATCGTCATTTCGGTGTGGCCTTGTTCGTAGGGGAAAAAGATCCGCTGCTGGGTCTCTTTATCCATACCGATGCCCGTATCTGCCACTTGAATGCTGGCCCTTTCATTTTCGATGGAGGCATGAATGGTGATATGTCCTTTCTCCGTAAATTTGATCGCATTATGCAGCAAATTAAATAGGATTTGGATCAGTCTGTTTTCATCTGCCTTGACTGCGGGGAAGTTTTCAGCAATGTCGATATGTAATTGAAGCGGTTTGCCGTCAAGCATGAATCGGAGCAATTCCAGGACCCCGGTAACAATGGACTGAAGGCGGATGCTTCTGATTTGCAGGCTAACGGTTTTTTCTCTCAGTCGTGTGACATCCAATAGATCATTTAGCATCAAGGCCATTCTTCTCGCTACGGTAATTTGGATCTCTAGCCTTTTTCGATGCTCTTCCGATACTGGGGTGGATCTATCGTCTAAAACGCTCTGTGTAATGTTGATAATGCCGTGTAGCGGGTTTCGTAATTCATGGGATGTATTTACCAGAAACTCATCCTTTTGCTTATCGGCAAGCTGGAGCTTTTCAGCAAGCTGGGTGGCTTGCGTATTCGCCCGAAAAAAGCGTTTGAACCAGAATCCGGCAAAGCAGAAAATGGCGATGATCAAATCAAACGGGTAATGCATCATCTCAAAACCAAGTCTATTTTTAGCACTCGTCCAGATGATGTTAACCGCAAGACTGGTACAGGCCAAGAGCAAATAAATGACGTCCTTTTCCTTCCTGAAAGCGGATTGGAGAATATAGACGGATATGACGATGGAACCCAACAAGAATAGCCCGAGAAATTTGAGAGCGAAACGAGCCGCGTAAACAGACGGCGCGAGAATGATAAAAGTGCCATATACCAGGCAAAAGACTCCAAACCACCTGATGACCCGTAGGTTTCCATATTCAGGGAATAAGAAGTATAGAAACGGCGGTAGAAAGGAGGCAACCCCAATATAGGATAATATGGCGATCTTCACCGTCAACTCATAGGGAAAATCAAACCAAATTAGAAGCAATTTTTCATCGACAGTCAGGACACTGACAATCGCACTGAGGATCAACAGTGAAAAATAAAGTAAGCTTCTATTCGCTGCTCCCAGGAAATAGAGCATAACGGCATAGGCTGCGTGTACGATAAAAACAATACTTAACAAAAATTGAAGGCTCATTGAAAGCAGGGAGTGTTGATTGACTGCTTCTAACGTTCCAAAATAAATAGGTTGAGTAATGCCACCCTCACCTGCATGGTTGGATACGTGGATCATCACTTCGATGGCGCTGCTTTTGGGGGGGATGAGAATGGAATAAGGCACATTCTTGGCCAGATGACGTCCCACTCGTTCTGATGGGTGCCCAGAACTCCCTGCTAAATGGCCGTTAATATACACAGCCGAAGCCGTTCGTATTTCACTCATCTTCAATTGCAATGTCTGCTCTACGGCTTTATCAAGGATGATTTGCAATCGGTAGGTTCCATAGAGAAATGTCTGATCGTGATTTCCTGAAAATGCTCCCTCCCATGCACCAGGAACCTGTATATTCGTTTTATCTGCTATGGAATTCATCGCGCCCATACCTGGCTTTACTAACTGAGAGGGAAAGAACTCCCACTCCCCATTCAAATGCAATACATCTTTTTCGGGTATGGGAAAACCCCGCAGGTCCAGTTTTCCATTTACGGCGAAGGGCTGGTCGATTGGCTTTAGGATGCTGAGCACCGAAAGTCGTATGCCGGTAATGGCGATTAAGAATAGTAGAACAATGAGGAATGTCTTCTTTTTCATTCGCACTCTCACGCTTTTTCGTATATTTTCGTAATATAAACAAATCATACACTATTTTTCCAGTAGTTTGACGTTATGATAGAAAAAGGAGGAGAGCTGAGTCGGGATGCAGCTATAGGCATTCATGCTTGTAAAAGGATAACCCTCCCTTGTTCAGAAATCTTTCAGAAGAGAGGGATATAATCTTTTTTTGCAAAGTGAAAGAAAGTATCCGGCTTGGATCGCCATCCTCTTTGTCATTTTCAGCAGGTCGGCTTTGTGAAGGGAGCGGAGCGCTAGCAAGGTTTTTCGCTCACTACTAATTAATGTAAAGTCAGGTGAATCATACATGGAGCATCATTTACATGGAACTTATGACCAGTTTCTGGTCATTCTATCCTATCTAATCGCTGTAATGGCTTCGTATTCCGCACTAGACTTAGCGGGGAGAATTAGCACCAGCAAGGGAAAACACCGGATGCTATGGTTAATATTCGGAGCGCTTTCCATGGGGTTGGGCATTTGGTCCATGCACTTTGTTGGAATGCTGGCGCTCACGTTACCGATAAAGGTTTTTTATGATAGCAAGTGGGTTGTTATTTCCGTTTTTTTTGCCGTGGTTGTTTCAGGCATAGCCTTGTTGACTGTTACTAGAAACAAACTGGACAAAAAACAGCTCCTTGTAGCGGGCATTTTGATGGCCATCGGAATATGCGGCATGCATTACACAGGTATGGCTGCCATGATCATTCAGATCACGTATGATCCTTTGCTTGTCCTCTTATCAGGAATCATTGCATTGACGGCTTCGGTTGCCGCATTATGGCTTTTATTTTATTTCCGCAAAGATAAAACCCGATTGGCGTATCTGTACAAGCTGGGAAGCTCGCTCATTATGGGCGCTGCGATCGCTGGAATGCATTATACGGGAATGGTTGCTGCCCAATTTCATGTGATCGAAGCAGGACAAAGCGATGTCGGGTTTCAGATAGAAACGGAGTCTCTGGCCTATATCATTGTTGTCGCTACATTCATTCTTTTAGGTGTGACTTTATTTGGCGTATTCATCAACAAAAGGTTTTCCCAAAAGGATTCCGTGATTGAGGAGAACGAAAGCTGGTATCGTTCTTTGTACAAAAATAACGAATATGGAATTATATCCATCGATACGGAAGGAATCATCATAAACATCAATCCGGCTGCGGTCAAAATTAGCGGAATCCAAGCTGGTGAGTATATCAATCAACCTATTTCAAAAATCTCGCTGCTGATAGACGAAAAGGTCAGACAAAAAACGAGTGAATTATATGTTCAATCGTTTGAGCAATCAATCAGAAGCTTTGAGACCTCGATCGTTCACCCGGAGGGGCGCCGTGTAGAATTAAGCGTGATGAACGTCCCGGTGGACATTCAAGGGAAAGTGGTCGGCAATCATATCATTATTAAAGACATCACTGAAGAAAATGCGGTTAAGGAGAAAATCAAACAGCAGGCTTACCATGATGAGTTAACAGGTTTGCCCAATCGGAGACATTTTAATGAACTTCTTACCCAGTCGATTGAACGATGTGAACGGGATGGCTTCTTCGCCGTCATGGTTATCGACATTGACCGGTTTAAAATGATCAATGACTCACTCGGGCACACTTATGGGGATATGTTTTTGCAAGGGGTAGGTAATCGCATTGTAAAAAGCGCTGCTGGGTTTGATGCGGTAGTCTCTCGAATGGGAGGGGATGAATTTACCATCATTTGCAGAACCGGAGCGGACGGGTTGGAGTCTGCACGATTGGCTGAACGGATTATCGATGAGCTAAAGTATCCCTTCCACCTAAAAGATAATGAATTTTATATTTCGGCAAGCATAGGTACGGCACTGTTCCCCCTACATGGAAAAAACGCGGTGGAATTGTTGAAAAAGGCGGATACGGCCATGTACGAAGTAAAAAAACAGGGGAAAAATGGTCATCGATTTTACTCTCAAGAATTGGATATTCAGTTGATGACGAATATCGAACTGGAAAGCGATCTTCGAAAAGCTATCGAACGGAACGAACTGGAGGTATACTATCAACCGCAGTTCCATGCCCAGAGTAATCGCATGATCGGAGTAGAAGCGCTTGTTCGCTGGAATCATCCCAAGAAAGGTCTGCTGTCTCCCGGATTATTTATTCCCATAGCGGAAGAAACAGGCTTGATTTTCGAATTGGGAACTTGGGTTTTGCGCAATGCCTGCCAACAAATGAAGCAGTGGCATGATGAGGGGGGACCGTTAGTTCCCGTGTCCGTAAACTTGTCTTCGCAGCAATTTCACCAACCGAATTTAGTAGACTATGTAAAAAGTATCCTCGAAGAAACGCAGTTGGAGCCAAAGTACTTGGAGTTGGAAATAACAGAGAGCATGATGATGGACCCCAATGTATCGATCAGCATTTTGCAGGATCTGAACAGTCTTGGTATTCGGATCAGTTTAGATGACTTTGGGACTGGCTATAGTTCCTTGAGCTATTTAAAAAAATTTCCGATCCACAAATTGAAAATCGACCGTTCCTTCATAAAGGATATTTCCCTAAACAATAGCGATAAAGCCATTGTGGCAACGATCATCTCGATGGCACAGCACTTGAATTTGGATGTGATAGCTGAGGGGATTGAAACCAAGGATCAGCTGGACATCCTTACGAAAAGTGATTGCATGGAGATCCAAGGATACTATTTTAGTAAGCCATTAAGCGCGAGAGATGTAGAAGATAGTTTTTTTGTCCCTAGCAGAGCAACGATAAATAACTGAACGACACGTGTCCTCCCAGAGATTTATTGGGAGGCTTTTCTTTTTTGGATCTTTTGGGTGGGCTCGAGTCGAATGATCTTATGTTTACCCGAATAAAGTGGTAACGTGTTTTGGATTCACCATAAGTCGTTGTGATGGCGTCGAAGGAGGCTTCTGAACGATGCGTGAGAAGTTCCTGGGTTATTGGGTAAAACCGTTGCCGAAAATGGAATTCACATCACTGATAGCGCGGCTGAGTGGAAACCGTACCATAACGCTCGTCACCATTGCCTTGCTCAGTACTCTGACCACGCTGTTCCAACTAGCGGGAGGCCTTATGCCGGGACCAGGATACTTGATCAGCCCTCTTGCTACCGCGCCGATTGTAGTAGCGACTCTCATTTCCCCGCGCTCGGGCGCAACCGCTTATGCACTTGCGATCATGCTATTGCTGCTCATTCAACCGAGTGAGCTTATCGTCTTTTCGTTTACTACAGGACCGCTTGGGCTGGCACTTGGCTTTTGCATTGTGCACTTCAAAAACCGGATTCAGGTTGTCTTGTTTTCCTCAGTGGTGCTATGGGCTGGAATAGCGCTGGTGCTATACGGCTTTCGCTTTCGTCTGCTCGGCCCGTCGGTTTCAGAGACCTTTCATGTCGATATGATCATGTATATATTTCTTTTTTGTTTGTTTTATAGTGGGATATGGACGGAAATCAGCCTCCGGTTATTAGCAAGATTAGGAAGGCATGTTCGTGGAGGGTAAGAAAAAGGGTGTCGGGTGGAGAAAGTGGTCAACCAGTAAAAAACTGGCTGACCTCGTAATACGATTGGGAAGTTTAGCGCAACGTCTGTAAACCCCGAATATTCAGGTGGCAACTGTATGGTTGTCACTCCCTCTTTTCCTCGCGGCCACCTCTGAGATTTCTCCATCCAGTTCTTTAAGTAAAGGGATGAAGCAGCCGCTCAAACCTGCAAGTAACGGTAACAATCCCGCTAGAGAAAACATGAATGGGACTCCAAGCACTTGTGCGACCGCTCCGCCTAGAAATCCGCCCAATGGCGCAAGAGATCCCCCTACGAGATACCGTACAGCCATCACTCGGCCTCTCATCCCGTCGGAGACCAAGCCCCCGAATAAGGCAGTGCTGAACGAGCTGAAAAAAGGGCCGGCCATTCCCAGCATTACCGATACGACTAGAGCCGTCTGAAAATGGGAGCTGGAACCTAACACGATGTATAGGAGGCCGATGCAGATTAAACTCCCCAGCATTGGAATTCTTCTTTTTTTCACATCTCCGATCAGCGATATGATGAGCAATGCCGCCAAAGTTCCGATTGATACGGACGTCCCAAGTAATCCCATTCCGCTTGCATCTTTGTGAAGCGTATCCTGGACGAAGGGCACCATCATGGTCCAAACCGCCATGGAACACATATTGGATATCGCGACGAGAATCATGATGACAAGCATCGGTGGATACTGCTTAAAGAACGATAAACCTTCTACGATCTCGCGTAGATAACTGCTATCACGTGCGGATGCCTTCTCACGCTTGCCACCCATTCGGGGTAAAAAGCAAATGAAAGCCGCCGAGAGAAGATAACAGGCAGCATTTACGGCCAATGTGAAGTCTACCCCGATAACCGCGATCATTGTCCCTGCTGCTATTGGACCTACAAGAGAGGCACCGTTTCTGAAGCCGTCGAGAATCGCGTAGCTTTTCACGAGGCGATCCCTTTTGGTAAGCATTGGTACAGTCGCCAACGCAGCCGGATCAAAAAGGGCATTGCATAATCCAGTGATGACGGCAGCTGCGTACAATTGCCACAACTGCAGGGCATCGAGGAATGCGCACGACACCGGAACGGCGATAGCTGTAAAACGGATCACATTAAGACCAGTCAGCAGGTGTCTCTTGTCGATGCGGTCTATGAGCGGCGCTCCCAAAAGCCGTCCTGCAACTTCGGGGATTCCTCTGCAAAGGGCAAGAGTTCCCATAGACAGCTTCGAGCCAGTCAGCAGATAGACCATCCATTCAAGAGCAAGCAATCCGAAGGTATCTCCTAAGCTACAGATCGTTAACGCCGCGGCCATGATAAAGAAGCTCTTAGGTTTCAATGACACTCTCGATTCACGACCTTCCCGCTTACAACTCAACCAGATAGTGATTTAGCTGCGAGTTTAGATCCTTCAATGCTTCACGCCGAACGCTGTACTCGACAAGGTTGCCCGTCATGCTGACCCGTACTAGACCCGCTGCACGCAGGAGCATGAGATGGTAGTGGACTGTCCCTTTCGATAATCCGCAATGGCGGACAATATCGCTGAAGGTTTGGGGCGTTTTCGCGATAAAGCGAAGGATATGCAATCGATTCTCATCAGAGAGGCCACGGGTAAAGCGCAGCAGAGAAGGGGACGGTTCATCTATCCCGACCGGCAGTGCGTCGACTGGGTATTTGGTAAAGCTGATTCGTTCATAGTGTGAGGACGTGTTCGCAGGTCGAAAATGGTACTGCGGAATCAGGATGATTTTCTCCAGTTTGTCGTCGGGATTCAGGCGGAATCCATTGGTTGCCTTTTCCATCAAATCGGATGGAGGCATCAGTGGCATCAACGATCGCATCGCTTCGGCATTTTGCTGGAGTCCTTCCAGGATCGCATGCTCTACCTGGGAAAAATACTGCTCGTTCCATACATTCAGCATCCAGACCAATTTGTCACGCTTCGTGCTGAGATCGGCCGGTACCTGGGCACTCCAACGGGAAAACAAATCAAACAAATCGCCAGAAGAGAGTCCCGAGAGCCAAGCGAGAAATCCTTCGGGAGATCGTTCTCCGGGACAAGCCCACACCAGTAAGTTCAGATCACAAACCTCTGGGTCATTGGCGATCTCTTTAAGGAAATTCTCGGGTAAACGATTCTTAACTGATTTTACCCAAGAGGCCCCAAGCTCCAGCACTTTGTGGCTGCTTTTGTGGGTGAACGCATAAAAGCTGGAAGCTAACTCGTGCGCCGGAGCAAAATCGATTTCCAAAGTGAGGGTCATTGTTTCGCACATCCCTATTGTTCGAAAAATATAGAACTTAAATTAGTTTTATAATATTCGAACTGAAACGGGATGTCAATTTCTACAAAATCAATGCATAGACTGTCCATCATGTTCGTATAGCGTAGGCTCTATACTTCGACTGAACGGGATGGAAAACCCCGATTGGAAATTTTTTTCTCTTTCGTGTAGCAAACTCTCTTTTTCTGCGTCTAACTAAATGATTGATTCCCTTTACTAAAGAGAGGTTATTTTGATGAGAAATGTTGTAATCAAAACTGCACTACTCGCTTCTACGATTTTTGCTCTGACTCCACTCACTTCCTTTGCTGCGTCCTTGCCGACAGTGCAGACTACTCAAGTCAGTACTGCAAAGACCGCTACCCCTGTGCCGCAAATGGATGAAAAGCAAATCGTGAATCTTGTCACCCAAGCAAAGAATCTTTTCTGGCAGGTACAAACGGCAAAGACCGATAAGAAAGCCTTTGAATTTAAGGAAATTCCGTATGTTTATTTGAACGATACGTTTTCCACCAAGGAAAAAATCGTATCTGCGTTTGAACAGGTTTATACGAAAGAGGCTAGCAACTTCTACTTCGATCAGGCAGGCTTTGAACTGTACCAAGACAAGGTAACGGTTGTCGATGGAGACTTCGGCAGTCTGCTAGAATGGGACAAAGCAACAGCGGTGCTCTCCAGTGAACGCCCGAGCGCAAAAACGTATCAACTGTCCGTCCCTCTTGGAGATACAGGTGAGAGCGAGGAAGTATTCGTGACAGTTAAGTTGATTCCTGACCTCGGCTGGAGAATTATCAATTCCCCAAATGAAATCCGATAAATCTTTGGAATAACGAAATGACAGTAGTCTTCGGAGGACGATCGTGCCCTTGCTGTAATCCATATCAACAGTGCGGCGTGAAGAAATGAAAGCATTCATGGGCAAGAAGGCGGAAAATCGAAGGGTATTTACAAACGTATTAGATGAAAAGAAGCCGGAGTGATGGGTAAATGTTGGGACATTACTTCTCCAAAACTCCCTTCGTTTTTAAAAGGTAGAAGAAGCCGTATGTAAGTAAAGCGGGAGTCAAATAGGAAAAAAAGGTCCAGATAAAATTCCACCCATTATAATAAGACACTTTTTCAAGGTAGAAATAACCTGTTTCAATTAGAGTGAGTCCGATTGAAAACATCAAAATCAGTAAAAAAGGGTTACTGCTTTTTTTCTGAATGAAATGGATATTGAAGCAGGCTGCAACCGGAAAGAGACCTATATCTGCTGGAAGCATAGAAGCTGTTTTCGGCTCTAAAAGAGGAGTAAACAGCCAGAAGTTATAGTATGTCCCCCATATATTCACAATGAATGAAATCGCTGAACTAAAAGGGGCGATGGTTAATACGACTTTGGGATTTTTGAAAAACAACCAAATGCCAAAAAACCATGGTATCAGGAAGCCGAACAAAATGTTTACCAGCATAGAGTCTCCCAGTGGTCTTTAGTCGTTCATGGTTACTGCAATCAGTTTATTCGAGCCTTAGCATTGGGGTATACACCCAATTATCCCCAAATCGAGGAGGATTATGATAGAGCGGGTCAAACTCAACATACGTTTTGTAAAATCGATGTGCCTGATTGAACAGAGCCTATTCGTAAGAAATTTTTCAGAAATCCTTTAGGAATTCTTAAACGTTTCTCTCCCTTTTTGAAAGGTTTCTTCGTTAGCATAGAGAGGAAGAAACCGAGGGAGGGATAATTCGTGGAATTGCATAGTTTCTTCGGGTTATTCGTCCGCATAGGAAAGGAAATGACGAGTAAGCTGATTCCGGATGAAATCGTCGTGATGAACGCAGGGGCTTCGGCCGCGCATTCGGATGTCTACATAGGAACTGCCTTTGTGGCCGTTCATCTGGCGCTCTTGATCGTTTTGACGACTTGCTACTGCGCAGGTGCTCTTTTGGGCTCGGTGATCGTCTCTCGGGTCCAGCAGCGCCGTGGCACTTTGACTGGGAAGAACAAGGGGAGGGAGGGATTCAAGCATGCGGGATGGCTGCTGTGCCTGAGTCTTTTCATTCCGGGTGTGCGGTATCTGGCTCCTTTTTTGGCGGGTGCATACCGGTTTCGTCCTCATCACTATTTGCTTGTTATTTTGCCGAGCAGCTTTGTATGGACGCTTCACTACTTTTTAGCAGGCTACTGGTTTCCTGACAAAATGGAATGGCTGGCGGCGGGCGTGTACAGCTACAGTAAGATTGCGTTGACAGGGATGTTCCTCATCGCATTGGCTTATGCGGCATTCCGACAGCTTCGTCGGTCGAGGAACTGGTTTCACTCATAAACAAAAAACAACCGTCTCGAGGAACAAGGCCTCTGGACGGTTGTTTTTTTCGCGAAGTTTAACGCGATGGAGCTGGGACTGGTTCAAATCCAAAGCTGTCAAACCATTGACCGTCTCGGGCATTCTCAATTGCTTTGCGCACATAGGGGATGACATTGTCCGGCAGATTATCCATGTCTGCCCAGCGCAGTTCATCGCATTTCTGGGGCTCTGCATTGATGATATCTCCACACCAGCTCGTCGTTTTCAGGAAAAAATCTATACGCTCTTCGTCGGATTTGCGGTGCATGACACCGACGACGTGCAGGTCCTTTGGATCGATCACAATTCCGCATTCCTCGTACGCCTCTCGGATCGCAGCGGCTGAGACTTCCTCGCCGCTTTCGACGTGACCTGCCGGAACGCTGTAATTCCCGTCCTCATAGCCAGTGTTGTAGCGGCGCAGCAGCAGGATCTCCGCGCCTTTCATGAAGAATAGGTGTACAGCGACAGGCATGGTATGCCAGTTTTTTCTCATCGGATCCTCCGCTCTGTTACCCTTCGTCGGGGCGATGGTTTTCTGCAGCTTTCTTACGCCGTTGCTCGCGATTTTTCTTCAGTATAGGCGAGCTGGACATCGCGGCGAAAAGCATTCCGAAGCCAGCCAAAGCCAGTACAATTCCGATGATCAGATACATGGTAGATGACATAGGGAGGTACCTCCTAAATTCAAGAGCAGGGCATGCTTGTAATGGGGAACTATGCTATAATTGGGCAGTGTGTTTTAATCCGTTCTCACGTATCACAAATCGCTTTTTCAAAAAAGCAAGGAGGATTTTGCGAGATGACTCAGCAAGCGTCTGTTGATCAACTATCGATTAATACCATTCGCACACTGGCTATTGATGCGATCGAAAGGGCTAATTCCGGCCATCCGGGAATGCCGATGGGTGCTGCTCCGATGGCACATGTCCTGTGGAGCCGTTTTATGAAAGTGAATCCAAGCAACCCGAAATGGATAGACCGTGACCGGTTCGTACTCTCGGCTGGACATGGCTCTATGCTATTATACTCGATGTTGCATTTGATGAAATACGATGTTTCACTGGAAGACTTACATAATTTCCGTCAATGGGGCAGCAAAACGCCTGGCCATCCGGAATTCGGACATACGGCCGGTGTCGATGCGACCACGGGTCCTTTGGGACAAGGGATCGCGATGGCAGTAGGGATGGCCATGGCAGAGAAGCATATGGCAGCTGTATACAACCGTGACAGCTTTGACATCGTCAACCACTACACCTATGTCATCTGCGGTGATGGTGATTTGATGGAGGGTGTATCCAGCGAGGCTTCCTCTCTGGCGGCACATCTCAAATTGGGTAAAATGATCGTACTCTACGATTCCAATGACATTTCTCTCGACGGCGAGCTCTCCCGTTCCTTCTCGGAAAACGTGGCTCAGCGCTACCAAGCGTACGGCTGGCAATACCTGCGTGTAGAAGACGGAAACGACTTGGCTGCGATCGAAAAGGCGATCGAAGAGGCGAAACAGGATACGGATCGCCCAGCCCTGATCGAGGTGAAAACCGTCATCGGTTACGGAAGCCCGAACAAAGGCGGCTCCAGTTCCTCTCACGGAGCGCCGCTGGGTAAAGAAGAAGTGAAGCTGACGAAACAGAACTACGCGTGGACCCATGAAAACGAATTCCACGTACCGGCTGAAGTGGCCGAGCTGTACGCAAGCCTGGCTGACCAGGGCGAAAAAGCCGAAGCGGCGTGGGGCGACCTCTTTGCTGCATACGCAAAAGCCTATCCCGAGCTGGCGGAGCAGTTCCAGACAGCGGCAGAAGGACAGCTGCCAAGCGGGTGGGACAGCAGCATGCCGGCATATGAAGCAGGTGCGAAGCTGGCTACGCGCGTGGCTTCCGGTAATGCGATCAATGCGCTTGCGAAAACCGTTCCGTACTTCCTCGGGGGATCCGCTGACCTGGCTCACTCCAACAACACCGTGATCAAAGAGGCGGGCAATTTCCTCCCGGGCAGCTATGATGGCCGCAATATCTGGTTTGGTGTTCGTGAGTTCGCGATGGGCGCAGCTCTGAACGGGATGGCTTTGCATGGCGGCGTAAAAGTATACGGCGGAACCTTCTTCGTGTTCTCCGACTACGTACGTCCAGCCATTCGTCTGTCCGCTTTAATGAAGCAACCAGTCGTGTATGTCTTCACGCATGACTCCATCGCAGTCGGTGAGGATGGACCTACGCATGAGCCGATCGAGCAGCTGGCTTCTCTGCGTGCGATGCCAGGCCTGACCATCCTGCGCCCAGCCGATGCAGTTGAAACGAACGAAGCGTGGAAATATGCGGTATCCCGTACAGATGAGCCGGTTGTGCTCGTGCTGACCCGTCAAAACCTGCCCGTCCTGCCGGAAACGATGGAAAAAGCGGCAGAAGGCGTAACCAAAGGTGCGTACGTGTTGGCCGATGCTCCAAGCGGCAAACCGCAATTGATCCTGATCGCAACAGGCTCCGAGGTATCCCTGGTGATGCAAGCGCGTGAACAGCTTCTGTCCAAAGGCATCGAAGCGCGCGTCGTTTCCATGCCGAGCTGGAATCTGTTTGAGCGTCAATCCCAGGAATATCGCGAGTCTGTCATTCCGTCCGGCGTGAAAGCACGTGTCGCGGTAGAAATGGGTTCTCCGATGGGCTGGGAGCGCTACGCGGGAGATGGCGGCAAAGTGATTGCCATCAACCAGTTCGGCGCATCCGCACCTGGCGAACGCATCATGAAAGAATACGGATTTACTGTTGAAAACGTCGTCGCGCAGGCAGAAGAGCTGCTTAAGTAATACGCTTCTATAGAAGAAAAGGCCTATCTCCCATGAACGGGGATAGGCTTTTTCCAGTACTATGAAGCCACAAATCACCCAAAGGATGGTACTATAGGTACCATTGGCAGCCGGGGAGGCTAGTCAACTTGCCGTTCAGCTGTTGCTTTGCTGGTCTAATCGCTTGTCAAACCAGGGCGAGTGTGGAATGATAGACACGTGCCAAAACCCAGAAACTTTTTTAAAATGCATCCGTCTATAAGATGTGGGGGAGAGAGAAAACCAGGAGGTAAGCAATGGCAACAAAGGCCAAGAAGAAAGTCAGGAAGAAAAAGAACAGCTTGCTGATGATTGCCGTATCGTTCGCAATCTTCCTGATTCTCAGCGTCATTGGTGGGTATTTTGCCCTTCTTTACGCCGGAGATCGGATGATTACCGAAAATGAACAGAAACTGAAGGATCTGAAAGCAGAACCAACGGTCATATACGACAAAAACGGGAATGAGATGACGAGTCTCATTCGTGAAAAAAACCGTCATTACAAGCCGATCAATGAAATGCCGAAAGTGTTGATCAACGCCTTCCTTACTGTCGAAGACCAACGCTTCTACGAACACAAAGGCATAGATATGATCCGGATTGGTGGCGCCATCATTAATGACATCAAAAAAGGATCGTTGGCTGAAGGCGGAAGTACCATCACTCAGCAGTTGGCCAGAACCGTATTCCTCACGATGGATCAAACCTTTTGGAGAAAAACAAAAGAGATGAGTATTGCTATCGGTCTCGAACGCAGATACTCCAAAGATCAGATCCTCGAGATGTACTTGAATCGCGTGTACTTGGGTGAAGGGGAGTTCGGTGTCGAGGACGCAGCCAATTATTACCTTGGCAAGTCCGTTAGCGATCCGAATTTTACTGCAGCGGATGCGGCGACGCTGGCAGCGATTCCGAAGTCGCCGACCTATTATAGCCCGTTCAACTATCCTGATCGGGCAAAAGAGCGGAGAGACACGATCCTTCGTCTGATGATGGAGGAAGGGATCCTCACGAAGGAGCAAAAGGAACAGGAGCAAGCTAAGCCCCTGCCGACAGAACCGACAGAAACCGCGGGTGCCAGCCTGAAAAAAGGCTACCGCGCCTTCTTCGACCACATGGTGGATGAAGCGGAAGCGCGCTACGGCGTGACAGAGGAAGAGCTGTACCGCGGCGGCTGGGAAGTCCACACGACATTTGATCCGCAATTGCAAGACGCGATGGTCGAGCAATACGCCAACGCGAAAAACTTCCCCAAAGACGGAGCAAAAAGAGGCGTGGAATCTGCAATGATCGTCGTTGACGCCAAAAACGGCGGAATTGCGGGCATGATCGGAGGTCGCAATTACGCGGCGAAAGGCTTCAATTACGCGACTGACATGCAGCGTCAGCCGGGGTCGTCGTTTAAGCCCCTGGCGGTGTATGCGCCGGCTATCGATTACGACAGCAAGTGGGGATCCAACTCGTCCCTGAGCAACAAGCGACAAAGCTTTAATGGCTATGAGCCGCGCAACTACAACAACCGATACAGTGATTCTGTCAGCATGAACCGTGCGTTGATCGACTCACTCAACGTCCCGGCGGTTTGGCTGCTGAACGAAATCGGAGTCAAAACGGGATTGGATTACTTGAACAAATTCGGCATCGATCTCGCGCCAGAGGACCGCAACCTGGCTATCGCGCTGGGCGGACTCAGCAAAGGGACATCTCCACTGAAAATGGCGCAGGCCTACACGGCATTCCCGAATGGCGGCTTGATGTCGGAGGCGCACTCGATCACGAAACTCACCAATAAAAGCGTGGGAATCGATCGCGTCTATGAGGTGAAACAAACGCAAGTGCTGAAGCCGGAATCTGCTTGGGAAGTTCACTCCATGCTGGAGCGTGCCGTTCAGGAGGGTACCGGTAAGGCAGCGCGAATCTCTGGGCGTCATGTAGCAGGGAAAACGGGTACGACCCAGTCGATTGTAGGCGGCAGCGATGTCAACAAAGACGCCTGGTTCGTTGGCTACACACCGGAGTACGTCGGTGCGGTCTGGATGGGCTTTGACCCTGAGGACAAACAGCACTTGATGCGCCAAGGCAGCAGCTTGACGGCGCAGATGTTCTCCAAAGTACTGGCGGACGGTCTCAAAGGCGTAAAATCCGGCGACTTCGTCAAACCGGGCGGAGTGCAAGAGGAGGAGAAACCGGAGGAAACAACGGAATCTCCCATTCAGCTGGCAGCAGACATGACACTCGACAACGGCAAGCTGAAGGCGGTCCTGAGCTGGATCGGAGGATCCCCGGATTACACCTATGATGTGTACCGCATCCTGCCAAACGGAGAGCGGCAGCAGATTGCTTCCGGTCTGAAAGAAATGGTGTTTGTCGATGAACTGGATAGTACGACACCTTACAAATACATGGTCGTCCCCCGCAATGCAGAAGGTCAGGAAGAGGCGCCGTCCAAGGTGGTGGAAATCAACAGCACGCAACTGGAGAACCTGCTAAACGCGGGCGAGAATGCCGACCATAGCACGGACGGCAGCAATCCTTCTGATCATGGAGATGAAAACTCCGAGGGGCAGCCTTCCGATTCAGGGAATGGTGATAACGGCTACCAAAACGGGCAGGATCAGGGAAATTCAGGGAACCATTCGAATCCTGGCGACTCACCTTCTCCGCCGCCAGATATCGTAAATCCTGGCCAAGGACAGTCTGGAACGCCATCGCAAGGCATTGAATTGCCTCCGCCACCAGCCGATCAGGGAGGCCAAAATCCAGATTCAAATGGTACCAATGGCTAATGACTGGAATAAGATGAACAACTCAAACAGTTTCACCTATTTGCACATCTTCTTTCGCGTGGTACAATACCAATAAATCGGGAGACAGGGGGGACAGTCCATGTCTGACTACGCACAAAAGGATTTACCCACATTCTTTAAAGATCAGTTGCGCCAAACCAAAGTGAATTTTGAGCGAGCTCTCGACTGTAAACACACCGATTTTGATGATCTCTACCCATACATGAATGAGCAGCCTCAGTTTTTCTGGTACAAACGCTATGTCGCTTGGTCAGAACTGCTGACCGTCGTGAGACTGGCTGAGGAATTGGAGATCGAGTGGGCACAGGATTTTACCGAGCAGCAAGTTGAATTCATCAAGGGTAAAGTGCTCCAAGGCAAAGTGCTCGATCATTGGAACCCGGAAGAAGAACAAGAAGAAAAGATCAGCCAATTGGAAGAACAATAAATGAAGCAAAGTAAAGCGCGTTCCCATCGGGAGCGCGCTTTTTAGCAGGTATTTTGACTGGGCTAGCAAAGAATGGATCGTAACATTTTGAGCGGGTTATTCGTCTTTTCTACTATCATGCAGCCTCAGTGCAGCCATTGATAGATGACCTGCGGTGTCTCTTCCTCTGGCCGTGCCTCGAGAACAAACGGCGAAGGGTTGCTCCAAGGGTAGACGGGTGCCTGAGAATCGGAGAGGATGACCTCTGTTCCGAGAGAGACGAAGGAGTACAGCTCTTCGACTGCCGCGTTGAGCATGCGGATGCAGCCGAGGGAGACGGAAGTCCCGATGCTCTCCGGATGATTGGTGCCGTGGATGGCATAGCCGCTGCTTTGAAAAACCATTCCCCTGGTTCCGTAAATATTGTCGTGCCCGCGCGGATGGTTGATCTTTTGCAGGATGGTGAAATACCCCTCGGGTGTGGAACCGTTTTTCCCGATCCCGACCGGATAGCTGCGAATCACCTGTGTGCCGCTGACGAGCCGCAGGGTATGGGTCGACTCCGACAAATGAATTTGCAAAGGTTCAAGCGGGATGAGCGGCTCAGGATAGCCCGGCAGCGGCAGGACGTCACGCATGCTCTCCCAGGCAGACTCTGGAGAAAATAAATCAGGGCGATAAGAATAAGCTAGGATGCCCAGTCCCGGCGGCGGTACGGGAATCTGAGGCAGATAATTGCCCGGATACGCACCGGCCAGATGGGACAGGCCTGCGGGCAGGCTTCCTTTTTGTTGATAATAGCGATACAGTGCATTGCGCAAGGTCAGGACGTGCTCTAGGACCAGCTGTTCCTTTGTCAATGCAGCACGTGCTTGTCGAAGCATTTGATCCTGATCATAGGTACCCGGACGATCGAACCATTTTTGCTGAATGACCGTTCGGTTGAGTGGATGATAGCGCATCACGCCGAGCACGCTTTTTGGCTGGTAAAAGAGCAAGGGCGTGTAGAGCGGTGCTCCCGCCACTTCTGGAACCGCGATGACCGTGTACGGTTGCGCAAGAGAAGGGCGGCGGCTTTCCGCATACCTCCGCACCTGAACCTCCCGCTGAGCTGCACTCAGATTCGCTGGCACGGCGATGACTTCTACATGCGGCAAAAAAGGCGCCTTGGCTGGAGACGGTTGCAGGGCAGCAGCTGTCGAGGACCTCGGTGGCTCAGTCAAAGGGCCAGGTGAAAACGCGAACTGAACATAGAGAAAGAGCAGTGAGGCAAAGAGGAGTCTGGCCCGTTTTCGCCACTCTTCCTGTTTTCGCTCGCGCAGCAATTCCTGGTACGCTTCTCTGGCCTCGTTGTAGTAGGGGCCAGGCTTTGTGTGCAAGGCTTTCCGAAAGGCAGCAAGAGCCTGCTCGCGGTCTCCGTGCGCTGCTCGTTCTCGCCCGAGATGATACCAGCCGATGGCCTCATCGGGATGCTGCACGGTAAACCAGCGGTAAAAAGAAAGATCACTCTGATCTGGATGTTTCATATGGAATGTGCTTTTTTCCTGCAGAAAGGAAACCTTGTCCACGATACTCCCCCCTATTAGGATGTATCGGACGCAGAGGAGAAAATAGTGAGCTCGGAGGAAAAAAAGATGGTTTACCTGCGAACGATCCGTTTGTTGCGCGAGCAATTTCCCGCAGCCGTTTCTTGGAGAATGGGGAGCGTTACTGGATCGACTAAATGAAATTTTTTTTGTTTTCCCTGTCACAAAACATGGATCGGCGGTTTCTATCAGATGAACGAAGCGAAAGGACCCGAAGAGACCGGCATGTGGCTCCTCGCGGTCGCGACGAAACGAGGCGCCACCAGGATGGAGGGAGAACAGTGGAGGTGCAAGCAAAACTGGCGATGAATTCCATACTTGTCCAGGATGAAACGGATTCCTTTCGTGACTTGTTTACGACGTATTATCCCTTCGTCGTGCGACAGATCATGAGGATCGTCAAAGAGCAGCAAACCGCTGAGGATATCGCCCAGGATGTGTTTTTATCGTTCTACCATACGGATCGTAGCGTGATCGAAAATATTCCGGCGTGGTTATCCCGAGCGTCCGTCTATGCCGCCTACAATCACCTGCGTTCGGAAAAGCGCAGGCAAAACAGGCAGGAGAAGGAAGCAGCCGATAAAGAGCTGGTCGCTCCCTCTTCCGAAGACATGTGGCTGGAAAAGGAAGCGATCGAGGACGTGCGCGATGTGCTCGCCAAGCTGGATGAACGAGAGCGGACCTTGCTTCTGATGAAATACTCGGGATTTGCGTATGGGGAGCTGGCAAAAGCCACGGGGACGGAAGTAGGCTCGGTCGGGACGCTGCTCGCGCGGGCCAAGACCAAATTTCGCAGCTTGTATGCGCGGATGAGGGGGGAAGAAGGATGAGATGTGCAGATGCCGGCTTGATTCAAGCGTATCTGGATGGAGAGTGCAGTGCCGAGGAAAGCGAAAAGTTCCGTGAGCATGTGAAGGAGTGTGCCCCGTGTCGCCTGAAGCTGGAGGAGCTGTTTGCGCTGGAGGCCTGGACGGCGAACACATTGGAGAAGGAGCTGTTTCGTCCGGCAGACAAGATCAAAGTCGATACGGAGGCAGCCTGGCAAGCTTTCTCCCGCAAGATTGGACAGAGTGAAGGAACAGGTGGATCCACGCCGCTTGTGACACGAAATCAGGTAAGAAAAAGGAGCTGGAAGGACATGAATAAGAAGACGAAAAATTGGGTGGTGGGAGCTTCGGCAGCGGCCGTGCTGGTCGTATCGCTCTCCTTCCCTCAAGTGCAAGCAGCCGCAAACGATTTCCTTTCCATTTTCCGCATGGATAAAGTCGAATTCGTCAAGGTAACGCCGGAAGATCTGAGGGAAGTCGAAGCCTGGATGTCCAGTGGCCGTGCAGGTGAGATGGAGCTGAAAGGGATCGGCAAGCTGTGGATTGACGAGTCAGGGCAAAAAGTCAAGGAACACCGCAGCTACAACAGTCGCGAGGCAGCAGAAAAAGCTGGCGTGAAGCTGCCTGCTCTGCCAAAAGAGTTGGACTTCGAGAGCGTAGACGTCAGTCCTGCCTTTACCCTGCAGCTGGAGATCAACGTAGAGAAGGCGAACAAGCTGCTGACACAGATGCAGGTGGATCAGCAATTCGATGAAAAGCTGAGCGGCAAACGCTTTTCGCTGCAAGTACCGAGCTCGAAAAACATCTGGCTGCGAACCGGTGAAAACAGCCTGAATTACCTGGTTGTCGATGCACCAGAGCTGAAAGCGCCAGAAGGAGTGGACCTTGAGCAGCTGCGCAACACCATGCTGGCTCTGCCGTTCATTCCAGACAATGTGAAAAAGCAAATGCTCAGCATCAAGGATTGGCAGCACACACTCCCGATGCCATACATGACTGACAAGAACAGCAAAATGAAAGATGTGAAAGTAAACGGCGGCGATGCAGTGCTGATCACCAACGAGCACAGCAGCCAAATCATCTGGCAGCAGGATGGCCACATCCACATGCTGGAGAGCTATGACAAGATCAATGGCGATGAGCTGCTCGCCATTGCCAAGAAGCTGTAAAAACCAGATAGAATGGATCAGCAGAGCTCCCTTTTTGGGGATGCTCTGCTTTATACCGTTTCGGGAGAGAAAAGGAGGCCAGCCGACCGATGGCAGATTACGTAATCGAGACCTGGGACTTGACCAAGCAATACGACGGCAAGGCAGGCTGCAAAAACATTACCCTACAAGTCCCGCGAGGCTCTGTATTTGGATTCCTGGGACAAAATGGAGCAGGAAAGAGCACGTTCGTCCGGACCATGCTGGGCCTCTTGCACCCTACCGGTGGAAAGGCAGTCATGCTTGGCCACCCGATTGGGAGCGAGGAATCACGGCAAAAGGTCGGCTACTTGCCGGAGCTGTTTCGCTATCCGGATTGGCTGACGGGAACCCAGCTGCTCGAGCATCACGCAGAGCTGTGCGGCTTGCCCCGTGCAGAACGAAAGACGGTCATTCGGGATGTCGTCGCTCGCGTCGGGATGTCGGGCAGAGAAAAAGAGAGAATCCGGGGATTTTCCAAAGGGATGCAGCAGCGAATCGGCCTCGCCTGTGCCTTGCTGTCCGATCCTGAACTGATCTTTTTGGATGAGCCTACGTCTGCTCTGGATCCGATCGGACGAAAGGAAGTGCGGGAGCTGATTGCCGATTTGCGGGATCAAGGCAAGACGATCTTCCTCAACAGCCACCTATTGAGCGAAATGGAGTCTGTCTGCGATTACGTAGGCATCATCCATCGGGGAGAGCTGGTGGTCCATGGAGAATGGCGCAAGCTCAGCGCGGTATTGCCGCAGGTGGAAATAAGCGTGGAAATAAAAGGGCAGAGGTTTGCCGAAGACCTCCCTGCATTCGCAGTAGGAACCGAACTCATGCGCCGGGATGCGGATCAGGAACGCTGGCTGGTCACGCTGGATCAGGAGGGACGCGTGCCGGCTCTCTTGCAGACTTTGATGGCTCGGGGAGCCGCTGTCCATGAAGTGGTCCGGAAGCAGCAATCATTGGAAGAAGTATTTTTGTACTGGGTACAGAAAAAGGAGGGGGAAGCGAATGTGGCCCATCATGAAAATCACGTATAGGGAAATGATCTCGAAGCGAATTTTTACGATCACGCTCCTGATGTCCCTCGCCTTTTTGCTGTTGTTCGGCGTCGCGACCTGGTATGCGTCCAGGGAAATCAACGAGATGTTCGACTCGGGAGGGAACGGGGTCATAGAGCAAGGCTTTTTCTCGACCCAGCTGTTGGGAATGGGACTGTACCTTGGCTCCTTCATTACCGCCCTGCTTGCGATCTTGAGCAGCGTCGGCAGTATCGCTTCCGAAGTGGAGAGTCATCAGATCGATACGTGGCTGGCTCGTTCACTGCCGCGCAGCAAGTATCTGCTCGGCAAGTTTGGTGGGCTGGCGAGTATGCTTGTCCTCTATGCGATCCTGATGTTTGTCGGCTTGCTATCGATCAATCAGTTTGTGGGTGGTGGTGCCCTGGCGGTGCATGTCAGCATGGGGCAGGTCTTTTCAGCGCTCGGCTTTTTTGTGCTGATGCCGATCATTCTCGTCTGCGTATCCCTCTTGCTCAGCAGTATCACGACGACCGTCACAGGCGGGATTATCCTCATCATTCTGTACGGGATCAGCTTTATCGGCGGATTCATTGAGCAGCTAGGGACGGTGGTAGGCGAGACCTCCCTGGTCAACATCGGGATCGTTTCCAGTCTGTTGTTTCCGACGGATTCGCTGTTCCGCAAAACGACGATCTCCCTGTTCGATACGGCAGACGATCCCCTTTCGTTCGCTTCGCAAGGCTTTTTTGGAAGTGCCTCCGCACCGAGCGATGCCATGCTGATCTATACGATCCTGTACGGCGCAGCGGCTCTATGGATGGCGTTGCGGTTGTTCAAGAAACGAGATGTGTAAATGAAAAAGAGAATCGAATCAGAAATTTCGTTCTCGGTCTTTGAGAAGCTGGATCAATGGGTCCGGCTTTTCGTTTTTTTCTCTGGAGCATTTTCTCCTTTTTCCTATCCAGCATTACAGTCTGAAACTGGCCAAAATGCGCCCGTGATTTTTATGACGTTAATAGCGATAAAGCGGCTAATGTCGTTTATGGCCATTTTCTATTCCGGTTGACTGAACATTGTTATAATGACAGCACATTGATGAAAGCGCATTCGTATGAAAACGCATACGTTTTGAAAGCGTATTCTTCCAAGGGGGAACTGATCATGCTGTCATGGCTCGGATTTTTAATGGTCGCACTGTTTATGTACCTGATTATGTCCAAACGGCTGTCCGCTCTGGTGGCCTTAATCGTCGTACCAGTCATCTTTGCGCTTATTGGCGGCTTCGGGGCAAACATCGGAGATATGATGCTGACCGGTATCAAGCAGATTGCACCTACGGGGATCATGCTGCTCTTTGCCATCCTGTACTTCGGAATCATGATGGATGCCGGATTGTTTGAACCATTGGTTGGCAAAATATTAAAAATAGTCAAAGGCGATCCGCTGAAGGTCATCGTCGGAACCGCTATCCTGTCCAGCCTGGTGGCATTGGACGGAGACGGAACCACCACCTACATGATTACGGTTTCCGCCATGCTGCCGCTCTATCAGCGGCTGGGGATAAAGCCGATGATTTTGGCCGTTGTTCCGACGCTCGCGCTGGGGGTCATGAACATGGCGCCGTGGGGCGGTCCGACTGCCCGCGCGATGAGTGTTTTGAATCTGGATGCCTCGCAGCTGTTCACACCGGTCGTACCGGCGATGATCGGTGGACTTGCCTGGGTGATTTTCGTTGCTTACATCTTGGGCAAACGGGAGCGAAAACGTCTCGGGATCATCGATTTGGGGCAGGATTTTCAGGTTGGCCACGCCGCAGGGGAAATAGCGGCAGCGGCCGATCCGCTGAAGCGCCCGCGATTGCTCTGGTTTAACCTGCTCTTGACCGTTGTCCTGATGGTTTGTCTGGTGATGAGCATTCTGCCGTTGCCGATCTTGTTCATGCTCGCTTTTGCCGTGGCTCTGCTGGTCAATTATCCCAAGATGGAGGAGCAAAAGGAGCGGATTTCGGCGCACGCCGGGAATGCCTTGGCGACCGTATCCATGGTGTTCGCAGCGGGTATTTTCACTGGGATATTGACAGAAACCAAAATGATCGATGCGATGTCGAATACCATCGTTTCCTTGATTCCCGATGCACTCGGTTCGCACATGCCTGTGCTTGTCGCGCTGACCAGCATGCCATTCACGTACTTCATGTCCAATGACGCGTATTACTTCGGTGTCGTTCCCATCCTCGCCAATGCGGCATCTGCTTATGGCGTGGATCCTGTGGAAATCGGTCGGGCGTCGATTCTGGGTCAGCCGCTGCACGTGCTCAGCCCTTTGTTTGCAGCACAATATTTGCTGATCGGGATGGTCGGTGTGGATTACGGTGAATCACAGCGCTTCATTTTGAAATGGGCGTTCGGGACGTCGATCGTCATGATCGTCATTGCCATCTTGACGGGAGTCATCACGTTGTAATCCTATCCTTCCTGTGTTCTGGAGAAAGAGGCCGATTGAGGCCTCTTTTTGTTGCAGGGAGGAAAGTGGAAATATCATCCCTTGCTTGGCTACAATGGAGAAGAGGAGGGAAGGCCGTGCGGTTTCACACAAAGCTGCTGATGATGATGGGATCGCTCTTGCTCGGGGTGATCGTGCTGCTCGGGGTATCGTTTGAACAGATGCTGGACGGCGCCCTGCGCAAGGAAATTGGAACGAGGGCGCTCAATACGGCGAAGACGATCGCACGGATGCCGGAGATCAAAAAAGCTTTTTCGGAGCCAGACCCAGCCCATACGATCAATCCATTGGTGGAACCCATCCGATTGGAGACGCGGGCTGCATTTATCACAGTGGGAAATCGCCAAGGGATTCGCTATTCTCACCCCGACCCGGAACAGATCGGAAAACCGATGGTCGGTGGCGATAATGAAGCGGTATTCGCCGGTCAATCGATCATTTCAGAGACAGTCGGTTCACTGGGCCCCGGCCTTCGCGGCAAGACCCCGATCCGAGATGACGCCGGAAACGTGATTGGCGTAGTTTCCGTAGGGTTTTTGCTGGAGGATATTCAGGAGACGATCGAGCTGTACCGCGATCGCATCGTGTTGATCGGGGCTGGAATCCTCGTGGTAGGGATCATCGGGACCCTGCTGATTGCTCGGAATGTGAAGGAGTCCATTTTCGGACTGGAACCGGTCCAGATCGGTCGCATGTACCAGGAAAACCATGCCGTGCTGGAATCCATTCGGGAAGGGATCGTCGCGGTGGGGACAGATGGTGTGATCACGATGGCCAACCCGACAGCGATGAGCTTGCTCGGACTAACCGGCAAGCAGAATCTGTCGGACGGCGAGCATACAGAGTGGCTGCGCTCTCTGCGGCTGAAGGAAGTCATGGAAACGGGAAAGGCGGAGTTTGACCAAGAGACGTTTGTCGGTGGGAAGGCTCTGGTCGTAAACCGTGTCCCAATCATGGGTAAAGATCGCCGGGTCACGGGTGCCGTGGCGAGCTTTCGCGACCGATCGGAGCTGTTTCGCGTGACGCAGGAGCTCTCGCGGGTCAAAGAATACGCGGAGGCGCTTCGTTCTCAGACCCATGAATATTCCAACAAGCTGCACTTGATATCCGCCTTGATCCAGCTGGAATCGTATCAGGAAGCGGTGGATTTCATCTCTGCTGAAGTCAACGTCCATGTCAGCAATGCGCAGATGATCATGCGCATGGTCCCTGACCCACTGATTGGGGGACTGCTGCTTGGAAAAGTGAATCAGGCCAATGAGAGAAAAATTGCGCTCACCATTGATCCGGACAGTCATTTTCGCGATCTTTCCGCTGCGATTGACCGATCTCTTCTGATCGTGATCCTGGGGAATCTGATTGATAACGCGATGGATGCAGTCAGCGCACCTGGAGCCATTGCCAAAGAAATTTCCATTTATCTGGGACAGATGGACGAGCTACTGCTCGTGGAGGTGGAGGACCGCGGACCCGGGATCCCGGAAGAGCTTGCGCAGCGGGTGTACGAGCGCGGGTTTTCCACTAAGCAATTGCAAAATCACGGCTATGGTCTTTATTTGGTAAAAGAGGCTGTGGAGCAGCTGCATGGAACCATTTCGCACGCGGGAAATCCCCAGGGCGGTACGATCTTTACCGTCATGCTTCCGCAAGGGGAGGAATCGGTGAAGGAGGGGGAGGATCGATACAATGAATCACGTGAGCGATGAAGGAGGCCACATTCGTGTGCTTATTATAGAAGATGATCTGAGGATTGCAGAGGTAAACCGGCGCTTTGTGGAAAAGGTGAACGGCTTTGAAGTGGTTGGAATCGCGGCCAATCAGGAAGAAGCAAAGGATCAGCTGGAGCTTTTGCAGCCCGAGCTCGTTTTGCTGGATGTGTACTTTCCGGATATGAACGGACTCGAATTTCTTACTTACATCAAAGATCAGCACCCGACTAGCGATGTGATCATGCTGACCGCTGCCAAGGAGGTGGATGCTGTCGTTGATGCCATTCGCTATGGCGTCTTTGATTTCATCACCAAGCCCCTTATTTTTTCCCGGCTGCAGCAAACGCTGCGCAGTTATCAGGACTTCCGAAAAAAGGTGTACGCACTGAAAAAAGAGGGGGAGTCGATCAATCAGGAGGAAATCGATCAGCTGATTCATGGATCGGGCTTGAAGGGCGCCAAAGAGAACAGACCGGTAAAAGGCATCGACCGGATTACATTGGAGAAGATCACTGCCTATCTGCAGCAAACAGAAGAAGCCACGACGGATCAAGTGAGCAAGGAAACGGGAATTAGCCGATCCACGGCAAGGCGTTACCTGGAGTACTTGGTTGCGATGGGCGAAGCAAGTGCCGATCTGTCCTACGGGGTGGTTGGACGCCCGGAGAGGGTCTATCGCAGAGATAGCAAAGCAAAAGGATAACGGTATTACTAAAAAAAGGAAGTCCGGCGACGAGGCCGGGCTTCCTTTTTAAGTGGCTCAGGAAAAGCTGCAGCTTGCTTCCACCCGATAAATTCGCTGACCGCGTGAAGAGAAACGCTCTTCGTACTCAGTCATGACGTTGTCTGCAGCGAGCTTGGACTGATGCAGGTCAAACGTGATGTTGTGCATCTGAAAACGCTCACTGGCAAACTGATTGAGGGAAAACTCGAACAGCTTTTCATTGTCTGTCTTCATGTGGATCTCTCCATCTGACTTCAGGACCTGACGATACGTATTCAAGAAGCTGGAGTAAGTCAGGCGGCGTTTAGCATGGCGAGACTTTGGCCACGGATCGCTGAAATTGAGATACAGGCGGGAAATTTCATGATCGGCGAACAAGTCTGTCAATACCGCAGCATTGAACTGGACGAACGCCAGATTGGGAATCTCGCGGTACTCGGTGCGCTGGACAGCACGCAGAACGACCTCCGCTTTCAGCTCCACCGCAATGAAGTTCACATCAGGGTGGCGCTCTGCCAGTGTATTAATGAAACGTCCTTTTCCACAGCCAATCTCTACGTGGATCGGATTGTCGTTCCCGAACTTCTCTCTCCATCTTCCCTTGAAGGATACAGGGTTGTCCACGAACGTGGGATATTCGCGCAGGGCCGATTCGGCACCTGGGATGTTGCGCAGTCGCATATGTGCCTCCTTTAAACGAACGAACTCCTATCTACTTTACGATGACTCTCGCGAGGTTGCAAGCACGTAGAAAGAGAGAGTCGCTAGAAACGAGTCAGATGAGAGAATTTGCAGAGGGAATAGGGAGTTTATGTAAAAGAAACTAGGACATAAGTCGCATGTAATGCGGAGGGGAACAAAAAACGGGTGGTTAAAATTGGGGGATTTGAGAGGAACATCTTGGCAAGAAAATTAACTGAAAATTTGAGGAATGCCCGTAAAATCAGGCGTGAAGGCGTCAAGGGGAAAAGTTATCCAGAAGTGGTTGCGGGATTTGGTAATAATTTGGGAATTTAATAGAGTCCAGAGCAATGGTAAAGTAGAGAACAAGTGAGAGGTCAGCCAAACTTTGCATATCAAAAGCCCCATCTCGAAGTCATCGAAAAAGAAGTAAGTACGATTTCGCAGAAGCTTTTATGCGTAACGGAATGAGATGAAAAATTCAGAACATTCCTACACGATCAAAAGGGAGGATGAACAGCATGAAACTACATAAAGGATTAATCGGGGTAATGATGGGTCTCGCAATCGGATTCACAGCCATCGCAGCTCCGCTTCCAGGAGAACAAAATGTGGCACACGCAGCTTGGACGCAAGCCAAAGCTGACAAAGTCATCAGCACTGGGAATAAATACTTAGGCACACCTTATAAATTTGGGGCGAGCAGCAGTACGACAAGAGTATTTGATTGCTCTTCCTTTACCCAACGTGTATTCAAAGTGGCGGTAGGCAAATCCTTGCCGCGCACATCCCGCGATCAAGCGAAAAAAGGTATCAGTGTCTCCAAGAGTAATTTGAAAAAGGGAGATTTGATTTTCTTTAAAGCGAGCAAGACCACGACCAACAAGCGGATCACGCACGTAGCCATTTATGCAGGAAACAATAGGATTCTTCATACGTACGGGAAACCGGGTGTGACGTATTCGGCGTTTAAAGGGACGTCCTGGGAAAAACGCTTCGTTTCCGCACGCCGCATGTTGTAACCATCTCGTCTGGCTCTCTACTTACTTATACGTATTTCTTTCGCATTAGTTGCGAAGGGGAAGAAAGTAAATCTTGTAAATCCTAGGAAGTTCCCGGTTGATAGAAAGGGAGCTTCCTTTTTTTGTGAGAAAGTTACAGGAACGTCTCCTAAATGGCAAGTGGAATGATGAATCTCGTTGGGGATTTTATCCAGGTAAATCATTGCTAATACAAGCTATAATAGATGTAGATTTTGGTGAATTTTGACCTGGATCAATTCAATAGGGAACACGATAGGGTACGTGCGCATGAACGATCTTTTTATGGATTTCTTAGCCATTCTACTGCCTACATATTTCTTTTTTTATATGGCCATCACATTGATTCATCGAAACAAGAAAAGCATGTTAAATCGAGTCGCGGCATTTTGATGTGCACCCCTTAAAGTAGACATTGGAAAACCCCGTGGTTCACCGATGAACTTCAGGGGGTGCATTTTTTATCCTTCCTTACAAAACGGCTGTCATTTCAATCTGCACGCGTAGACCTTCCCTGAGGCTTTAGATCGTGCTATGTCTCGCAGGTGTAGGATCCTGGCGATGTAACGAAACAGTCGGACGGCAAAACCCCCTTACAGTGCGTAAGGGGGTTCGTTTGCTAGAGAGGATATGCTCTCTTCTATTAGATTTTCAACACAGCGCCGTTGCTCGCATTGGTAACCATTTTGGAGTAGCGAGCCAGGTAACCGGTTTTCACTTTCGGTTCAAATTCCTGCCAGCCTTCTGCACGGCGAGCCAATTCCGCATCGTCTACATGCAGCTGGATCGAACGCTCTTCGAGGTCGATCGAGATGATGTCTCCGTCCTGCACGAAAGCGATCGGGCCGCCTTCCGCAGCTTCAGGGGACACGTGACCGATACTGATTCCGCGGGATGCACCGGAGAAGCGTCCGTCTGTGACGAGGGCAACTTCCTTACCGAGTCCCATACCCACGATCTGCGAGGTAGGAGCCAGCATTTCCGGCATACCTGGACCGCCTT
Organism: Brevibacillus choshinensis; assembly: GCF_016811915.1. NCBI lineage: Bacteria > Bacillati > Bacillota > Bacilli > Caryophanales > Paenibacillaceae > Brevibacillus > Brevibacillus choshinensis. Next base: position 4,442,232 of record NZ_CP069127.1, on the reverse strand, counting down.
TTGGTCCTTCGTAGCGGATGACCACGACATGGCCCGGTTTGATTTTACCGGAAGCGATGCCTTCCAGGGCTTCTTCCTGAGAATCGAAGCAGATCGCTGGACCTTCATGGCGTTTGATGGAAGGATCGACGCCACCGGTTTTGATGATGGAGCCTTTCTCAGCCAGGTTGCCGAACAGAACAGACAGTCCGCCAGATTCGCTGTATGGGTTTTCCAGACGACGGATGACTTTGTCGTCTTTGATTTCTGCCTCCGCGATATTTTCTGCCAAGGTTTTACCGGTTACGGTGATGCGATCAGGGTGGATCGCACCGGGTTTGCGGGAGATTTCCTTCAGTACGGCAGAAACGCCGCCTGCTTCATGGCAATCCTCGATGTGGTAGTCAGAGGATGGAGCCAGCTTGCAAATATGAGGAACGCGTTTTGCTACTTCGTTGATGCGTTCGATTGGATATTCAAAGCCGGCTTCTTGAGCGATCGCCAGTGTATGGAGAACGGTATTGGTAGAACCGCCCATCGCCATGTCCAGAGCGAATGCGTCGTCGATCGCTTCGAGAGTCACGATGTCGCGAGGCTTGATGTCTTGCTCGATCAGATGCTTCAATTTTTCAGCAGAGGATTTCACCAGTTCTTTGCGCTCTGGGGAAACGGCGAGAACCGTACCGTTGCCTGGGAGGGCCAGACCGATGGCTTCCAGGAGGCAGTTCATCGAGTTGGCGGTGAACATGCCGGAACAGGAACCGCAAGTCGGACAGCCGTATTGCTCCAGCTCTTGCAGCTGCTTGTCGTCGATCAGACCTGCTTGGTGCGCGCCTACCCCTTCGAATACAGAGGACAGGGAGATGGAACGACCGTCGCTGGTTTTGCCTGCTTTCATCGGGCCGCCGGTGACGAATACGGTCGGAATGTTGACGCGCAGGGCACCCATGATCATGCCAGGCGTGATTTTGTCACAGTTCGGGATACAGATCATCCCGTCGAACCAGTGGGCGGCTACTACGGTTTCCAAGCTGTCCGCGATGATTTCGCGGCTGGGGAGGGAGTAGCGCATCCCGATGTGGCCCATCGCGATTCCGTCATCTACGCCGATTGTATTGAATTCAAACGGCACCATGCCTGCTGCACGAACCGCTTCTTTTACGATTTTTCCGAATTCTTGCAAGTGCACGTGACCCGGAATGATGTCAATGTAGGAGTTGCAGATCGCAATAAACGGTTTATCGAAATCCTCGTCTTTTACGCCGGCTGCGCGCAGCAAGCTGCGGTGTGGCGCTCGGTCGAAACCTTTTTTGATCATATCACTGCGTTGTCTGGCCAATTGAAAAATCTCCCTTCCATATAGATGATGCCTGTCTTTTGGTTTTGAACTATCTTATCACTTTTTTATTAATAGAAACAACCGTAAAAGTCTGAACATTCGTTCAGAGTTGCCCGCGGGCAACACCGCTCACGACCGTGATAATCACGGGCAGAATAGAATTTCCAACTCGTTTGGGCTACAATAGAGGAATCGAAAATTTTTACGTTGGAGTGAACAAAATGATAGAGGAATTAAAAAACATTTGCGAGGAAGGCAGTGAAGAGGAGCAGCAAATCCTGCAGCTTGCCCTTTCGTCCATTCGCCAGCGCCGGGAGCGGAAAAGCGCCTTTCTGTCGGGTTTTCTGGGCTTGCAAGGGGAGTTCGTCGATGAACGCACCTATCGCTTTGAAATTCCCCTCACCGTGTTCATGCACAATTCCGGAGGGGCTGTTCACGGCGGCATTTTGGCAACACTCATCGATTCGGTGATGGGCTCGCTGATTAACCGTTCGCTCCCGCCCGAAGAATATGCGGTGACGACGGAGCTGAAGATCAACTACTTGCGCCCAGGCAGAGGGGAAACGCTGCGAGCGGAGGCGACTTTCCTCCACCGCGGACAGACGCTGGTCGTGATGGAGAGCAGCGTCTACGACGATCGGAACAAACGGATTGCCCATGGAACAGGGACGTTTATTGTGCGCAAGCGGTGAAAAGGAAAAACCTCTTGGCACGGCATGCGTGATCAGAGGTTTTTCGATGTGTGCGGGCCCGCTCATTTAATGGAAACAAGCCCGCTGTATTGAGAGATGTACGACAGCACTTTGGAAGAGAGTGGCACGATGAACTCCATGTTCTCCCTCTCGACGATCCCGGAACGGGAAACGATGCGTGCCCACTTCACTGACAGCTTGTAATAATCGGAGCCAAAGGTCGAATGGATCGTTTCGCTTTGATATCGAAAGGATACGGGAGCTGTGTCCAGCTTGACCGGGACCATGCTGACGATGTCGTGCAAGAACAGGTGGTATGTCATGTGCGGCTTGAAGAATACCAGCTCCTTGCTTGTGACTGAGCAACCGAGACTATGGTTCATCTGGGTGAATTTCAATTCGCCTTCCATATTCTTTAGACGAATAAAGTCGCTGTTCATTTTTCCCCTCCTGTCTCAATAGTCGGATCGGGTGTCTCTCTATCATAGGCAGGGTGCAGACAAGAGTGCAAGTGAAATCAATGGTACATCAGAGAAATGAAGGAGATGGAAGACGATGCTGGAGATCGCAAAAGAGGCTGCAAGCGTAGCGGGAGCGTATTTGAGAGAACGATTCCTGGAGCAGCTCGTGCCGGACGAAGAACTGCACAATGACGTGAAATTGCCAGAAGACAAGGAAAGCGAGCGACGGATCATCGAGGTGATCCACCGCCATTTCCCGACTCATACCATTTACTCCGAAGAAGTGGGGATGGTGTCCCGAGAAGAGGAATATATGTGGATAGTCGATCCGCTGGATGGGACGAATAACTATTTCATTGGATTTCCTTACTTTTCTATTTCTATTGCCCTTCAGCACAAGGGAGAGCTGGTGCTCGGGGTCGTGTACAATCCGGTAGCAGGCCAAATGTTTTGGGCAGAAAAAGGGAAGGGCGCCTATTTGAACGGCAAGCGCATCTCCATTAATGACCGCACCGATCTGACCCGGGCAGTGGGCACCTATATCCGCGGGAGAAATACGGTGACAAAAGAACAGGAGCTGGATTTTACCAAGCCCTTTATGATCCATACCAAGCGTCTGCTGCGGAACGTGGCACCGGCTCTCGACTGGTGCCTGCTCGCGAACGGCTGGCTGGACTACATCGTCATGCAGCGCTCGGGCATCATGGATGTGGCAGCAGGAATCGTCATTGCAAAGGAAGCCGGTGCGACCATCACAGACTGGCAGGGCGAGCCGTACAAGCACGAGCCGTTCCACCAGGAGTCCTTCCGTTCGCTGCTTGCGAGCAACGGGCATTTGCATGAGACGGTTCGCGATTTGATTCAGGAAGCGTAAAGCCCCCGGCAGCAGCAATCCGTTTGCTGGACTGCCGTTTTTTGTTCCTATTCGAGAAACCATTATTTCCCTTTTGCGTATAAATTGATAGTCTGTATGATGGGAAGTTGAGGTGGAGTGAATGGCACGATTGGAATACCGGTGGCTAGACGAAAAAAACGGCTATCCGGTCCTTTTTTACTACGACCGAATTGACAAAGATGAGGTCTCCCTGCGATTTGCCTGCGATTATCTCGTGAAAGGACATGTCGTCTATGAAAAGACGTCCTGCGCGGTCGAGCCTGGCTGCTACGTGATCTACGTGAAGCGCTCAACGGATGAGCAGGCAATCGACTACTCCCACACCGCTTCTACGCGTTGGGGCAGTATCCAGATGGAACTGCGGGAGTACAAGGACGGGACCATGACCTACCCGCTTGTGCATACGTACTACTTCAAGGACGATGACGACGCCTTGCTGTATCTGCAAAGCGATTATCTGCTGCTGGATGGGCGCGAGTGGGAGAAAACATCTGCTGAAGTCGATGAAGACAGGCGCGTGTATGTGTACTACGCGCGGCCAGTGTAGGGGGAAGAAAAATGGCACTAACCAAGACGGCCAAGATGGTGGGGCTGTTCGTGGCTGCCACATTGACGGTCACCGGTTGTTCGTCTGACTATGATGACGATTGCTACGATCAGGACAATGATGGATATTGTGACGATGGCGGCGGTGGATCCGGGGGGAGTTCATCCACCTACTATTCCAATGGAAGCAAAAGGTACAAAAGCAGTTCCTCTGGAGTGAGTACCGGCTCCTCCAGTTTTACCAGTGGGTCTAAGGGCGGCATTGGAAGCTCTGGATCAAGCTCGGGGTGACGGCGAACATGGCAGATCCGATGAAGACGAGCCGCGAGCAGCTGTACGGTCCGATGCGCGAGGAAGGCGTGTTTACGTGGGACAGGATGTACGGGGAAGAGTACGCCCTGGCTGACATCCATCTCATTACGCGGGAATTTCGCCGGGAGCTGGCAGATGCGACCGAGAGGCTGGGCCGCCTTTTTGCGAAAGTGGTGCCGGTGCTCCAGCAGGCAGAAGATGCACTCCTTCTCGAATTGGGCGTGCCAAGCCAGGCGCTGGCAGCAGTCCGCACCGTCGTTTCCCAGAACATGCCCACGATCATAGGGCGCTTTGATTTTGCCCAGACCGATGAAGGCTTCAAAATGCTTGAATACAACAGCGATACACCTACGGGGATTGTAGAGGCCTTTTGCGTAAACGGGCGCGCCTGCCGCTTTTTTGATCGTCAGGATCCCAACGAGGGAATGAACACGCAGCTTGCGCGTGCCTTTGGCAATGTGATCGAAGCCTACCGCCGGCGGGGATATCCGACGGAGAAAATCTGGTTCAGTTCGCTGGACTGGCACGAAGAGGACAAAGGAACCACACTGTATTTGCTGCGCGAGTCAGGTCTTCAGGCAAGGTTTTCCCCGCTGGAACACCTGCGTGTCTGGAACGATCGCCTGTACGTGCTGGACGGTCAAGAGATGCAGCCCGTCGATGTGCTTTATCGCTTGCACGCCTTGGAAAAGCTCGCTGAGGAGCAGGACGAAGAAGGCTACCAGACAGGGGCTCACGTCCTCTCGCTCATAGCCGATCGCAAGCTCGCCATCATCAACCCGCCGAGCGCTTTTCTGATTCAGACCAAAGCCCTTCAGGCATTGATCTGGAATTTGCACGAGCAGGGTCAGTTTTTTCACGATGAGGAGCGCGACACCATAGCCAGGTACATGCTTCCGACCTATTTCGAGAACCGTTTTTTGGGCCGGACAGACTACGTCACCAAGCCTGTGTTTGGGCGTGAGGGCGGAGGAGTCGTCCTATTTGACGCGGATGGCGGTATCGCGGAGAAAGATCAGGAGGACAGCTACTGGGAACAGCAAATGATTTATCAAAAGCGGGTGGAGCTTCCGAAAATAACGGTCAACACGGAAGCGGGTGCCTATGACGGAAGATTGCTGTGGGGCTCCTTTTTGATCGGAGGAGAGCCGTCCGCGATCGTCGCCCGTGTCGGAGGACCCATTACCAACAACATGTCCTACTACTTGCCGGTAGGGATCAAAGGATAGCGAGAGGAGAGGGAACGACGTGGATTCACAATTTGGTTACATCCTGAACTTTTTATCGTATTTGGTTGTGACGATTCCTATTTTAGCGATTGGCATTTTCGTCTTCGTACTGACGACCCCTTACAAGGAGTTCGAGCTTATCAAGAACGGCTCGCAGACGGACGATCCGAAGAAGATGGCAGCAGCCAAAGCGGCCGCTCATGATTTGGGCGGGAAGATCATCGGTCTTGCGATTGTGCTTGCTTCTGCTGTGTATCATTCCGTGAGTCTGTGGGATCTCGCCATTTGGGGAGTCGTCGGGATGATTTTTCAAGTGCTGGTCTTCTATTTGTTTGAATGGATCACCCCATTTAAAGTGGTATCGGAAATTCCGAACGGGAACGTATCGGTCGGGATCTTCGCTTCGAGGCTGAGCATCGCGGCAGGTTTGCTGATGGCTGCACTCATCAGCTACTGAAGACCTGGTCATCAGGTGCTTGCCCTCGGGAGGAGTCTTTGTGTTTTGGCGCGTGTTGTATGAAATCTTTGTCATCATGCTCGTAATTACCTATGCGATCCTTTTGTCAGCCGATTTTTCCGTTCATCCCTTGCTGACGGACGAATTGATGAACCAGGTGGACCTTTTTCTCATCGTCTTTTTGGTCGTGGAGTACCTCATTCGTTTGTGGAGAGCCAAAGACAAGAAGAGGTTTGTCATCAGCAACTGGTTTGATCTGATCGCCATGATTCCATTGGATCATTATTTTTATTTGGCCCGCTTCATGCGCATTATGCGGCTGATCCGTATTCTGCGTGCGTCACCGTTTCTGTGGAGCATCGTTCAATCTCCTTCGATGCGCCGCGTATTCGGTGTCGTGTCGATGATCATGATCTGGAGCTCCCTTGCCATCTATTTGCTCGAATATGGCGTCAACGACAATATCCAAAGCTTTGGCGATGCGCTGTGGTGGTCGGTCGTGACGACGACGACGGTTGGGTACGGAGACATTTCGCCCGTAACGCCAGGCGGCAGAATCATGGCGACGATATTGATGCTTACCGGGATCGGCATGCTCGGGGCGCTCACAGCGAATTTCGCCACGCATTGGACAGAACTGCACGATGCCAGGCCGGGGAAAGAGCAGGACCGGCTGACGCAGGAATTAAAAAAGCAGGCTGTGCGGCACATTCAGGATATCGACCAGTTGACGGAAAAGGAATACGAAACGCTGCGAGAGACGATCGATGTGCTGTACCGTCGCTCAAGGGAAGAAAAAGCGGACAAAGATCGTAAAGACGAAAACCGTTAAGCGGATGCTTGGCGGTTTTCGTCTTTTTGTCATTCGTCATCGACGGAATAAAATTTCGCCGATTCTATACAGAAAGGAAATATCATTTTTTGGTTGACGGGGTAATTGAACCCATCTATAATTCCGAGTAAACGCATATGATTTATTTTATTAGGTGGACAGGAGGGAAATCCGGTGGGAGAAACCGCGGTTCTGTTAATTGCACACGGTTCACCTGATCCAAAATGGCTGGAGTTGGTAGAATCGGCGGTTCGGCAGTGTCAAATTGACTTGCCCATTCGGGTTGCATTCCTCGGTGGAGTCGAAGGCCGCAGTATCGAGCAGGAGTGGAAACGTCTGGAGGAGTCGGGTGCCAAGCGGATTATCGTGATCCCCCTCTTTGTTACCGCAGGGAGCTCACACGTGGGCGAAATTCGCACCATGCTGGGATTGTCCTCGGATCCATGGCTGCGGGAGGACATCGAGATACCGCGGATCGCCGTACGGGCAAGGATCGTGTGGTGTTCTCCGCTGGAGGATCACCCCGTCGTCGAGCAGATCGTCGCAAACCGCGTGCAGGAACTTGCCCATCATCCGCATGCGCAGGCTTTGCTGCTGGTAGGGCACGGGAATGAGAGGGAAGGTGGCCAAGCGAGGTGGGTGAGACTGCTGCACCGCATGACTCTCCGACTGCAAAACCGGTTTGGCTTTGCTGCCGCCGGCTACGGCACCTTGCGGCCAGATACCTTGCGTGAACAAGCCCAGATGCTGGCAGACAAAGGAGAGCTTGTCGTCGTGCCGCTTTTCGTAAGTACGGGGTATTTCACGCGCAAGGCCATTCCGCAAAGGCTGGAGGGCATGGACTATCGCTATGACGGAAGTGCGTACCTTCCACACCCGCTGATGGCCGAATGGATCAATCAATCGGTACGGGCGGCAATCGTAACCGACCACTTTACCAAAAGGAGCGTGTATGCAAATGGCAGAGAGAAAACAGTGGAAATGGGCAGATGATCCATCTCTGAACAAGATGGAGCTCACCAAGCTGGAGAAGGACGGACTGGACGTCATCGAGACGATCGTAAACACCTATTCCAAAGAAGGTTTCCAATCGATCGAATCTTCTGATATGGACCGTTTCAAATGGGCCGGCGTCTATCAGCAGCGACCAAAGGATGGACATTTCATGATGCGGGTGCGCATCCCCGGAGGCATCCTGAACAGCGAGCAGGCTCGCGTGCTGGCCAAAATCGCTGAAGATTACGGACGTGACCTGGTCGATGTAACCACCCGGCAGGCTGTCCAGTTTCACTGGCTCACGGTAGAGTCGCTGGCAGACATTTTCGAGCGTCTCGCTTCCGTAGGGCTCTCTTCCTTTGAGGCTTGTGGAGACTGCCCGCGGACAATCATGGGCAACCCGTTGGCAGGCATTGATCCGCATGAAGTGCTGGATACGCGCCCACTCGTAAACCAGCTGGAGAAGTTTTTCCTGTTGAATCGGGAGTTTTCCAACCTCCCTCGCAAATATAAAATTTCGATTTCCGCCAATATTCACAATGCTGCCCACGCGCAAATCAACGACCTGGCCTTCACCCCAGCGAAGAAGACGATCGAAGGCGAGGAAGTCATCGGCTTCCATGTGTGGGTAGGAGGAGGATTGTCGGCGAAGCCTCATCTGGCGAAAAAGCTCGACGTGTTCTGCCGTCCTGAAGAAGTGGTCAAAGTGGCGGAAGGTGTCACCACACTGTTCCGTGACTTCGGCTACCGTCAAAAGAGGACCCACGCACGCCTGAAGTTCCTCGTCGCCGACTGGGGAGCGGAGAAGTTTAAAGAAGAGCTGATCCATCTCGTCGGAGAACTGGAAACGCAGGGCGAGGACCTCTTGAAAGGCTGGAATGGCGGGTATTTCTACGGCATTCACGAGCAGCAGCAAAAGGGACTCTACTACGCAGGGCTATCCGTACCGGTAGGGCGCATGAATGCCGGCGAGCTGGTAGAGCTTGCGCGCCTCGCGGATGAGTACGGCGATGGAACCATCGGTACGTGCAACACGCAAAATGTGCTGATTCGCAACATTCCGCAGGATAGGGTAGCAGCATTCCAGGCAGAACCGATCATCGTCAACCGCTTCAAGCTCAAACCGAACACATTTGTGGGCTATGCCGTCTCCTGCACAGGCACAGAGTATTGCAACCTGGCCATTGTCGAGACAAAAGAACGGATGCGTTCACTCGCGCTCTACCTCGACGACACCGTGACGCTCGATACACCTCTGCGCATCCACATGATTGGCTGCCCGAACTCGTGCGGACAGCGGCAAATCGCGGATATCGGGCTCCAGGGAGCGTTGGTCAAAACACCTGCGGGAATGGTCGAGGCCTTTGACATCCACGTAGGAGGCACGCTGGAAGAAGCGCAATTCAACCGCAAGCTGAACGCCCGCATTACCGTTGACATGCTGGGGCCGTTCCTTGCTCAACTGATCACCCTCTACAAAGAGGATCGTCTGGATGGAGAGCAGTACTGGCGTTACGTAGAACGGGTCGGTCTGGAAAAAATCCAGGCACAGGTGGATTCGATTTTGCAAACCGCTTAATCAAACGCACGATCATATCAGAAAAGAGGGAAGCCCCATGGCGGAAGAGCAAGCGGAAAGCTTTTTGTACAAACTGGAGGCTGTACTGGAGGGAGGGCGGCTGCTGACAGCCGTCGTCCTCGCAAAGTCAGACGAGAGGGCATTTATCACAGCGGAAAACAACATCCTGCGGCATACAGTGGCACCGCCGGTGATCAAGGAGCTAAGCCTGGTGGAAAAGAAGCCGATCGGCAGGCAGGGTGTAGGATACGTCATCGAGACATCCCGCTTCGAATAGGGGATTGGGCGTGTGGCACAAAAGAACTGGCAGCAAGGGAGCGATCACGATGAAGACAGGCAGCGTCTTGTTTGTCGGGGCAGGACCTGGTGACCCCAAATTATTGACGATCAAAGGAATGGAGGCTCTCCAGCGAGCGGACGTCGTGGTCTATGACCGCCTGGCCAATCCGCTGCTTCTGGCACACGTCAGACAAGAGGCGCGGTTGGTTTACTGCGGGAAGGAAGCCGATCGGCACACGCTGCCTCAAGACGAGATCAACCTGCTCCTAGTTCGTGAAGCGCAAAAGGGGCAGATCGTCGTGCGGCTGAAAGGAGGCGATCCGAGCATGTTCGGACGAGTCGGGGAAGAGGCGCAGATGTGCCGGGACCACGGTATCCCGTTCGAAATCATTCCGGGAATCACCTCCGGCATGGCGGCCCCCCTTTATGCAGGCATTCCGCTCACGCATCGGGAGTACAACTCATCGGTCGCATTTGTGACGGGCCATTTATGCGAGAAAAATGCCGGTAAAGAACCGGACTGGCGGGCTCTGGCATCAGTGGAGACACTGGTCATCTACATGGGAGTGAAAAATCTTCCGCACATTCGAGGGCAGCTGCTCCGCCATGGAAAAAGCCCGGACACGCCCGTCGCCCTCGTGCGATGGGGCACCCTCGGGAAGCAGGAAACGCTGGAAGGCAGGCTGGAGACGATTGATCAAGCGGCGGCGAAAGCTGGTTTTCAAGCGCCGGCGATCATCGTGGTCGGCGAAGTCGTTCGACTGCGTGAGTCTCTTCGTTGGTACGACAGCAAACCGCTGTTTGGGAAAAGAGTCGCGGTCGCTTCACGGGGCCGGTCCCTGGAGCGTGTATTGGAGCAGCTCGGCGCTGAAGTCTGGCCGATTCCACTGGTCCAACCTCCGCTCGCTTCACACGAGGCGGAAGGGCATGGATTTCCAAACGACTTTTTTGCGTATGAGTGGCTTGTATTGGATGGCGAGCTGCAGGTGCAGTTCTTTTTCCGGGAGCTTGCGGCAAGACGATTCGATCTGCGCCAGCTCCAAGCCAAAATCGTAGGGGGTGATCGGGCGGCAGCACTCGCCCTCGAGCAGAAGGGCCTATACCCGCAGCTAGTACTCGAAGCCCCCGTTGTTTCGTCTGCGCTTCCGCACGTCTTGCATCTGAACAAAGGAGAGAGAATCCTCCATGTGAGCCGTGGTCCGAGCGCCGCCATGCGGCATGCACATGGCAGTTTGATTCATGCGGTGCAGGGAGGTGATCTGCAGTGGGACAGTTCGCATCCGGCAGCGGAGTGGTTCCATCCCGATTCTTTTGACTGGTTTGCTGCCGACGACGCATGCGCCTTGGAAGCATTGGCACAGTTTGCCGGCCCGGATGGGAGAAGCAAGCGGCTCGTTTGTGTAGGTGCGGATACGGGCGAGCGGGCAAGAGAGCTCGGATGGATCGAGAGAATCGAGTGTGAGCAGGCGGAGCATCTTGCAGAAGCACTCGAGCAACGAAATATATCAGGCGAAGCCTCTGTTCGTAATTTTCAGACGGGCGTGTTGGGAGGTGGTTGATCCCGTGGGATGGAGTTATGTCGCGATTGCTATCGCCTTGTTTTTTGCCATGAATATCGGAGCAAGCGGAACCGCCGCTTCGATGGGAGCAGCTTATGGGAGTGGTGCGGTTCGGAACAAGCGGATCGCGATGGTGCTGGTAGCCGTAGCGGCGTTTCTCGGTGCGGTCATAGGCGGCGGGGAAGTCGTCAAAACCATCAGTGGCGGTATCATTCCGTCCCAATTGATGATCGTGGAGACGGTCGTCATCGTATTGGCTTCGGCTACGATCACCTTGTTTGGAGCTAATCTGCTGGGCGTACCGCTCTCGACGAGTGAAGTAACGGTCGGGTCCATCGTGGGAGTCGGCCTTGCCTATCAATCGATCTATCTCGTCAAACTGCTCATCATCGTGAGCTTTTGGATACTCGTGCCAGCCGCTGCCTTTTTCGGCGCCTATTTCATAGGGAAGCTGATCCATCGGGTCGACCACCGCTACCCCGACTTGCAAAGACCGGGCACCGCAAGTGAACGTTGGCTTCGTTGGCTGCTGGTTGCGTGTGGCGTCTATGAAGCCTTTTCCGCAGGAATGAACAATGTGGCGAATGCGGTTGGTCCTTTGGTGGGGGCAGGCTTGATGAGCACGACATCCGGCATCTGGCTGGGTGGAGTCGCAGTAGCCATCGGTTGTCTTTTGCTGGGTGGAAAAGTGTTGGAGACAAACGGGAAGAAAATTACGTCGCTCTCCCTGCTTCAGGGCAGTGCGGTGTCGGCCACCGGAGGGACCTTGGTCATCGTGGCATCCATATTTGGCATACCCGTCCCGCTCACGCAAGCAACGACCTGCGCCATTCTCGGAGTGGGGACGGCGGAAAACGGCTTGAAGCTATGGCAAAAAGGGATTATCAAGCAGATCCTGATGGTCTGGATTGTCTCTCCCGTTTCTTCGCTGGTTGTATCCTTTGCCTTCGTGCACGTGTTCCTGCGCTCGGACCTGTACATGCTGGTTGTGCTGATCAGTGTTTTTGTAGCGACGCTGGGCTTCGTAGGGCTGATTCGTCTCATTCGCAGGGAAAATAGTTCGATCAATGATCAAGGAGGGGGCATATGAGCAACTGGAATTATAGAACGGCATCAGATGAACGTCTCGCGGTCATCAATCAGGAATTGGGCAAGGGGGACACCCTCGATGTCATCAAATGGGCGTACCAGACATTTCAGGACGATTTGGTCTATTCCTGCAGCTTTGGAGCGGAAGCCATGGTGCTCATCGATATGATCAGCGATGTGAAAAAGGATGCCCGGATCGTGTTCCTGGATACGCATCTGCATTTTCAGCAAACGTACGATTTGATTGAGAGAGTGCGTGAGCGATATCCCTTCCTGAACATCTCCGTACGGGAACCAGAGCTGACACTTGCCGAGCAGGCAGCTGCTCACGGGGATGAGCTGTGGCTCCGTCAGCCGGATCTGTGCTGTCAGATCCGCAAGGTAGAGCCCATGGATCAGGCACTCCGCGGAGCTGTGGCCTGGATGTCCGGTCTGCGCAGAGAGCAATCGCCGACTCGCGCGCAGGTCCAGTTCGTCAACCGCGACGAGAAGTTTGAATCCTTGAAAATTTGTCCGCTGATTCACTGGAAGTCAGAAGAGGTGTGGCAGTACATACGCATTTTCGAGCTGCCCTACAATACGCTGCACGATCAAAACTATCCGAGCATCGGCTGTGCGCCGTGCACCCGTGCGGTAGCGCCAGGGGAGGATTCCCGCGCTGGCAGATGGGCGGGTCATTCTGGCAAAACGGAGTGCGGACTTCACTTGGCGAAATAAGGGAAATACGACGATACTAACACGGATGAGGAGTGGAAGCAATGAGTGGAAGCACGCCACATGGAGGGATCCTGATCAATCGTTACGATCCAAAGGCAGATCTGACGCAGGCGACAAAAGCGGTGGAGCTGGACGCTTTTGCCCTGTCCGATCTGGAGCTGATCGCCATCGGCGCATACAGCCCGATCACAGGATTTTTGGATCGTCGTGACTACGAGTCCGTCGTGACGCGGATGAGACTGGCTGACGGTACGGTATGGAGCATTCCCATCACGCTTCCGGTAACGGAGGCCGTGGCTGGTGGGCTGCAGGTGGGTGAACAGGTGCGCCTCGTTCACCAGGACGCCGTGTACGGCCTGCTCACGATCTCAGACATCTATCAGCCGGATAAAGCGGCAGAGGCGCGTGAAGTGTATGGGACGGAGGATGTGAACCATCCTGGCGTGAAGAAGCTGCTCGAGCGTCCAAACGTATATCTCGGTGGCCCCATCATCCTCGTGAAGCGAACGGACAAAGGGGAATTCGCCAGCCATCATTACGATCCTGCCGAGACGAGAGAACGGTTTGCTGAAAAGGGCTGGAAGACGATCGTTGGCTTCCAGACGCGCAATCCGGTGCACCGTGCGCATGAGTACATTCAGAAATCTGCTCTGGAAATCGTAGATGGCCTGTTCCTCAACCCGCTCGTGGGTGAGACGAAAGCAGACGATATCCCGGCAGATGTCCGGATGAAAAGCTACCAGGTCCTGCTGGAGAAATACTACCCTGCCAAGCGCGTCCAACTGGCTGTGTTCCCGGCTGCCATGCGCTATGCAGGTCCTCGTGAAGCCATTTTCCACGCCATGGTGCGGAAAAACTACGGCTGCACGCACTTTATCGTTGGGCGGGACCATGCTGGAGTCGGCAACTATTATGGGACGTACGATGCGCAGCACATATTCCGCAACTTTACGCCAGAGGAGCTGGGGATCACACCGTTGTTCTTTGAGAACAGCTTTTACTGCCGGACGTGCGGAAACATGGCGTCAAACAAGACGTGCCCGCATGATGCCGAGCACCACGTCGCCCTGTCTGGTACCAAAGTGAGAGAAATGCTGTCGAGAGGGGAAGCGCCGCCGCCGGAATTCAGCCGCCATGAAGTAGCTCGGGTTCTGATCGAAGGTTTACAGACCGTTTCCGTCTGAAGGTGAAAGGAGGGGTGCAGAATGTCGAGAGAGTTGACCGCCAACATCGTATGGCACGCGGCTACCGTGAACAAAGAGGAGCGGCAAAAACGGGCTGGGCATAAAAGCTGCGTCATCTGGTTCACGGGTCTGTCAGGTGCAGGAAAGTCGACCTTGGCCAATGCAGTAGAATATGAGCTGCATCAGCGAGGACTAGCCAGCTACGTGCTGGATGGCGATAATATCCGGCATGGGCTCAACCGAGGATTGGGCTTTGGGGCAGAGGATCGTAAAGAAAACATTCGCCGAATCGGGGAAGTGGCAAAGCTGTTTGTAGACGCTGGCGTCATCACGCTGACTGCCTTTATTTCTCCATTCCAGGAGGATCGCGACCTGGCGCGCAGCCTGGTAGAAGACGGAGAGTTCGTAGAGGTCTATGTCAAGTGCCCGCTGGAAGAATGCGAGCGCCGTGATGTGAAAGGCCTGTACCAAAAGGCGAGGGCCGGGGAAATCGGTCAGTTTACGGGGATCTCGTCTCCGTACGAGGAGCCTGCATCGCCGGAGCTGGTGATTGAGAGCGGAGAGCTGTCTGTCGAGGAATCGGTTCAGGTGGTTATCGATTACTTGAGGCAAAAAGGGATTATCTAGCAGTAGGCAAGGGGCTACCCACACCGCAGCTATGGTGAGGGTTAGCCTTTTTTACTAGCATGCAAAACAAAAAGCCCCGCATTCAACGGGGCTTTTCTTCATGGTGAGAGGACACGTATGGGTGTGTGCTGTGTCTTCACATGTATTAAGGGGCTACTGGTTCAGCAGTCGCATCAGCGTCTTCCAGCTCTTCTTCCCATTCCACTTGCCATTTGTGCTGCTCCAGCAAGCTTTCTGCGATTGGGCGCATGAAGCCTTTGTCGCTGAAGTTGTTGATTGCTTTTTCATCTTCATAAAGCTGCTCTACAGTCAAACCAGCATCCTTCGCAGGGATGTCATACTTGGTAGCTTTACCGAAGTTGTATACGTATTGATCGGCAGCCAGACCAACAGTCAGAGGCTGGCTCAGGTCATCCGTTTGGAAAGTGACGCTCAGCTCGCTCTTTTGGTGCACGGGCATTTTCGCGCTGTCGATGTAGAAGTCGAGGTTCCAGGCGAGGCCGTGGAAGCCTTCCTTCTTCAGTTCTTCCACCACTTTCTCAGGCGTGTAGACTTTGGTGGTTTCATCAAGCCATTCTTTTGCGGACTTGATTCCTTCCGTTACAGTGGTTTCTGCCAGCTTGCGTTTTTCGGCTTCAGTCGTTTTGCCCAATTCAGGGTTCATCTCTTCCTCGAGGGAGGTGGCGAGAACCATCATGTCGATGGCAAAGTTTTTCACATCCTTGCTTGCTACTGCATCATTTGCAGTGAAGAAGAACATTTTCACCAATTCTTTGGCGTCGATCTTGATGTTGATGTGAGTGGCCTGTACCTTTTCGCCGTTAGGCAGGGAGACGGTCTCTACGCCCAGGTTTTTCGCGTTGGACAGCGTGTAGCCGTATTTCGCGATGTATTTTTTCATGAAGTTGATGGTGAGGTCGTTCATTTTGTCTTGATACTCTTTCAGTTTGGCAGGGTCCGCATCGGATCCGCCAAAGCCGCCTAGAGCGGTTGTATCCGCGCTGACTTTCAGGTATTTGCTGTCGAGCGGCGATTTCGCATAGAAATTGTCACCCGCTACGATCAGTTCGACAGATGCCTTTTTGTCGCCAGCCCAGAGCTTGTTATCGCGAAGCAATTTGTCGTCGTTTACCTCAAACGCTACTTTTGTATTTTTCAGGTCAAGCTGGGAGCCTTTCATCGTCACGCCAGCTTTGAGTGCTGCAAACACGGCAGCATCTTCTTTGTCCGTTTCGGTTTCGCCGAATGCTGCCGGCAGCTTATCGACGTCACCTGTCAGCTTCAATGTCCCTTGATAATCGTAGTTTGGCTTTTCGATAGAAGCTACGATAGAATCGCGTACCAAAGATGCTTCACCAGAACATCCAGTCAGCACCAGCATCCCCGCAACGAGCAGGGCGCTTCCTTTTTTCCACATGTGCTGTTCCTCCCCTATGTATCTTTTTCAGTCCCTCTCTGTATTACGCAAGAATTGGAAAAAGGTTTCGCAAAAACGGAAAAAAATCACAATCTCGCATAATTCCTGAGTGATTCATGGTAAGATGAGAGGGTAAAGATGGTAAGCGAAAGAAAGGGCGTTGGCAGCATGTGGTCGTGGCTTCAAAAGCTGATGAGTTTTTTTCAGGGCGAAGAAGAGCAACGGATAGACAATGATGTACGTCCCCCCGTTCAATCAGCTCCCCGTCAGCTCCAGGCGAAAACAAAGAGCATCTACCCGAAAGAGCGGGCATACACGAGGTCTGGGGACGAGTTTCGACAGGAAAAAGAGCGGCATTTTCGCTTTCCCGTCGTTCCTGATGAATATCCGGAAAGAAAACGAAAAGAAAAGCAGGCGGACGATGCGGTGTCTGTGCGAGAGCGTCAGCAAGGCACGGCGCGTGATACGGGCTCTACCGTCCGTGAGAGTAGTCCTGCAACCTTCACTGGCAGGAATATAGAAACACCGAGAAAGCAGCAGAAGCCTCAGGCAGTGCCGGACAAGCCAATCGAGCGAGCCGTTCGTCCAACCGAGCCGCGCGCGGAGCAGCCTGTTCGCCCCCGTCAGGCGGAGGACGCCAAAAAGGTGTACAAGCCATCCGAGATCGTCTCTCCCGTCTACGGCAAAATTACGTCTTCTACGCGGGAAGAGGAGCATCGGATCCACACGACTTCAGGGATCGTGTATCCACGTCTCGAGCAGGAAGAGCATCTCAACCAGCTGAAGCAATGGGAACAGCAGCGAAACCTTGAAAAAGAAGGCGGAATCACCGCAGGAGCACCAGCTATGGAGGAGATTGTGCCAGCAGCTGTGGAGCCAAAAGCGGCTGTCTCCTTGCCGGTCGAAGAACCTGCGGCGATCGTGGAAGATGAAGTAGCAGCCGCGAGTGAATCGTTCGTCCATCATGAGGCCCCAGTGCTTTCTGATGAGAAGCAGGAGCAGCGCGACGGTGCTAGCGAGCAGGACGAGTTCGGGTGGAGCGCCATTGGCAGAGGACTGAAGCAAGAAGCAGCTACGGCGCATGCCGAAGTGGGAAATGACACGAAGCAGCCGCTAGCGATGGGATTGGAATCTTCAACGGAGTCCCTTGCGCTTGGAGATGGGAACACCCCGGCTGAAAGCTGCGACCAAGCAGAAGCCCCCGATATGGCTGAGGAAGTAGAGGCCGAGGGAACCAAAATAGAGGGAATGGAAGAGCCAGTAGGAGAAGAAGCAGGGCCGGAAACTGCCCATGAATCTGCCCATGAATCTGTTCAGGAACCAGCCGAAATACAGGAGCCAAAAACAGCTCTGGAGTCAGCAGCCGAACGGGAGCTCGTGGAAGTATCCGAGGAGGAATCGGCGCAGGAGCAATCGTCGATCCCGGGGCCAGAGTCAGTTCAGGAACACTCCGCGCCCGAGCCGGATTCAGAGCAAGAGGCGGTTATCGCAACTGGGGACACACATGACCCTCTTCCATCGCCTGTGATCAGTTCCTTCACCGAGGAGGAAGCTGTGCAGTACCAGGTGGATGGTGATGAGCCATCAGAACGGGAAGAGTCCAATATCCATACGGAAGAACCTCTATCAGCTGCAGAAGAACCTCCAGCCGTTGCAGAAGACCTCGATGATCTTACTGCCGAGTCCCCGGCAGCGAATGTCTCTCAGGGAGCTTCCGATGCGGTGGAAGAAGCAGCCTACAAGCCTGCATTGACCCGCCTATTGGAGCGTGCAGAAGCGGATATGCCAAAGGTTCAGGAGCTGGATTTGCCGATCCGCCAACCGTTGGCGCCTGAGCCGGCCGCGGCGGCCACGCCATCCGCCAATGATCCGGCAGAGCCTGTCATTCCGGCAAAAGAAGAAGAGCCAGCGTACAGCTTGCCTCAGCTGGATCTGTTAAATCCGAGCCCGATCCCGAGCGATGACGATGATGAGCATACTCAGCTGCAAAAGCTGTTGCTCGAAGAGACGCTGTCCAACTTCAATGTGAGCGCCCAAGTGGTCGGGATCGTCAAAGGGCCGTCCGTGACGCGCTTTGAGCTGCAGCCAGCACCGGGTGTGAAAGTGAACAAGATTACCGGATTGGTCGATGACATCAAGCTCAATCTGGCAGCCAAGGACATCCGGATCGAGGCACCGATTCCTGGACGAAATGCGATCGGGATCGAAGTGCCGAACCTGTCCAGCCGTCCGGTCATGATCAGCACGATCATCGGCTCTGACAAATTCCAGGAGCACAGCTCCCCATTGGCAGTCGCTTTGGGCATGGACATCGGAGGCGAGCCGATCGTCGCCGACATCAAGAAAATGCCGCACGGTTTGATCGCCGGTTCGACCGGATCAGGAAAAAGCGTTTGTATCAACTCGATCATCGTCAGCCTGTTGTACAAGGCAACACCGGAGCAAGTCCGCTTGCTCCTGATCGACCCGAAAATGGTGGAGCTCGCTCCTTACAATCACCTGCCGCATCTGGTGACGCCGGTCGTTACCGAAGCGAAGCAAGCGACGGCTGCTCTCAAATGGGCGGTGGAGGAAATGGAGAAGCGTTACGCGCTCTTCGTGGATGCAGGGGTCCGAGATATCGACCGCTACAACCAGACGACGGATGATACGCTGCCGTACATCGTCATCGTCATCGACGAGCTGGCAGACCTGATGATGGTGTCTCCGCAGGATGTGGAGGATTGCATTATCCGGATCGCCCAAAAAGCTCGAGCTTGCGGTATTCATCTGTTGCTCGCGACGCAGCGTCCGTCCGTGGATGTCATTACGGGGAACATCAAGGCAAATGTGCCTACGAGACTGGCGTTTGCGGTATTCTCCCAAGTGGACTCCCGGACGATTCTCGACCAGTCCGGTGCAGAACGACTCTTGGGACGAGGAGACATGCTCTTCCTGGAAAGCGGCACGACTCCTGTCCGTCTGCAAGGGAACTTCGTCTCCGATGATGAGATTGAACGAATCACGCAAGTCATCAAAAAACAAAGAAAGCCATCTTACATTTTCAGCAAGGAAGATCTGGAGCAGCAGGTTCAATCGTTCGATGCCGGGGATGATCCGCTTTATCTGGAAGCCCTCGTATTTGTAGCAGAGCAGGGTCAGGCATCGGCTTCCGGCCTGCAGCGCAGATTCCGCGTCGGCTACAACCGCGCAGCCCGTCTGATCGAGATGATGGAGGCAGACGGCTACGTGGCAGGTCAAAGCGGGGGAAAAGCCCGTGCGGTATTGATCACACGCGAAGATGCGCAAGCGGTTGTAGAAGGGTCTACGCTGGTGTAGTAGTATGGAGCAGCATAACGCAGGGAAATCGCCGAAGAGCGGTTTCCCTGTTCTTTTTGTTCGATCAAAGCACAAAAAACAATTCGGAATATTAATCATTGTCATAATATTGACAAGTTTCGGTCTGTCCATTATAGTAATGAATAACTTTCTGAAACTAGCAGCATACGGGGTGCGGTCTATGAATCCGCTTGTACTCAGCGCAGGACAGTTTAAGCAAGAATTGACGAAGGTCTACAACGAAGTGAATCTGCAGCTGTTTCAAATCGGAGTCAAACGGCTGCGCGTCGATTTTGTAGGGGACAGGATTTTGTTCATGACCTACCATCGGCGTGTCCCAGCAATTCGCTCAGTCGACGAGAAAAATCGGGAACTCACACGGATGATGGATATTCTCTTGATCGACGAGTTTAAAGTGCTGTTGAAAGAACGTCTGGAAGTGAAGTATGAAATCAAGGTGGTCTCTATTCTAAAGGACTACGACCCGGAAACCGAGCTGTCGGCAACCGTAGTCGTACTCGATCAGAATGTGGAGACGTACCTCCAAAGGCAAAGCTGACTGGTAGAATGATCTCGATGAGAGTGCAGGACGGCCGTCAGTACGCAAATAAGCAGGGTTGGGTTTTTTTCCCTTTCCTGTTTGTTTGGTACTGCCGGCTATTTTTATTTTCCATAACGGGAGGAAAGCAAGATGACAACCATTTCAGATGTAGTGATCGCACTGGACAAACTTTCGGGGGGAAGGGTGAGCGACTCCAATTCTGAGCATTCCTTTGCCATCTGGAAGGATTCGGGGATTAGCGGAAAAAGGGTGCAGGAGAGTCCCGGTCTTGTCTGGGGCGACCCAGATCGTAAAGTGAAAAAACTGGCGGTGGCGATGACCCTCTCCGAGCACGACATCGAGTTGGCTGCCGCTACCGGAGTAGACGCGATCGTCGCGCACCACCCGATTGCTGACGCCGCCAGTTCAGGAGGAGTGACGCTGAAAAACTACTTGAGTCTCTCCGGCTTGGCAGTGCTGGAGCTGCATGAGGCCTTTCATGGACTGCACCCTGGCATAGCGTTTTTGCATGGCCATCAGGTCCGGTACGCCGACATTCATTACGGCGGAGTGGAAGGGAATGTGCTGTTTGTCGGTACCGTGCTCCCAGAGATAAGGGTTTTGGGCGATATCCTTCAGCGGCTGGATTCGTACATGGGATTGGAGCAGGAGAAGGAGCTGCTGAAGATGGAGCGGGAGATTCGCGGAAGCTCATCGGCGATCGAGGCGACACTGGTGACACAGGGGCGAATCGTGCTTGGGAGCAGAGAAAGTCCCGTGAAACACGTGCTGCACATCTTCCCTCACACTGGCTTTTCTCCGTCTCATTTGCGTCAGGCAAAGGAGCAGTTCCCGGAGATCGACACCGTGCTCGCGTCCATCAGCCGTGTTCGGAGCGACAGTGAATTGGTTCGCGAGGCGGAGCGTTTGGGGCTGCGGTTTGTCATTGGGAACTGTCATGTCCTAGAGATTTTGGAGAACGGCCTTCCTCTGGCTTATGCTCTCGAAAAGCTCCTGCCTGAAGTGGAGGTGGTTGTGTTCCGAGAGCGGGTGACATCCATTCCGCTAAGAGAAATGGGGGGAGAGCGAATCCGGGAATACGCAGAGAAGATGGCCGATCATTACCTCGTCAAAAAAGTGAATGTGTAGCGAATCAAATCACCAATAAAGGGGGATATGGAAATGGCAAAACCGCAGGAGCAATTGGAAAGCGTCTATTCGCTGCAGCAGGAAGCACAAAAAAGGGCATGGAGCCCGATGGAATGGGTGGGACTGGGACTGGTCGTGGCAGTCACGGCGCTCTTGATTTTTCAACCGAGTGTGCTAGGAGACGCGTTTACTGCCATGCTAAACAAGGTGAAGCCGATTGTAGTCGACGTGTTTTTGATGGGGACGGTTGGTGTGGCTATCATCCTGAGCGTGATGACCGGCAGAATGCTGGAGCGTTTAGGCTTTACCGATGCACTGATGCGAATCTTTGTTCCGATCACAGAGCGGATCCGCGTAAACCCGTCCGTCGTTATTCCTGGCATCTATAATATTCTCGGCGATATCAACGCTGCTGGAAGGATTGGCGGTCCGATTCTGAAGCGGGCGGGTGCCACGAAGGACGAGCAAAAGATCGCCATCGCCACGATGGTGCAGTCGCAGCAGTCATTTTCCTGTTTTATGCTCGGTCTCATCTGTTTGTCTATTGCCGGTATCGAGGCATTTCCTGTCGTGTTTCTGGCTATTTTCGCCCCGCTCGTCGTAGTGCCTTTTGTATTGAGCCGGACCATCTACCGGGACACGAAGTCGGTGTCGTTTCACGATTTGCCCTCATTCACTCCGAGCACACCCTTTTTTACCACCCTGTTCAACGGGGCAAAGGAAGGCGCAGAGCTGCTGTTTCTTCTGGTCATACCGGCAGCCGCAGTGATCTTCGGGATCATCGGGCTGCTCGATTACGCAGGGATATGGCAAGGGATTGAGAGTGCACTATCAGCAGGGCTCAGTTGGATCGGCGTAGAGCCCAAGACAGGGATTACGGCGATCATGGCGTCTCCGACCTTGGCGATGGCCCAACTGAAGGAGATGGCAGCAACCATTGATCCCAGGTTGGTGGTGGGGGCTTTCGTCCTGGCGGCATCCGGTCTTCCGCTCTCCGACGTGTTTGGACAAATCCCGGCGATCTGGTCTGCCAATTCCGACCTTTCGCCTCGGGAGGCGCTGACTGCCGCACTGGTCGGCATGGGGATGCGGATTGTGACCGTAGCGATCTTTGCATTTGGCTTGACGCCTTTGCTGGTTTGATAGAAAAACTCCCGTCCCCACCCTGATGCTCTCACTGCCTTCTGTCCAGTCCCCATGTGAAATTTTTATACAAAATGGCAATTGACTAAATATTTCATAAAATAGTAACCTAGGGGATATGAGATGCCATTAGACAGGAGGCCGTATGAATCAGGTGACGAAAAAATACCAAGCGATTGACCAGGAGATCGTTCTGTTTAACGACGAATATTATTTGAGCGTAGTACACCTTGATATTTCTCCCCTTAATACACCTGAGAGAGAGTCACTGTTTACGCATTTGTTTGAATTTGAGAGCAATGATATCGAGCTGGAGATAGACGTCTCAGAAGAGCATGAAGGAAAGTGGTATCTGCAAGTCTTGGTGCCACATGTTCTGACGCTTCCTGACGTTGCCCGCAAGCGGCTGGAGCGAGGACGGGAGGAGCTGGCGACGCACTGGGCGAAGCAATCGGTGAATCCGACCCAAGCCCAATTGTGCGGGGAAGACATTTACCAGTATGTAAAACGATATAACCCGAATTTACAGGTTATCGGATAAAGAAAGACACCAAGATACAGCGATCAATCAAGATCGCTGTTTTTTGTACGCGGGTTCAGGAAGCTGCCAGCAGCAAATGTGAAATTTATGACGCGAGTCAAAAGTCAAGCGGAGGCGTAATAGGCTAGGAGTAGAGGAAATGTCCGATGACTGGAGTAGGAGAGCTAGCTCATGAAAAGATTCATGCGAATGTTACTCATTCTCTTGTTAGCAGGTGCTGGAGCCGTGTCCTGGTATTTTTATGACCTGTACAAAAACATGGAGGAAACAGCCAAAGCGATTTACGAGCCCCTGCCTGACGTCTCCTCTGCATCAGACACGACTTCTCCAAGTCCGCCGCCACAGATTCAGGCGTCTTCCGCTGAGCCAAAAGAGCAAAAGGAAGAGGTGCAGCCGGAAAACAAGGCAGTGTCCATCCTGTTGTTTGGTGTTGACAAGCGAGGGACTGATGCGGGTCGTTCCGATACCATCATATATCTTGTGAGCAATCCTACATTGAAGCAGACCCTGATGTTCAGCATACCCCGTGACACACGTACGCAGCTATCGGATGTAGGCCGGCAGGACAAAATCAATCATGCTTATGCATTTGGAGGGATGTCCGCGACAGTCCGTACAGTCGAGAGCTTTTTGGGTATCCCAATCGATTATTACGTAAAGGTCGATATGGAAGGCTTTCTCAACATCATCGACTCACTCGGAGGAGTCCAGGTGGACAACGCGCGAGCTTTTAGCTATGAGGGGTATCACTTTGGCAAAGGGAAGATTTCCCTGGATGGAAAAATGGCTCTGGCTTATGCACGCATGCGGCATGATGATCCGGAAGGGGATTTAGGACGAAATAAAAGGCAGCAACTGATCGTGGAGCAATTGATGACCAAAGCCAAGGAAATTAGCACGGTCAACAAATTGGATAAAGTGCTGGCCGATATTGGTGCCAGTGTCAAAACCAATCTGACCTTTGAGGACATGAAGAATCTCATGTTCCACTACAAAAGTGCACTTGATCAAGTGAATGTGCTCAGGATTAGCGGCCAAGGCCAGATGATCAACGGGATCTACTATTATGTCGTATCTGCTGAGGAGCGAGCACGGATCAAGAAGCAGATTGAGGAGGTCCTGCATGGTCAAAGCCAGCATTCCTAAACGCATGTGCAGGTAGCTGCCATTTAACGAGCTGACACCTGAGAAAACAGGGAGGTCAGCTCGTCTTTTGATGGGTAGGATTCTGCGGAAAATGGGAAAAGCCGTGGCTAAAATTCTGGCTTTGCATATCGTATAGCAGGTCCACTCCACGAAAAGAAGGGAAGGTAGGTTGATGAGTATTTTAACTCCGCAACCGTATGTTGTTTCCATTACGGATTACAAGCAATATGCATTAAATGTAGGGACGTCGACTGAAGACTGGTCAGACGCTATCCAGAGAGCTGTCAACGACGTGTCCCAAAAAGCTAGTAACAGTTCTAACGGCTTTGAATCGAATATCCAGGGGATCGTTTTATTCCCCATACAAAGGTTTAAGATTCGCAAACCAATCCTGCTGCCACCACAAGGGATCGTCCTCGAAGGAACCTCCATTTCCTCCGTTGTTTTGGATGATATTTACACAGGCAAATTCACGTTTGTTCCGTGCACCATCATCGAAAAGACAACCAATACAACCTATGGAGTCAAAACGCGGAAATCGCGAGGCAGTGCCGTTATCGACGATTACAATGTCGACGCCTTCTTCCTCGTAGACCACGGTGAAAATACAACGAATTACAATACCTCGCTTACTAATTTGACGCTTTACTCCACTGCCCCCCAAAGAGTGCGATACGGTATTTTCGCTCCTCGAACGACCCACGCTACCCTCAGCAATATCCAAACCTACTACTGCGATTACGGTTTCTTTACGTATGATTCATGGATGACGAAGATTGATAAATTCTTCGCCAGGGACTGTGTTTCTGCCCTCTGCTGGAAAGATGACGGTAGCAATAACGGAACGGGTACAACGTTGAATGCAACAAACGTTTGGGCGAACACGGCTCAAGTGGGGTTCGATATCACCCTCCTGAACTACTCGACCTTTACCAGCTGCGGAGTCGATCACGTGGACACAGGAACGGCCCGCGCCTATTCCTTTAAGAAATGCAACGGGATCACACTGAACGGGTGCGGTGCCGAGGATATCAAGGGCGATGTTCTTTATTTCGAGAATACGAGTGCTGTGGTAAACACGTTTAACTCCTACTATCTCCTGGGTGCACCAGTCAGCAGAGGGACGTCCGCTATCATCTTCGTAACCGGATCCTCGAGCGTCGTGTTTAATGCTTGCCGTTTCCCCAACTATCAAACCTCCGATCCATCCGACCCAACGTACACCTTTTCGACTACCAACAACTTTAATCACATTGTGCAAAACGGGGCAGACGCGATGTTCAATTTGTGCCAACTTCCGACAAACGGCAACAGCTACGTCTCTTACAGTAACAACAGTACGGGCACTTACGTCGATGAAAACGGGACAACTACCTGTATCAACGTAAACGGTATCATTTACAAAGGGATTATCGTGAACGGGCAGAGGCGGATGCTGGGAACCGCGATGCCAACTACAGGCAGATGGACGGCTGGAGACCGAATAGAAAATACAGCCCCCTCTGTCAAAGGGACAAGTGGAAGTCGATATATCGTACTGGGGTGGTGCCGCATAACGACCGGAAGCAGCAACGTCCTGAATACAGACTGGGTACAAATGATCAGCTATACGGGTTCGTAAATCGCAGATTTGCAAGCACCTCGGAGACCGAGGTGCTTTATCATTCAAAAAAACTTTCCTGAATCCATCAGCAAGAATACTAACCTTGGATAGTTGTCTTAGAAAAAGTTAATCGACTATGGTAGGAATAATGCGTTAAAAAGACTATTGACAAAACAACATGCGCTCACGATTCGCTATTCTTTCTCGTCAAACGACAAATTAAGTCTATTGTCATTCAAATAGGCGTATTGTAGTATAAGCCTATCCGACGATCCTCCCAATATGTAGCGATTGGAATATGGTGTATGGCGTAGAAGCTGATGCTGAATCCAGAGGTGACCTACGTGCAAAATAGAGATGAGGAAAAGAATCCAATTGAAACTGCAAGGAAAGAGTATACTCGATGGTTGGGGCACGAATCGATGCCGGCTGACCTCCTAGCTGAGCTGAAGCAAATTCAATCAGATAGCTCCGAAATTGAAGAACGCTTTTACAAGGATCTTGAGTTCGGAACAGGGGGAATGAGGGGTGTCATAGGTGCGGGGACCAACCGTCTGAATATCTATACGGTTCGCAGGGCTGCTCTGGGAATCGCCCGTTATCTCGGCAAAAAGGCGGAGGCAGAGGTAAGGCAAGGCGTCGCGATTGCCTATGATTCACGTAAGTACTCTAGAGAATTCGCCCAGCAAATGTCCGATCTGCTATCCCGCACAGGTATCAAAGTTCATCTGTTTCCTGAAATTGCTCCGACTCCACTGCTCTCCTTTGCCATTCGTCATCTCCAAGCCTCCGCGGGTCTCGTGCTCACCGCCAGTCATAATCCACCGGAATACAACGGAATCAAAGTATATAACCAGGAAGGGGGTCAAATTACGGAAGAGGATGCTCGCGGCATCTACGAAGAAATTCAGGCCATCTCAGATCCACTTGTGCTATCGATTGAGGAGCTTTTTTCCCAAGGCGATACAGAGTCCATCGTCATGATTGGAAACGATGTCATTGAAGCGTACAGCCAGCGAGTAGAGCAACTGCTTTGCCAGCGTCAACTGATAGCGGAAAGGGGTGGAGATCTAACCATCGTCTATACACCTCTGCATGGAACGGGGGCAACGATCATTCCCGACATCTTGAAGCGGGTGGGTTTTACAAAGGTATGCCTCGTAGAGGAGCAAGCGACAGCAGATCCTCGTTTTCCGACCGTAAAAGCGCCAAATCCAGAGGAGCCTCAAGCGTTTGAATTGGCGCTGAAGCTGGCAACTGAGTTGCAGGCCGACCTAATCATGGCGACAGATCCGGATGCAGATCGGCTGGGAGTCCTGGTCAAGACAGGGACAAAGTACGAAATGGTGAATGGCAATCAACTGGGAGCTTTGATCTTGTCCTATCTCCTTGAACAATCCGCTGGGAAAGACAAAGATATGCAGCTTCAAAAGGGCCTGGTGCTAAAAACCATCGTTACCTCAGATCTGGGGGAGAGAATCGCTGAAAGCTATGGTGTCGAAACCTTCAATACACTCACAGGATTCAAGTATATCGGTGAAAAAATAGAAGAGTGCTGTAAGACGGGCTCACACACGTTCATCTTTGGATACGAAGAGAGCTACGGCTATCTGGCAGGAGATTTTGTTCGCGACAAAGATGCGGTGCAAATGACCATTCTAGTTGCTGAAATGGCACTGTATTATCAACAGCAAAGCAAGGGACTGTTCCAGGTGTTGGACGAAATCTACAGCAGGTTCGGCTACTACCGCGAAGAGCTTCACTCCTTTACGGCCACAGGAAAAGAAGGGCGATTGCACATGGAGGAGAGCATTGAGGGTCTTCGGGAGAATCCTCCCTCTCAAATGGCAGGGATTGCTGTATCGGTCGTTGAGGACTACGAGCTGCAAGTGAGAACGGTGATGGAAACGGGACGGACGGAACCACTCCTTCTCCCAAGAGCAAACGTCATGAAAATCATTTTGGCCGATGCTTCTTGGATGACGGTCCGACCATCCGGTACGGAGCCCAAAATGAAAGTGTATCTGAGCACTAATGCCCACACAAAAGAGGAAGCTGACAAGAAAATAAGTCTGCTGCGTGGAGCAATGCATGATCTGATCCGTTTTTCCTAGGAGGCTGTTCACGACATGGCGCAGACAACCATAAAAAAAGCAATCATTCCGGCGGCAGGTCTGGGTACTCGATTCTTGCCAGCGACCAAAGCCATGCCAAAAGAAATGCTGCCGATCGTCGACAAACCGACCATTCAATATATCGTGGAAGAAGCGGTAGAAGCGGGGATCGAGGACATCATTATCGTGACGGGAAAAGGGAAACGTGCGATCGAGGATCACTTCGACTCAGCGTTCGAGTTGGAGCATAATTTGTTGGAAAAGCAAAAGCTCGATCTGCTGGATCGGGTACGGTACGCAGCCAAGATCGCCAACATTCATTACATTCGACAGAAAGAACCTCTGGGATTGGGACATGCCATTTGGTGTGCGAGAAAATTCGTGGGGGATGAACCATTTGCCGTTCTGCTGGGTGACGATATCGTCCGTTCAGAGATACCGTGCATCAAGCAACTGTCCGAAATATTTGACCAAACGAACTGCTCCGTTATAGGAGTCCAGGAGGTACCAGAAGAGCATATATCCAGATATGGAGTAGTCGATCCCGTCACGGAGGAAGGAGGATTGTATCGCGTGCGTGCATTCGTTGAAAAGCCTCCGCGAGGAACAGCGCCCTCCAATCTGGCCATTATGGGCAGGTATATTCTGACGCCCGCGATATTTGAGATATTGGAAAGACAGGAAAAGGGAGCGGGTGGAGAGATTCAGCTGACAGATGCCATTCAGAGTCTGAACGAACAACAGACCGTGTACGCCTATCAGTTTGAGGGGGTGCGGTACGATGTAGGAGACAAACTGGGTTTTATAACGACGACACTTGAATTCGCCATGCAAAACGACGAATTACGGACTCAATTGATGCGCTATTTAGAAAATTGGATGCAGGGGCAAACCATCTCGCAAAAAAGGTAAGGACGGCTACTCCTTGTTTTGTGCCAACTTCCATTTTTGAAATTCCAGAAACCCGCGAAATTCTTCCTTGCTAACACCGGATCTCATGGCTTCCAAGACCAATTGGCTCCACTCATCGTCCAGATCATGTTCGGTCAAAGAGTCATTCTCAATCAATACGTTCATGGGAACATCAAGAACTTGAGCAATCTTTTCAATGAATTGAAGAGAAGGATTTGATTGTATATCACGCTCGATGGAGCTCAAATAAGACTTGGCTACTCCAGCACGTTCCGCTAGTTGCGACAGGGAAATACCCTTTTCGTTACGCAGTTTCTTGATACGTGACCCAATCATGTAAGAATCATCCTTTTTCTTTGCTGATTCTTACATTATAGCAGGAAAAGAACATTTTGCCCAATAGTGAAACCCGCAGGCTGATTTGGACAAAGGAAGGAGCAATATGTTCGAGAGGAGTCGTTGCCATGTTCGCTAAAGAGATCGGCATCGAAGAGATGGACGAAGAGTGGAAGAAATTGATCGAGGAGGCGAAAATGCTGGGAATTACAAAGGAAGAGATCCAGGACTTTTTGCTGATGGCTACCAAGAGAACAACAGGACAGCGGTAAAAGACCAAAAAAACGCTGAGATCTGGGACTATTGTAATTAAAATGTTCTTTTTTAAGAACGGATATGAAAAAGCTCAAAAAACGTAAAAAAACAGATTAAACGTCCTTAAACGGCTATTTTAGCCGTTTTTTTTATTTCCTTTCGCCGCATATACTTAAAGAAATGGTTCCTTATAAAGAACGAAAAATGTTGGGAAGGATGATCGTGAAGACGGAATGGCAACTCCTACGAAAGTCTGTATTTTTGCACCCGTACACGTTTCCACCGATGTCAGAGTGTATCAAAAAGAAGCGAAAGCACTCGCTTCCGCTGGATATTCAGTCGTGCTTTTGGCCAGATCAGTTGAGGGTATGAACGAGGAATTGTCTGGAGAGATGCTTTCAGTGGAGGGAGTGCCACGTTATAAAAACCGCCTTCAGCGATTCCTGCTGCAGCCACTGATGCTCAGAAAGATCTTGAGGACGAAGGCATCCATCATTCATCTGCACAATCCCGATACGCTGCCCCTCGGGTTTTTATTGAAGCTCTTGGGCAAGACGGTCATCTACGATACGCACGAGGATTTCACCCAACGCATTTTGATGCGTGAATGGATTCCAGCGAGGCTGCGTACGTACATCGCAAAGGCAGTTGGAAAGCTGGAAGCTTGGGCGGGGCGCGTATTTGACGCATCGATTGCGACACAACCTGACGTCGCAAAGCGTTTAGGGAGTAAATGCATTGTTCTTGAAAATGCACCGATCTCCAGGGGAGAGCTGATTGAGCGGGCGTACGCATACAGCCACAGCATTCCCAGAACAGTGGAATTTCGGGCCATTTATGTGGGGACGATCGGCCGCAGTCGGGGTCTGATACAGATGGTAAAAGCCATGGAATACGTCAATCAATATGTTTCTGCGAGGCTGTGGCTCGTTGGCCCCGTTCACGATCAGGCAGGGATGGAGGAAGCGAAAGCGCGAGCGGGCTGGAAGTACGTAGATTACATGGGAAGCGTGCCCCAAGAACAGGCATTTGCCTATATCATCCGGGCGGACGTCGGGCTGATCACTATTTGCGACATCGGCGATCACGCAAAAACAAGTCCAAACAAGATTTTCGAGTACCAACGGTTTGGCATTCCCTTTATCGCTAGTAATTTTGCAGCTTGGAGGGAAAAAGTGGGACATGTAGGGGCTGGTGTCTTTGTCGATCAGGAGGATGCTCTGGAGATTGCCCAGATGATTACCTTGATGCACGATAGGCCACAGCTTGCAAAAGAGATGGGGCGAAGAGGAATGGCGTATACGATCAATGAGTACAACTGGGAGGCGGAATCGGAAAAGTTGGTCAGTCTTTATCAGTCTCTTTCACAGACCAAACCATCATGGGTGAGAGGTGTCGCACAATGACGGTGTCCCCAGCCCGTTCCATTCAGGAAGGACATGCGCATCCGTTGGTGTCTGTGATTACACCGACTTACAATGCGACCAGGTTCATTAGGGAAACAATCGACTCCGTGAAAAGGCAGACCTACCCGTACTGGGAGCTCATACTGGTTGACGATTGCTCGAGCGATGAAACTGTCTCCTTGATCCAGGAGGAGCTGCACGATCCCCGTATACGCCTGATCGTATTACCGAAAAACAGCGGGGCTGCTGTGGCGAGAAACACTGGCATTAGCGCCGCAGGAGGAAAATATCTCGCCTTTTTGGACAGCGATGATCTGTGGCTGTCCGAAAAGCTGGAAAAGCAGGTCACCTACATGCAGCATCATGATGTTGCCTTTACCTTCACCCGGTACCGCATGATTCGGGAAAATGGCACGCTTACTCCGTTTGTGGTCACCATACCGCAAGAGATCGATTACAACGGTTTGTTGAAAAATACGATCATTGGCTGCCTTACCGTCATGCTGGATCGAGATAAGCTGGGACTCGTTCAGATGCCAAACATCCGGACACGTCAGGATACGGCGCTGTGGCTGCAAATTCTCCGGGCAGGACATGTGGCGTACGGGATTCAGGAGGAGCTCTCCCAGTATCGCCAGGTGGAAGGGTCGATTTCCAGCAACAAGTGGAAAGCAGCCCGAAATACGTGGCGGCTGTACCGGGATATCGAAAAGCTCAGTCTTGTGCGAGCGTCGTGGTGCTTCTTGCATTACGGCTGGAACGCTTGGAGAAAAAGAGTGGATCAGCGTGGATAAGAGAGGGATAGAACATATGAAATTGGCCATTGTCGGAACAGGGTACGTCGGACTAGTCACAGGGGTTTGTCTAGCCAGCATCGGCCATAGTGTCGTGTGCGTGGATGTGGACCGTGAGAAGGTCGCACAGCTGCAGGGAGGAAGGGTACCGTTTTTTGAGCCGGGACTGGATGAATTGCTGCAGGAGCAAGTCCATGCGAAGCGCCTCTCGTTCACGATCCATCACGAAGCGGCATTTGACCAGGCCGAAGTGATTATCATCGCCGTGGGCACTCCCCAAGGAATTGACGGTTTGCCAGATTTGCGTGCGCTGATTGAAGTCGCCCGCAACATTGGACGGACGGTCAATCACGACGTTATCGTGGTCATCAAAAGTACGGTACCGGTTGGGACGAACCATTTTCTTTCACAGATCATTGCAGAAGAGCAGTGTCATCCCGTATCCATCCAGATGGCCTCCAATCCAGAGTTTTTACGGGAAGGCTCCGCTGTCTACGATACCTTTCATGGAGACAGAATTGTCATCGGGGCAGCAGGAGAGGGGGTAGCAAACACGCTGGAGGCACTTTATCGGCCTTTGCACATTCCGTTTCTGCACACCGATATCCGCAGTGCCGAGATGATCAAATACGCATCCAATGCCTTTCTTGCAACCAAGATCAGCTTCATCAATGAAATTGCCAATCTGTGCGAAAGGCTAGGGGCGACCATCGAGGATGTCGCGCGGGGAATGGGAATGGATCAGCGTATTGGGGAGAAGTTTTTGCGAGCTGGCATCGGCTACGGGGGGTCATGCTTTCCCAAGGACGTCAAGGCTCTCATGGGAATGGCAGAGCTGTCGGACTATACGTTTCAGATTCTTCAGGCTGTCGAGCGGGTCAATCGCATGCAACAGCTTCGTTTAGTCGAAAAAGCAGAAAAGCGGTTGGGCGATCTGCGCGGACAGCGGATTGCCCTCCTGGGACTTTCCTTTAAGCCGGACACGGATGATATGCGTGAAGCCCCTTCCTTGGCGATTGCAGATGCCTTGTTGAAAAGGGGGGCGCAGGTTGTCGGATACGATCCGGTCAGCATGGAAAACGCTCGGAACTTCTTGCCAGCCCAAATAGAACTGTGCGAGAGTGCCGAGCAAGCGCTGGAAGGTGTCGACGCAGCCTTCCTTTTGACCGAATGGATTGAATTTACAATGCCAGTGTTTGCTCTGCTGCTACAACGAATGAAAGTGTCCGTCGTGTTTGACGGCAGGAACTGCCTGGATGCTCCTGCCCTAGCGAGGCTCGGGATCGAATATCATCCGATCGGTAGAGGGATTGACGCACAGCTGGTCACGACAAGTTTTCAGGAAAAAGGGAGAGAGCCATGAAAGTACTTGTGACGGGTGGAGCTGGCTTTATCGGTTCACATATTGTGGATCGACTCATCGCAGATAATCTGCAGGTTATCGTGGTAGACAATCTTTCGACTGGTAGAAGACATCAGGTTCATCCGTCAGCCACGTTCTATCCGTGCGATATTACGAGTCATGCACTGGAACAGATTTTCGAACAAGAAAAGCCGGATGCCGTGATCCACCAAGCGGCCCAAGTCGATGTGCGCCAGTCGATGCATGCCCCCCTTCATGATGCGATCGTCAATATCATCGGGACGCTCCGGCTGTTAGAATGCTCCGTTTTGCACAGCATACAAAAGTTTATTTACGCATCCTCAGCAGCTGTTTACGGAAAGCCTCACACCACTTCCATCAACGAGACACA
This sequence comes from Brevibacillus choshinensis, assembly GCF_016811915.1. NCBI lineage: Bacteria > Bacillati > Bacillota > Bacilli > Caryophanales > Paenibacillaceae > Brevibacillus > Brevibacillus choshinensis. Next base: position 4,409,031 of record NZ_CP069127.1, on the reverse strand, counting down.
TCCTATTCAGCCCTTGTCCTGCTACGGAATATCCAAATACACACCTGAACAGTACATTGGCGTTTTCTCCGAACAGTACGGTCTGAACTACACGATTTTGCGCTATGCCAACGTGTACGGTGAGAGACAGGAGCTTGCGGGAGAAGGGGGGGTCATTCCCAACTTCGTTCTGAAAATGCTGCAAAACACACCTCCTCAAATCTACGGCGACGGATTGCAAACGAGAGATTTTATCCACGTGGAAGATGTAGCGGCTGCAAACGTAGCAGCCTTGTCAGCTGGTGACAGAGAGGTGTTGAACGTAGCGACTAGCCAGGCATTGAGCATCAATGATCTGGTCGAGCTGTTGAACGAGATGATGTCCATCCGGATCGCGCCGGTCTACATGCCTGCCCGAGAAGGCGATATTCGAGACAGCTGCTTGAACAATGAAAGGACCAGAGAGGTGCTGCAATGGGAACCTCAAGTCTCCTTGCATAGAGGCTTGCTCCAGACCATTCATTATGTTCGGAACAAAATGTCCATTGTCAGCAGCTGACGATTCCATCGAAATAAGCAGGAGGAACCTATGAGTGGCAACAGGCTGAAGCTTCGTCTTTTACTGCTGGCTTTACTCGACGTTGGTTTACTGAATGCGTGCTATGCGATTTCCTTTCTGTCTCGATTTTCGTTTGATGTTCCGCTGCGAAACGTCAAACCGTATCTGACCTTGTTTCCCTGGATATCGATTCTGTGTCTGATCGCCTTTTACATGTTTGACCTGTACTCCGACTGGAAGCGAAAAAGCCTGCATCATCTGGTTTATACGATCACGCTGTCACTTTTGCTGGTGATGATTATGACCATGTCACTGACGTATTTGGGCAAAGGCTTTTCGTTCCCGAGAAGCGTGATCCTCTTCGCGACCTTCTTGCAGATTATCGTTCTGGGGGTCAGCCGTTCCCTCCTGTGGCATATGGAGAGAAAAAAGCATGGCAGCAAGAAGGTGCTGATCATTGGAGACACGATCGAAAATGGGGTGCTGCTTGCAGAAAAGTGCATGAATCATTGCAAGGGATGGTTTATTATCCACGGCTTCCTGCCTGCCCACAGCAAAAGGTTCTTGCATAAAAGCATGTCGGACGTGGATATTGTGCTGCTGGGAGGCAGTCTAAATCGGGAAGACAAGGCAGACATCATCAGCTTGTGTATCAAGCACCAAAAAGAAGTGATGGTGGTTCCGGAAATGGTCGAGCTTCTCGCCATGGAGTCGGAGCTGCAGCAAATTGATGATCTACTGGTGATGTCGATTCAACCGCCGAAATTTGCCCCGAAAAAACTGCTGGTGAAACGCAGCTTTGATATTGCAGTGTCTGGACTCATGATTCTCTGTCTATCACCGGTCATGCTGGTGCTCTGCGTGCTCATCAAGCTTACTTCCCCTGGGCCTGCTATTTTCAAGCAGGAACGATTGGGAGAGGCGGGGAGATCCTACTTGATTTACAAATTCCGCAGCATGGTGGTGGATGCGGAAAATACGACGGGACCCGTACTGGCTACAGCAAAAGATCCACGGATTACAAGAGTCGGCGCCTTCATGCGTTCGACGCGTCTGGATGAAATTCCCCAGCTGTTCAATGTGCTGAAGGGAGAGATGAGCCTCGTTGGTCCAAGGCCGGAGCGTCCTTATTTCATCCGGCAGTTTCAAGAGATCCTCCCTGACTACTCCTACCGCTTGTCAGTCAAACCGGGAATTACGGGCCTGGCTCAGATCCTCGCAAATTACAGTACAAAAGTAGAAGACAAACTCCGTTTTGATATTTTGTACGTCAAAACCTATTCGTTTGTCCTCGATATCAAAATCCTGCTCCAGACCATTCGCGTTGTGCTGCAGAGGGAGCAAGCTGCAGGTGTGTCCTTTGACAATGATGAGAATAAGAAGAAACTGCTGCGGCTATTCGGATATTATGACACGGCAAACACGGCAAATCACGAATGAAATCAGATGAACGGAGGAAACACCCATGAAGCTGATTCTCTTATCAGGCGGTTCAGGAAAAAGGCTGTGGCCGCTGTCCAATGACGCTAGGTCCAAACAGTTTCTAAGACTCCTGCAAAACGAGCAGGGGGAATTGGAATCGATGCTCCAGCGCATTTGGAAGCAGTTGCGTTCGGCGAATCTGCAGAAAGATTCGATCATTACAACCAGTTACACACAGGTGGACATGATCCAGAATCAGATCGGGAGTGACGTTGAGCTGTTGGTCGAACCGCAGCGAAGAGATACCTTCCCCGCGATAGCGCTGGCGGCGGTCTATTTGTACTCGATGAAGGAAATCAGCATGCAGGAAATATGTGTCGTGATGCCGGTCGACGCATACGTGGAGGATGAGTTTTTCGAGAGGATAAAGAAATTGGAGGAAGTCTTGGACGATTCAGAGGCAGAGCTCGCCTTGATTGGCGTAGAGCCGACATACCCGTCCGAAAAGTACGGCTACATCGTACCCTTCGCTCATCAGGAGGATAGGGCGTACTACCAAGTAAACCGCTTTACGGAAAAACCGACGAGAGATGCCGCGAAGGAATTGATTGCACAGGACGCGCTATGGAATTGCGGCGTGTTTGCCTTCCGTTTGGAAACGATGATTGCGAGTCTGATCGATCGGGGAATCCCGATTCATTTCGAAGAGCTGCTCCGGCACTATCAATCGCTGTCAGCCATCAGCTTTGACTACGAGTTCGTGGAGAAAACGAATCGGATTGCAGTCCTACCTTATCAGGGTAGCTGGAGTGACCTAGGGACATGGAATACACTCACGGATCAAATGGCGGCCAATCAGGTAGGAAAGGGTCTTGTGGACGAGAGCTCCTGCTCGACTCACCTGGTAAATGAACTGGACATTCCGGTTGTTGTTCTCGGATTGTCCAATGCAATTGTCGCTGCGAGCCCAGACGGAATCCTGATTTCCGAGAAATCGGTCAGCCATATGGTGAAGGAGTGGGTAAAGGATATTGGAACCAGACCAATGTTTGAGGAGCGCAGATGGGGATGGTACAAGGTCCTGGATCATGCGAAATCACTGGATGGCAGCGAAGTGTTGACCAAGCGGATTGGCGTAACGGCAGGCAAAAATCTGAGCTATCAGCTGCACCACATGCGCAGTGAGGTTTGGACGATCATACGAGGCGAAGGGATCTTTTGCTTGAACGATAAAATTTTCCCTGTAAAGGTCGGCGATGTGCTCAAAATTCCCGTAGAAGCGAAGCACGCGATCAAGGCGTTGACCGATCTCGAGTTCATCGAGGTACAAACTGGGCAATCCCTCGTAGAAGAAGACATTATCCGAATTTACATGACATGGGAGGAAATTGAAAAAAACAGTGCGTGGGTATGAAGGGAGCGCTAATCATTGCTGGGGAAATCCATACAGGAATTGCGAACAAGAAAAGGGATCTCCATGTCGGAGCTCGCAGATAGAGCAGGGGTGACAAAATCGTACGTAAACGCCTTGGAGCGAGGGATCAAGACGAATCCATCCATACAGGTTCTGGAGAAAATATCGACGGTATTGGATATGGATTTGGAAAGCCTGGTACGCTATGTTCATGATCGTCAGGACGGGAATATCCCTTTTGACCATGAGTGGGTGGAATTGATCCGCGACATGAAAGAGTCGGGAATCAGCAAAGAAATATTGAAATCATGGAAAGATGCCTGGACAAAAAACCAAGATGAGGGATCTTCAAAATATTCGTCATAGAGAACGTCCGGTAGTGTGGGATTTTATCGAAGCATTCTGTCGAAATTCTAAATGTAGTAAGGAATTTTGCTGATTCCTACACGAATATGTCTGTTCCCTTTTGAGAATATTTGAGGTAAACTATAAGAAAATCGTTCTTTAAAAAGAACGAATAAGTTGGGAGTCCAGGAGGGCATATGAAAGTACGAGATCTATTTGACATGATCTGGCGACGTCTCTGGATTGTCATTGTATTTACCACCGTTGTCACATCTGCCGTCGGTATCTACAGCTACTATTACATCACTCCGGTGTATGGGGCAACAGTGGAGCTACTGGTGATGCCGAACACTGCTGTGGAACCCGAGGAGTCAAGGCAAATCGATTTCAACGATATCCAAACCAGCATCAAATTGATGGACACCTATCAAGTCATGATCAAAAGCCCACGGGTGCTTGAAAAGACAATGATCGCCATGAAGCTGCGGTTATCAACAAGTGAGTTGGACAGCAAAATAGCGGTCAAGCCCGTGAAATCGTCTCAGGTGATCGAAATTACGGTTCGAGACCCGTCCACAGTAACCGCAGTTGAAATCGCCAACACGTTGTCCAAAATTTCAGTGGAAGAGATCAGAGATATCATGAAGATCGACAATATCCAGGTCATTTCGGAAGCGAAGGTATCGGATAATCCCTACCCTGTCTACCCCAGGCCGATTTTGAACATCATTATGGCGTTTGTCGTCGGATTCTTCCTTTCCATTGCTTTTGTACTCTTGTTCGATTCCTACAGTCAATACAAAAAATCCAGGGTTTTGCAAAAGCAGCGGATCATGAGTAAATCCGCTCTCGGATAAAGGAGAGATCCACCAGATGAAAAAAGTAGCGTTGGTTACAGGGGTTACAGGTCAAGACGGTGCTTACTTATCGGAGTTTTTACTTGAAAAAGGGTACGAAGTCCATGGAGTCAAACGGAGGGCATCCTCCTTCAATACTGACCGGATTGATCACCTCTACCAAGACAGGCATGACGAGAATAGTCGGTTTTTTCTCCACTATGGCGATTTGACGGACTCGACGAATCTCATCCGAATCATCCAAGAGGTACAGCCAGATGAGATCTACAACTTGGCAGCCCAGAGCCATGTGAAAGTGTCATTCGAAACGCCGGAATATACCGCCAACGCTGATGGGATCGGGACTCTCCGCTTGTTGGAAGCGATTCGCATACTGGGCCTGAGCGAAAAAACGAAATTTTATCAAGCGTCTACCAGCGAGCTGTACGGATTGGTGCAGGAAGTGCCGCAGTGCGAAACGACGCCTTTTTACCCGCGCAGCCCATATGCTGCAGCCAAGCTCTACGCGTACTGGATAACGGTGAATTATCGAGAGGCTTACCAAATGTTCGCCTGCAACGGCATTCTCTTTAATCACGAATCTCCACTGCGAGGTGAAACATTCGTCACTCGCAAGATTACCCGAGCTGCGGCTCGTATCCGTCTGGGCTTGCAGGATCGATTGTACCTCGGCAATTTAGACGCCAAACGAGACTGGGGCTATGCCAAGGATTACGTCAAAGCGATGTGGCTGATGCTACAGCAGGATGTACCGGACGATTTTGTGATCGCGACAGGAGAGACCCATTCCGTCAGGGAGTTTGTCGAGCTTGCCTTCCGAGAGAGCGGCATTGAGCTGGAGTGGCAGGGGCAAGGTGTCGAGGAAGTCGGGATTCATGCCCAGACAGGAAAGGTAATCGTTCAAGTGGATCCTCAGTATTTCCGGCCAACGGAAGTGGATCTGCTCCTGGGCAATCCGCAAAAGGCGAAGGATATCCTGGGCTGGAGTCCGGAATTCACGTTTGACGAGCTTGTTAGTTCCATGGTACGTGCGGATCTGGAAGCAGCAAACAAAGAGATTCTCTTAACCCTATGATTCAGAAATGGCGTGTCTTCGTGCTTTCCATTATGAACCTGGTAAACAGGAGTCAGGCCCTGAAGAAGATTGTGATCAGTTCGAGCTGGCTGGCCGTGGAGCGTATTTTTCGTATGATCATCTCTTTTTTTGTCGGGATTGCAATCGCTCGATACCTCGGTCCCGAGCAATTCGGACAGTTGAACTACGCTCAATCGTTTGTGGCGCTATTTTCGACAGTAGCGACCTTAGGACTCGAGGGGATTGTCGTTCGTAATATCGTCAGGCAGCCGGAGCGAAAAGACGAGATACTAGGCAGTACATTCGTCCTGAAGCTTTTTGGCTCCCTATCTACCATCGTTTTGACCATTGCGTTGATTACCGTTCTTCGTCCCGAGGATCACTATATGCAATGGATGGTGGCGTTGGTAGCGATGGGCATGATTCTCCAATCGTTCGATACGATCGATTACTGGTTTCAATCTCAAGTAAATGCCAAAGTAAAGGTGTATACTTACGCGACGTCGTTCTTCCTCATTTCGATGCTGAAGGTCGTCTTGATCGTTCTGCATGCGCCGCTCATTGCCTTTGCCTATGCAGGGATGGCGGAAGCAGTCATCATCATGATTGGTCTTTTGATCGGGTACCGTGTTCACGGAAATTACGTGCGAAAATGGCGCGTATCCCTGGGCTGCGCAATAGAGATGCTGAAAGACAGCTGGCCGCTGATCTTGTCCAGTTTGGCTATTCTGATCTATATGCGCATTGACCAGATCATGATTGGGGATATGGTAGGAGATCACGAGCTGGGTATTTATTCCGTGGTCGTCCGCTTGGGAGAAATGTGGTATTTTGTTCCGCTGGCGATCGTATCCTCTACGTATCCCAGCATTGTCCAGTCGAAGCAAATCAGCGATGAAGTTTTTTATGAACGGCTGCAGAATCTGTACGATGTCATGGCTTTCATCGGATACATCGTGGCGATTGCAATGACCTTCTTCGCTCCCTTTCTCGTTTCATTTTTTGGTCAGGAATACAAGACAGCCTCCTCTTTATTAATCTGCTACATTTGGATCGGATTGTTTGTCAATCTTGGCGTTGCCCGCACATCGTTCCTCAACACGATGAACTATACCAAGTGGCAATTTATCACGTCGTTTATGGGCTGCGTTCTGAACGTTCTGCTGAATTTCCTGCTGATCCCCAGATACGGCGCGATGGGAGCGACGGTTGCCTCGCTGTTCTCCTACTGGTTTCAGACGCATGGTTCTTGTTACTTTTTTCGGCCGCTTTATCAGACTGGAACAATGCAGACCAAGGCAATTCTCGTTCCATTCCGATTGAGAAAAATCATATCCCAGCTGCAAGTTCGCTCGAAAGGGGAGTATCTATAAGTGGATCTACGCGCACGCATATTTGTAGCTGGTCATCGCGGGCTTGTCGGATCAGCGATCAAAAGGACGCTGGAAGCGCAAGGGTTTGAGCATGTCATGGTTCGAACTCGCGACGAGCTCGATTTGCTAGATCAAGAGTCCGTTACCCGTTTTTTTGCACAAGAGCGGCCGGAGTATGTGTTCTTGGCAGCTGCCAAGGTGGGGGGAATTCTGGCGAATGTGCAGTATCCCGCTGACTTTCTCTATCAAAACCTGACGATCCAGACCAACGTCATTCACGCTGCGCACGTGTTTGGAGTGAAAAAGCTGTTGTTTTTGGGAAGCTCATGCATCTATCCCAAATTTGCACCGCAGCCGATTCGAGAGGAGTATTTGCTCTGTGGAGAGCTCGAGCCAACCAACGAACCATACGCACTTGCCAAAATCGCCGGAATCAAAATGTGTGAAGCCTACAATCGTCAATACGGCTCCAACTTTTTGGCAGTGATGCCAACGAACCTGTACGGACCCTACGACAATTTTGATCTCGAAAGCTCGCACGTTTTGCCAGCGCTCCTGCGCAAGATCCATGAAGCCACTGTTCATAAGGCGCCAAAAGTTGAGGTATGGGGAACCGGAAAACCGCGCAGAGAGTTCTTGTTTGTCGATGATCTGGCAGATGCATGCCTCTATTTAATGAAATCCTTTGATCGGACGGATACTGCTCCATTCGTCAATATCGGTACTGGAATCGATATAGAGATTGGCGAGCTGGCTACGATGATCAAGCGGATCGTCGGCTATTCGGGGGAGATCGTCTTTAAGCCGGATATGCCGGACGGAACCCCGCGAAAATGGCTGGACGTATCCAAAATGGATCGTTTGGGTTGGCGAGCCAGAACGGCGTTGGAAGAGGGGATCCAGAAGACGTTCGACTGGTTTCTCAAACAGCAGCAATTGATTGTCGGGCCATAGAACATGAGCGTTTCTTGGGGGGATTCATGTGAGGGACACATTTATCATCATTTCCAGAAGCCAGTCCGGGAGTCTGTCCTCCCGGAAAGAGGCAACGACCTACAAGCTAGCCACCTATTTACTGCTGATCTCTGTATTCCTCTATGGAACCAGCATCCCCAATCTGTCTCTCATCTGCCTGATCCCTTGCTTGCCGCTGATATACTTTTTGAAGCACACGAAATTGACTGTTTCCTTCCTGGTTGATGCCTCGCTCGTCTTTTTGTTTGCCTTCCTCTATTACACCATGTGTGTTCTATTTGAAATCACCTCAGAGGATGACTGGATGGAAAGCAAGATGATCTTTCTCATTGCCAATATGACACTGGCCTATATCATCGGCTATTTTCTGGCACAGAACTTCACGAATATCAGCGTGGTCATCGCTGTGACGGTAGGGGGATTGTTTTCCTACGGACTGTTGTCAACCGCCAGCTACGTATGGAATCACTTGGGAGAAGTATCGAGCAACAACTATTTGATTACTGAGCGGGCCGTCCCATCTTTTTGGAATGGGGGTACGATCAACGGCCCCATAATTGGGATCTTCTTTTCCTTGAGTATTTGTTTGATTTCCGTGATCTACAGCCGAATCAACTGGTTTGCCAAAGTGTGTTTTCTTGGCCTTGCGTGTACGGGCATCTTTTTTAATCTGATGCTGCAAAACCGAAGCCCGATCTATGCGGGCGTGCTGGCTTTTTCGCTCGCCACACTCATGTACGTGAACCGGATGAGACTGACACATAAGAAGCTTGTGGTGCTCATCGTTTTGTTTTGTCTGATGCCACTGAATCTGTTTTTTGTTGATTTTTCGGAAACCAAGAGCTTATTCGATAATCCGTTCATGGAGCGATTGATCAGCGAAGGGCTGGATACGCCCCGATACGAGCTTTGGTACAAAGGGTTGGTCGGTTTGGTCGAGCACCCGATGGGAGGCGCGAAAACCGACTTCTCGCCCTTCGACTACGCCCATAATCTGTGGCTCGACGTCGGATGGTATGTCGGGGTGATCCCGATGCTGCTGCTGCTACTCATTCAGCTGAAGCATGTTCCCTATCTGCTTTCTTTCCTCAAAAACAAGCCGCATCAATCGTATGGCGTCATCGGCATTTCGGTATCCTTCTTGGTGGCGATGATGGTCGAGCCGACACTGATCGCCTCGTATACCTACGTGACATTATTCTTCTTCTTTATCGGCTACATGAAAGGGATTCATCTGCATGGGGATCTGGCAGGAAAGGAGGAGCGCGAATGAAAGGGCAGCATTTGCCCAAAATCAGCATCATCACCGTTACGTATCAGGCTGGCCGACGTTTGGAGGCTACGATTCAAAGCGTTATGGACCAAACGTACCGCAATAAGGAGTATGTGATTATCGACGGGGGATCTACAGACGGGACGCTGGCCATCGTAGAGCGCTATCGCCATATGATCGACAAGATGGTTTCCGAGCCGGATAACGGTATATACGATGCGATGAACAAAGGCCTCTCCCTTGTCTCTCCTGACAGTGATTACGTCATGTATATGAACGCAGGTGACGTTTTTTACAATCGAGTGGTACTGGACGCGAGTCTGCCCGGACGAAGAGGGGAGAGTCATTTATACGGCAACATCCATCGCGATGGCCAAGTCTGTTTGCAACCCGACAAGCTCAGTGATTTTTATTTGAGCACGCAAATGATCTGCCACCAATCGATTCTGTTTGCGACCAGGCTTCATCGCCGAGTTTTGTATGATTGCAGCTATTCCATCTCGGCAGACTTCAAAGCTGTCTTGGAAATGCGCAGGAATAAGGACATTTTTGAAAAGGTGGATCAAATCATATGTACGTACGAAGGCGGCGGGGTCAGTGATCGGCACAGACAAGAATTGTTTCGGCAGCGCTACGAGATCCTGAGGCAGTATCCCATGCTTTTGCGAATGTACAGAGGCAAGACTTTTCTCAAACGATGTCTAACATTTCGAAATCAGTTGAGGATGCGATAACTATGGGAAAACACGTATTGTACATTTCGGGAAAGCTGTTTCCGGTAAATTCGGGTGATGCCATCTATTCACTCGGAATCTTAGAGAGAATCGCCAGTCCTGACAGCTCGATTGACGTGCTCTCCTTCCAATACGAGGAGACCGATGCGAATACGGAGGAGTATCGTTACTTTTCCACACTCTTTCGGCAAATGAGGCTGGTACCGTATCGACCGAAAAAATGGGAGAACTACAAGAAAATTCTTCTGTACGGAGACAGCACTCAAAAATATTTGCCCCGAATGATCGAGGAAGCGGATGCTCTCTTGGCAGAGACTCACTACGACGTCATCATTCTCGATCACTTGCGCATGTTTTTTCTCTACGACACGATTCAAAAGCATATCGATCGAAAGCGAACCAAGCTCGTGCTGATCCAACACAATATCGAGCATTTGAACGCACGCGAAGAAATCAAGTACCAGTCGCGCAGCAAAGATAAATGGAAGCTGCGCTTGCTCAATCGTGGAATCAAAAGGCTGGAGTACCATGCGATTCACACAGTGGATGAGATCTGGGTCATTTCCGAGGAGGACAAGAGGATTATTGCCCAAATGGGAAAGGCAGCCGATCGCATTCATGTGATTCCACCCTACTACAATTACCCGGCGATCAAGGAGAGAGAGCAAGTAGAACACCCCTCCTACAATCTACTGCTCCTGGGGAGCATGGAATGGTATCCCAATGTGGTCGGGGCTGTCTGGTTTATTGAAAATGTCTTTCAGGAGCTCGTCAAGGAGGATGATCGCTACCGGCTATACGTGGTGGGGCGTGATCCCAGCCCACGGATTCAAAAGTACCATTCGGAGCAAATCGTTGTGACAGGGGCTGTTCCCTCTGTGGATGAGTACATTCGCAGCTGCGATTTTCTCATCGTACCGAACACATTGGGAGGCGGCGCGAAAATCAAGATACTCGAAGGGATCATGAAAGGGATCCCGGTACTCGCGACCAAGGAAAGCACGGTCGGCTATTCCGTAGACATTTTTGACGAAGACTTTTGCGTCAATCATCCCCTGACCTTCGTCCAAAAAATCATTCAGTTAAACAAGGATGCTGCCAAGAAAGTTTCCTTCGTGAGCAAGGCGAGAAACATTCTTGCCGACAATCAAAAGCTGAAAGGAATACTGAGCCCGTAATGGAGAACGGACAACGTAAAGGGGGAAGTTGGTTTTGCTGTTAACAGCGAAAGGCATGAGGAGTTTAGCGAGTGACCTGCAAACGTGGGAAAATGCGGACTATTGCTTCCGGTGGAGGGGCTTTCTCTACTTGCTGGGAATCCCTCCTGGGGAAGCATCTGTTCGAGAGTTTTCCCGCTTGACCGCGATAAAAGGCATAGAACGTGCACTTTTGGCACTGAGAGGCCACTTCTTCATGATAGTAAAGGAAAAAAAGACCCATAAGTACACCTGCTTCACGGACAACAATGGCGGGTTTGCGGCCTTTCACTCCAAAACGGCTGTTGCCGCATCATTTTTGGAGCTGGTTTCATATCAAGGCTTGACCACTACGCAGCTGGACCGTGACGCCGTACTGGAGTTCGTCAACTTTGGAAACGTATTTGCAAACAAGACATTGGTCGAGGGCATTTCCCGGATTGATCGTAACCAGATCATCCGCTTTGGACCGGGCGGCAAGAGTGTTCACTCCAAAAAATTGGCGCCGATCGATGCGGGAAACGGCGATTTTGATTACCTCCAGTTTTTTGAAAAGATAGCAAAATCCATAAAGGATCTTCGGTTGAGTGTAGATTTGACGGGCGGTGTGGATTCCCGGCTGATTGCCGTTCTTTTGGATTACTATGGCGTACCATTCGAGACGACGGTTTCCGGAATAGACGGGATGGAGGACGTCGAGATTGCAAAGGAAGTGGCTGCCGCCATGGGAACAACTCTTCATGTGACCCGTCCCCTTGTAGACGGCTTAGAAGAGAGGATCCCGGAAGTCTTTCGCATTAGCGATGGATTAAACGATGTCTTCAAGCATGATCGTTCCTATCAACACAATCAAAACCGGGTAAAAAGAGGGATCGATCTTGCCTTGAGCGGCATTGGCGGTGAATTCCTCAAGGATGAGTTGTGGCTGCAGGATTTTCCATTTTATACGAGCAAAACATCGCGGCTTGATCGCATGTTTACGATGTTTATGCTGCCCATTCCATGCAAAAATGAATATTTCACCGGTGAGTACGCCAATGCGAACCAACTGCTGCAAAACGGAACGCTACATAAGCTGGCACGCTATGAATTAGATACCAATACGAAAACATACGACAACATCTACTACTACTATGAGTTTCCAACGATTGGAGGCGGCTATATCAGTGCGGCAAATCGAGTGTTGCCCAGCTATGCCCCCATGGTCGAGCTGGATTTCGTGCAATTCGGATTCCATTTAAAGCGCAGGGAGCGATTTTTCAATACGTTTCATCGCCGGACAATCTCAAAAGTCAATCCACAGATTGCAAGGATTCGAACCTCAGAGGGCGGGATCTCTGTTTCCGTAGACAAATGGGAGGTAAGCAAGGACATTCAAAAATATGTATGGGACAAAGGGACTCGCCTCATAAAGGTGATCGAGCGCAGACTCTTTCACGGATCTTATACCAGACAGCCTGCAGATCACCCGGAGCTGTCCGTTCGTATCCGGGAATCTCGGCTGGCGAAGGATGCGATCGAGCTGTTAAAAGAAGAAAAAATCCTGCAGGGAAACGTCCAATTGCCTGACATCCATGACGCTCATCTCAGTCATTTCTTATCCTTATCTCTTTTTATGGAGTTTCTGCATTCGATCAAAGGGCAACGCCACGGAACGTAATTTCAGAACGAATAGAGATCAGATGGATATTGGAGGAGTGGACTCTTGCTACTTACGTGTGAAGGAATAACGACTGTTGATGCTGGATTTCAACGCTGGGAGAACGACAAGGCTGTGTTTTACTGGAAAGGCTTTGTGTATATACAGGGAGTGCTGGCGGGGCTGCCGTCTGTTCGGCATTTTGCGAAATTCTTTACCGAAGCGACTTTGGATCAGGATGCGCTGCAATTGAAAGGCAGCTATATGATCGTAATGAAGGTGAAGGCTTCCCCGCTCTATTACTGCTTTGTGGATTCAAGCGGCTGCCACGACGCTTTCTATTCCGAGGATGCTATTTCCAGTTCTTTTCTCACGCTGGCTGCGCACAAAAACATGAACATCACCACGATGAATCGTCAGGCGATGATGGAGTTTCTCAACTTCGGTCATCTCTTTGAAAATAAAACGTTCTTCGAATCGATCCGAAAAATTGACAGCAGTGAGCTGCTCGTATTCGACCGTCGCACAGTGAAGGTAAGAAGAAAAAAGCTCGCCACAATCTATGACGAAGAGCAGCCAGTTGCTGATTTTCACGATTTTTTTCAAAAGCTGTCGCAGTCGCTGCGTAACCAAAGGGTCAGTGTGGATTTATCCGGCGGAATTGACTCTCGATTGATCAGCGTCCTGCTTCATTATTATGGTGTGAATTTTGAAACGACCATCTCGGGAAGGGAGGGGATTCAGGATGTGGACATCCCCAAAGAGGTTGCCGGGCTGTTTGGGGTTTCTCTGCATGTGACCACCCCAGTCGTACTTCATTTGGAGGAAGAAATTGGGGAGCTGTTTAGGATCAGTGATGGCATGCACGATCTTTTTCGTCACTATCGGACAATGCAGCATAACCGTAATCGAGTCCAGCGAGGTATGAATGTTGCCATTACGGGAATAGGGGGAGAGATGTTCAAAGACTTTTTCTGGCTCCAGGACTTCCCCTTTTACACCAACAAAAAGGCAAACCTGAGCCGCCTTTTTCATACACGCTTTCTCCCGGTTTCATGCGCACAGTATTATTTTGACGAATCGTTTGTCCCACTCCAGAAATCCTTCACCGGGAAAATGATAGACGAGCTTGCCCCCTACGTACTCGAGACTAACACGAAGACATACGACAACATCTACTACCACTACCGGATGAAGTCAATCGCCGGCAAATATTTGACAGCAGCTAATTATGTGCTGCCAACCTACGCACCGTTGCTGGATGAGGAGCTCGTTCGGTTTGGTTTTCAACTCACTAGAAAGGAACGGATATTCAACAGGTTTCACCGGAAAACGATTACCCAACTTAATCCCGAGGTATCAAAAGTACGGACATCGGAAGGGGGGATCTCTGTCTCAACCCAGAGGCTGGAGGTGGCAAAGGATATACGAAAGTACGTTGTCAGTTACACCAAACGGCTGATGGGAATGCTGGGAAGGAAGGTGCTCAAAAAAAGCTACTCGTCAGAAAGTCCAGAGCATCCGGAGCTATTCACGGTGATAAGACAACTCCGGCACACCCATCATTCAATCAATCTGTTAAAAGAGGTTCACATACTGCACCACGATTTGAGGATTGACCAGATCCACAATCAGCATCTGGGAAATCTGATTTCATTGGCGACCTTAATCTCGTATCTGGAGACTACGAAAGCCGGTCCACTTGGACAATATACCAGTACAGCGCGGAGATAGACAGATATCGATTCTTTTCCACTCGTAGTGAATTCTTCGATAGGACAGGGTGAGTGTGCATGCTGATCACGAGTGAGGGTATTACACAATGGCAGAGTAAGGAGCAGGCCTGGGAGGATGCCAACTATATTGTGGGCTGGAAAGGGTTTGTTTTTATTTTGGGAGTGGCAGCGGGGATCGAGTCGGTCATGGCTTTTTTAGAAGAACTCCGGATGAGTGGGATGATAGGGGCGGTCAAAGTCCTGAAGGGTCACTTTTTTATGACGGTCTACGACAAGCAGGCCGAAATGTACTATGCATTTATTGATAACAGCGGGGCTTTCGAGGCGTTTCACATGGATGCGATCGTCTCGACGTCCTTTCTGGCGTTAGCGAAAAAAAGCGGCTATGGAAAGGAACAGATTTCCAAGGATTCCATTATCGAATTTCTGAACTTTGGAAACATCTACGACAACCGCACACTGGTGGATGGCATCTTCAAAATCGACTGTAACGAGATCATTGTCCTTTGCAATCATAAAAAAACCATTGTATCCAAGAAACTGGAAAGCTTGGAAGATGCCTGCCCGAAACTAGATGTCATTGAATTTTTCCGACTGTTCAGCCAGTCGGTCAAGACAATGAAAGTGAGCGCCGATTTGACAGGGGGAGTAGACTCCCGGCTTGTTTGTGTCCTGCTCGATCATCATGGTGTCCCTTTCGAAGCGGCCATAACGGGGATGAATGGGATTCAGGATGTCGAGGTCCCCAAGCAAGTGGCCAAAGAGCTGAAGCATGAGCTTTTCATTTCGGAGCCGAGTATCGACCGGCTAGAGCAGAGTGTCCCGGAGTTGTTTGACTGGTGTGATGGAATGAACGATTTATTCAAGCACTACCGCACCTTGCCTCATCATAAGAATCGGGAGGAGCGCGGGGTCGATCTCGTCGTTTCCGGTATCGGCGGCGAGTTTTTCAAAGAGAATATGTGGGTCCAGGACTTTCCTTTCTATATTCGCAAAAAGTCCAACATTCGTCGCTTTCTGCGGATGAGGATGCTGCAAATCAAGTGCAAGAACACCTATTTTGCCGGAGACTACAAGCAGTTGAACGAATCGTTCGAGGATCGGGTGGTTGAGAAGCTGGGGTATTATCTCTTGGATACCAATACGAAAACCTATGACAGCATCTACTATCACTTCCGGATGAAAACGGTAGCCAGCACATATATCTCTGCGGCGAGCCATCTCTTTGGCTGTTACTCTCCGTTCCTGGAATACGATTTGGTGCGGTATGGCTTTCATTTGAAACGCAGGGAGCGTTTTTTCAATCAGTACCATCGAAAAATGATCACACAATTAAATCCAAAGGTGGCCAAAATCCGCACAGCAGAGGGTGGCATCTCGGTTTCATATGAAAAAGTGGAAATGCTCAAGGATATGGTCAAATACATCCGTAATCGAACGAGGAGAGCGGCGAAGGTATTGGGACGCAAGCTATTTCATAAAACTTATCTGCAGGAAAGTCCAGAGCATCCTGAGTTGTTCAGAACGATACGCAATATGCAGTTGACGAAAAAAGCCTTCGCCAAGTTAAAGAAGGAGGGAATCTTGGACGATCAGCTGCAGTTAAGCGATATTTTGGATACGCATCTGGGGAATATGGTGACGATTGCCCTGTTTATGCGCTTTCTCGAGGGAGAAGACGTGAGGGAAGGGCACGGGGAGCAGGAAAGCAATTTGGCGGTGGCGACAGTATAGCCAGAGAAATGGGGTGGGATCACATGGATCTCACCCCATTTTTTAGGTTTGTGAGCTCTGCCTCATCCAGCTAGCTTCATTTGCCCGTACGTGGTCAATTCCATTCCAGGGATCAGGTCGAGCAACTCCTTGAACTGTTGTGTGATGGAAGCGCCATACAGATCGTAGATATGACCGTTTTCGTTATAGATCGGATGACACATGATTTCTACAGATCCAGTCCGGTTCCCTCCGTTTTGGCAGAGAGCAATCATGCCTTCAAATTCTCCGAAGTATTGGACACCGCGTAGACCTTTTGATGACAGGATACCGTTGTATAGAGTCTTATATAGTTTTTTCGGTACGGACATATCCGTACCGATGTTGCGAGTCAAGCGCAAGTAGGGGATTTCTTCTTCTTTGAGTACCTCCATGATCAGTGTCCCGAGGATGATCTCGGTATGGATGTGATTGTGGGAGTCAGCGTGTGTAAGCGGCAAGCCATGCAGACGGCAGCGGCGAATTTGTGAGCGCAGCTCGGTGGCCAATGCAGATTTTTCATTTGCAGTTAAAGGGAGAATCAGGCGGGAGAGCGAGCGGGTCCGCGGTCGGAAAAAACCGTTTTCATCACAGAAGCGCGGGCATTTTCGGATGGCTTCGGAGAGCGGTAGCCCATCATTCAGATTGATGTGCAGCCCGACCTGGTGCTGTAATTTTTCCTCGTGCGCTCGCTGACATGCCGCTTCAAAAGTAGCACCATTCGCGAAGATCGTGGTAGAGGTCAATGCGCCAATCGAAAATGTCTGGATGATGGCGTCATCCGTGGTAGTGGACATGCCAAAATCATCCGCATTAATGATGATCTTCATACAGTCAACTCCTATGTCTCTTTCAAAAGGTAGGGAAAAACGTGGCGTGGGGGAAGCTGTTCTTTGTAAAGAACGACATGAACTGATTACAGAGCTACCAGAACTTCCAGTCAAATGCTTTTTGCTTCTGATAGACCCGTACGTAGTCGATGTCGTGAAATTGGGGAAACACGGTTGTTTCATCTGGCGCTCCTGGCCATTTCCCTCCTACGGCTGTATTCAGATACAAATAGGCAGGTGTGTTTTGGACATGAGAGGTAGAGGAATAGCGCTCGATTCCATCTATGTACCAAGTGATCTTTCCTGGGTCCCATTCTACGGTAAAGGTATGGAAAGCCTCCGAGTAATCAGGACCGACAAAAGTGCCTGTATACTGCTGCGGAATCCACCCCAACCAGTGATGAGTCAAGTAGATTTTGTTCGGTTCATGCCCGAGCATTTCCATGATGTCGATCTCATAGGGGGAAACGTGGTCGCTTGGTGGCATCCAATGGGCAGGCCATATGCCTTGTCCTTTGGGAAGACGAGCATGGATCTCCACTTTGCCATATAAAAAATCGTATTTGTTTCTCGTCTCGACTGCGCCGGATGTATACTCCAGGCCTTTGTAGCTTCGCTGATCTGTGCGAATTCGAAGATAGCCGTCTATGACAGATACGGCTTCGGGTGTGTAGTATTCTAGCTCGTTGTTGCGAGGAGAAGGAGCGTCTACGACATTCCATTTGGAGCGATTCAATACAGACCCGTCGAATTCGTCGCTCCATACCAGGATCCATTGATTTTGATAGTGGTTCAGACGATCCTTTACCACTACATAGAGCAGGGCGAAAAGGCAAATCAAAAGGATCCACAAAGCAAGGCGATTGCTGAGAGAGCAACGCAGGCGAGCAATCATGGAAGCCTCCTTTCTTATCCAAATAGGTATTCCTTACTATTCATTATAACGAACAGTTAGGGCTTTTTGAAAGCTCGATTTGTTCAAAAGAGAAAAAACAGCCAAAAACCTCAATTGGAGGTTAAGCGAAAAGGTATCGCGGTATCCACTCAACGCCATGTGCACGAATTTACCGGCAGCACGAAGTTTGCGGAAGAAGGCGATGAAAGGCATAACCATCGTTTTGCAGGGGTGACGGGCAAAGCCATCAGGAGAGGAAACAGCCACATCCATATCATTCGTACGAAAGCTGACTTCTTTGATCATTTCCATGTGTTCAACTTTGCGACCTTGATCCAAAACCGCTCATCGAAAACCAAACGCCTTTCCGAAAGAAAAGCTTCGGCATCCCGAGCATCCTAGGAAAGGCGTTTTTCTATGTACTTCTTTGAAACTCAAACCAAAAACAACAAATAAACAGACATAATTCCTACATCAGCGAGAATATGACTGAGAACGGAACCCGTGATCGTGGAATCCCGCTGCCGCATGCAGCCCCAGATCAATCCCGCGATAAAAACGGGAGCAACCATCATCACGTTGAAGGGCCACGCGAACAGTGGGACGACGGACAGAAAATGGTACAGGCTGTAGAATAACGCCGTCAGAAATACGACGGTTGCTTTGCCGTGTCTCCCTTGCAGCCTGTGGTGCATGAAGCCTCGCCAGTAAAGCTCTTCCAAGAGCGGATTGATGAACATCAAGATGGCGATGAGCCAAACAGCCTGATTCCCGGAAAAATGCCAGCGCTCCAAGAGGGGAATGAGATCCTCACGATCAAAGAGAAAGGGATGGAATACGGACCCTGCCCCAATGATCACGATTAGAAATAGGACACCCGTAGCGCTCCCGATCAGCAGATTTTTGCGCTGCAAAGCCAGTCCATAGGCGGGAATAGCGTCACTCCACGGCTTTTTCTGCAAGAATCGCAAATCAAGCAACGGTACAAGAAAAAGCCAGCTGTAAAACAGAAGAAAGGTAATCGGGACATTGGCCAACACCTGCAAGCCGAGATAAATCATGACAGTCGGTCCGAGAAGCAGGATGAGAAGATACATAAGATCGCCACCAGTTATGAGGAATTTGGGTATGGATTGCCTACCATCTATCGTAACGGGTCGTTACCAAAGAAAGGAGTACCTATTTTATCTGGTACCACCTTGAACAGTCGTCGCGGTGCCGTTTAGTTTCAATGTGAGACGTGAAGTCTCTAATTGAGACGGATAAATCTCGAAATGAGATCGGGGGAGCCCGCTCATCGCATGTCGATGAGCGGATTTGATGGCACGCTTTTTGCTGCATAACGGATCATCACACAAAATGAAACGGGAGGACAAGCGCATGAAGATTACGATAGAACGCGAAGAACTGGTTTCACTCGTACAGGATCTCATCCGGATCGATTCGGTCAATCCGTATTTGGATATAGATGGTCCTGGAGAAAGGGAGATCGCTGATTATATCAAAAAGCGGCTATTGGACAGCGGGCTTCAGGTGCGGGTCGAACCCATCAATGAGACGGCAGTGAATGTCATCGGTATACTCAGAGGCACTGGCGGGGGAAAGTCGCTCATTCTAAACGGCCACATGGATACGGTAAGTGCCAAGAGGATGGCCATTGAACCGTTTGAGCCTGTGCATGAAGACGGAAAAATATACGGGCGCGGAAGTCAGGACATGAAAGGCAGCCTGGGGGCAATGATCGCTGCCGTCGAAGCAATCAAGCGGGCTGATGTTCGTTTGGCTGGCGATGTGATCCTGACGTTCGTGGCAGATGAAGAATACAAGAGCATCGGGACAGAAGCGCTGGTGAAGGAATACCGCGCGGATGCCGCCATCGTATGCGAGCCATCCGATCTGGATATCGGTGTGGTGCACAAAGGCTTTGCCTGGGTGGCATGCGAGGTCAGAGGCAAGGCAGCACACGGAAGTCGCCCGTCCGAGGGAGTGGACGCCATTGTGCATGCGGGCCGGGTATTGAATGAGATCGATCGACTCTCGCAAAAGCTGAAGGAAAAGCAGCATGAAATCTTGGGTTCGCCATCCATTCATGCTTCTTTGATCAAAGGGGGAGTTGAGCTGTCGACCTACCCGGATTATTGCCGATTGGATTGGGAGCGAAGGACGATCCCTGGCGAGACAGAACAGGATGTGGTGCAGGAAGTAGAGGCGATCCTGCAAAAGCTGCATGCAGAGGACGAGAGCTTTGAGGCGAGTGCAGAAGTGTTTTTCTGGAGAGAGCCGTACGAGGTCTCTACGGAGGAGCAGATTTTTCTGACGCTGGAAAAGGCTTGCCGAGACAGATTGGGGCGCAGTCCAGGCATCTCCGGCTTTTCGGGATGGACAGATGCAGCCTTTTTGCAGGGGGCAGGGATCCCTACTGTCTTGTTTGGTCCGACGGGAGCGGGCCTTCACGGAGCGGTCGAATACGTGGAAACGGACAGTCTGGTGGACATGGCCCATATTTTGGCGGAAGCGATTTGCGAATTTTGCGGCTAAAGGACGTGGGGGACGGGCTTTCCCAGCCGATCGCGCTATAATGGAGGCATACGCATGAGTGAGAGGGGAATCCGTATGCCCTTGCAAGAGATACAGGAAAGTGTCCAACAGATTGCCTCCGCTGTCGCATCCGTGCTGCGGGTCGAGGTGGAAATTGCCGATCATCGACTGGTGCGCATCGCCGGCACGGGACGGACAGAGTCGGGAATCCTGCGGACGATGGCGGGAGAAGACCATGTGTACCGAGCTTCGCTGTTTGATGGGCGGCCGGTGGTGATTATGAACCCGGGTGCCGATGAGCGCTGTCGACCCTGCACGCATTTCGGAAACTGCGAAGAGACGGGGGAAATCTGCTGTCCGATCACGCTGGACGGCAAGGAAGTTGGCGTGATCGGGCTGCTCGCCTTCGACCAAGAGCAAAGAGCGCGTCTGTTTGCCGATGTGGACTCGATCCTCAACTTTTTGCAAAAGATCGCCGAATTGATTGCCATCAAAATGAAGGAACACCTCATGTACAAGAAGCAGCAGCTGACACTGGAAAAGCTGCGGGTGGTCATGGATGACCTGGACAAGGCGATGCTGACGGTGGATCAGGAAGATCGGATCGTGCAGATGAATCAGCGTGCCAAGCAGTATCTTCAACTGGCGGAAACAGGCGAAGACTACGAGCCAGCGGCAGGGTTGGTTCGGGCGATCAGGCAGGCGGTGGAATCGGGTGCGGCGCCACCAAAGGTGGTACTTGCTGTGGGCGGAGAAGCAAAGGAGTTTTTGTTTACGATCAAGCCCATTCAACTGGATGGCGCCACGTTGGAATGGGTCATCACGCTGGATGATGTACGCGAAGTCGTAGCGATCGCCAGACAGGTAGGAGGCTTCGAGCTAAAGGATTCCTTTTCCGGGATCGCGGGAATCAGTTCGGCTATCGCACAGGCGAAGGAAGTAGCGAGACGTGTGGCGACTAGCGACTCCACCGTCCTTTTGCGGGGAGAGAGCGGCACGGGAAAAGAGCTGTTTGCCAAAGCGATCCACCAGGCGAGTCACCGTAGCAAGCAGCCTTTCGTCTCCATCAATTGTGCCGCCATCCCTGAGCATCTGCTGGAAAGCGAGCTGTTCGGCTATGAAGAGGGTGCGTTCACGGGGGCGCGCAAAGGAGGAAGGGTCGGATTGTTCGAAGCGGCCGACAAGGGTACGCTTTTTCTTGATGAAATAGGGGATATGCCGGTTCACCTTCAGGTAAAGATGTTGCGAGTTTTGCAGGAGCAGCAGGTCGTGAGAGTGGGGGGATCGGGCAAACCTATCGATGTGGATGTGCGGATCATCGCAGCAACGCACCGCGATCTGGAGCAGTTGGTTGCAGCTGGAGTCTTTCGGGCAGACCTCTATTACCGCTTGCACGTGATCCCGATTCTGCTGCCGTCGCTTAGGGAGCGCAGGGAGGATATTCTGACGCTGGCCAATGGCTATCTGCAAACGTGTGGGGCAAGACTGAAGAAGCCTATCAAGGGCTTTACCCAGGAGGCGCAGGCACTCTTGTTTCACCACGTCTGGCCGGGAAATGTGCGGGAGCTGGCCAACGTGATCGAATATGCCGTGAATATGGAAACATCTCCGTGGATACGGCCGGAAAGTATTCCATTCCATGCGAGAAGAGAGTCTATGGCTAAGGCTCCATCCGTTGCAGCAGGTACGACCCTTGAACAACCACTTAATCTGAAGGAAAGGGAGCGCGCGGCGATCAGCCATGCCTTGCAGCTGGTTCAGCAGGACAAACGTCGGAAAGAAGAAGCGGCACGTTTGCTGGGGATTAGCCGTGCTACTCTGTTCCGAAAGATAAAGGAGCATGGTCTGATATAGGAAGCAGTTAGGATGGAAGAGAGGAGGGGGCCGAGTAAAATGGCTCCCTCTTTAGTTCGTTCTATACAGGACAAAAGATGGGATTATGTGTCAGATGAAAATAAAGGATTAGACTAGTATTCGGCATGGCCCGGACTGTGCACATTAGCAATCCTTGAGAAACCGCTGAGAAGGTGACTTATATCCGATCCTTTTCTGATGAGCAAGGCAATACGGTCCGAGCGCCTTTTAGCGTGAGCTGGCCTCTTGAAATGATGAATATCGTAACGCTAGAAGATGACGAAGGTAAAACTGTTTTAAAACTGAAAGGTTGGCCTGTGAACGCTTCAGCTGAGGAACAAGAAACCTACAAAGGTATGGCTCCAAAGCTTCAACAAGATCTTGAGGGTACTTTCGATAAACTTGCTGACTATCTTGTCTCCCTAAATTAGAATGCGATAAAAAAGTTAATCGGCCAAAAAAACACAACGTTGCCCCCTGCTTGAACGACCGATCTTCGATGGGCTTCAGCGATTTGCCTGTGCTGATCACATCATCGTTAAAGGCCACTCGCTTGCCTGACATTCCCTTGGCATCCGCCCCATCGAAAGCAACTATTCTCGCGGAAGGAGAGGCGGCAGAGCGTACCGAATTTCTGTTTTTTGGAAAAGCTTTCTTTGTATCCACACAAGTAACAAGTAACCTGATAACCATGCATACGAATACGAACAGCCCGAAGTGATCACTCACAGAGGGCTGTATTTTTAACAAGTCCTATTCAGGAAAATCATCTTTTTCGAAAAGCTACGACGGAAACATCATTGCTGATTTGATTGACGATGTATACGTTATTGTTTCGGCTATTGACCACTCCAGCCGTGGCTCCAACACCGCTCCTCAAGCTTGTAATGATTTTATTCGTCCGGCCATTAATTACGGATAGCCTGCTCGGCTGATTGGGGGATGGCCCACCAATCGTAGCGACAAAAATCCGGTTGGTTCTTGCATTGATAACCGTCAGCGAAGGGAATTCTCCATTCGCAATTGTTTTGACAACCCGATTGGTTTTTCCACTGATGACAGAGATGCGCCTGCTCGCATCATCGGGGGCATAGATGAGGTTCGTAAAAGGGTTGATCCCAAAATTGTTCACGTCACCGATGTTGCGAATGGTGGCGATGATCTTGTTCGTCGATCCGTTCACGACAGTCATGGCGGTAAGTGTAAAAGGTCCACTCACGGTGTAAATGCGATTGGTCCTGGTGTTTACTTGGACTGCTCTTGGTGTGTCTCCCACCCTGACCGTGGCGATGACTTTATTTGTTTTACCATGAATCACAGACAGAGAGTTACTGGAAGAGTTCGCGACATATATTCGATTCGTTCGGCCGTTTACAGCAATGAGAGCAGATGTGTTGACGCTGGGATTTTGGTTGCCTACTTTGATAGTGGCGATTACTCTATTCGTCCTGCCGGAAATGACCGAGACTGTGTTTTCTCCTGCGTTGAGGACATAAATTCGGTTCGTTATCTTGTTCACCTGTATGGCACCTGGGGAACTGCCAACTCGGATCACTGCCATGATTTTATTGGTCACGCTATTGATAACGGTGACTCGTCCAATCGAATCACTGCTCGTAACATAGATGCGATTGGTTCTGGGATTGACCGCGATACTTTCTGCTCTCAATGGGACTTTTATGGTGGAAATCACGCTGTTGGAACGACCGTCAATCACAGATACGGTACTGCTGCCGTTATTCACAACATAAATGCGGTTTGTGAGGGGAGCGAATGCTACAGAGATTGGGTTTTCTCCCACTTTTATCGTGCGTATCACCCGAAACGCACCTTGAACCGTATACCTTCTTCTTGCCTGTTGGGCGTGTAAGATATGTGTTCTCTCCTTTCCCGAAGAAGCTTTAGAACAGGATATGCTCAAATGCTCTGCACTGCTTGTTTATTCGCCCCACCGGATGACGTAAGGAAGAAATCAAGACATAAGAAAAAACCGCCTTGCTCCCGCCATAGGTGAGCATAATTGCGGTTTTTATGAAGTCTCCATCAATTCGTACAGCGAGTTCACGGATCCCGAAGCGAACCGCTAATGATGTTCAGGGCAGCGTTCTTATCGTTTCAATTTCATTAAAATTGTTGACCGATGATACACGTAATTATATGGGGGTGTCCCAGCAGCCGTTTAAGGGCTTTCGGTGCACCCTCTATTTTTATGCAAAATAATGCCCTTTTTCGAGATCGGCGATAGCTTCTTGGCTTTTGGTTATTCTCCTATCCACTTTAGACATTGGTAGGTCACCAATCTTTCCTCAAGATAATCAGCAGTTTTGATAGATTTGTTGAACAATCAACAAATCGCGTTCAGTTAACGATTGAAAACACCCTGTTTCTTTTTATAATTATCAACATATGTTGATTAACCGATCGATATCTATTTTTCAAGTTTCATCATTAATGAAAGTAGGAGGCGAATTTTATGGCTAAACGATATAATTTGCTTATAGTAATATTGACCATAGGTGTATTCGGCATCTTAAATACGGAGATGGGGATCGTTGGGATATTACCTTTACTTGCTGATCATTTCCATATCAGTATATCCAAAGCAGGGTTGCTAGTGAGTCTCTTTGCACTTGCTGTTGCAATATCTGGACCCACTATGCCGTTATTGTTTTCGGGCATAAATCGCAAGAAGGCAATGTTACTTGTACTAGGTGTTTTCGTTCTAGGTAACATTGTCTCCATATTTGCATCAAACTTTACCATTTTATTAATTGCTCGTGTGATTCCAGCCTTTTTACATCCAGTTTATGTCTCAATAGCTTTGACAGCAGCAGCAGCCTCAGTTAGCAAGGAAGAAGCTCCAAAAGCTACTTCTAAAGTATTTATGGGAGTAACGGGGGGGATGGTACTTGGTGCACCAGTCTCTAGTTTTATTGCTAATACAGCTTCGCTTGAAATGGCAATGTTATTCTTTACTGTTGTAAATGCGATAGCATTCATTGCCATATTACTATTTGTACCATCTATGCCTGTTAAGGAAAGACTCTCCTATGGATCTCAATTACGTGCATTAAAAAAACCAATTACTTGGCTATCCATTGCTGCTGTCATTTTTATAAATGCAGCGATGTATGGAGTTAGTAGTTACCTTGCTGAGTATCTTGAAACCATTACGAATATACCCGGGAAAACGATTGGTTTCATGTTATTCATATTCGGTGGGGCAAGCATAATAGGAAACATCGTCGCCGGGAAGTTGCTTACTAAAAATGCCATAAGATCTGTAACATCTTTTCCATTCGTAATAGGGGCCGTTTACATCTTATTGTTCTTAATGGGACAGTTCACTGTACCTATGGCATTCATTGTTTTGATTTTTGGAATAGTAGTGGCTATAGGAAATAATATTGGTCAATATTGGATTACGTCTGCAGCTCCAGAAGCCCCTGAATTCTCGAATGGATTGTTTCTAGCATCCGGTAACTTAGGGGTTACAACCGGTACCTCGGTAAGCGGATTAGTTATATCAGGAATGGGTACACAGTACGTCGTATTAGGCGGATTGCTATTTTTGATATTGAGTTTCGCATTTATTGTACGAAGAAATTATTTGTTTCATTGTAAAACCAAACAAATTGCTAGCTAACAAGGAGGATCAAGATCCAGCCCGCCGATCCCGTGCTCCCTGCAAATGATCGTTCATCCAGAGCTGGTCAAGCTCATCCTTTTTGCCGTCGCCATTGTAGTCCTCGACGTACTCCTGTTTTCCCCACAGCTCGTCGCCGTACCAGATGGTGCCGTATTGGAAATATCCCCAGTCGGGCGGATGGCCAAAGAGCGGGGTTCCCTCCGTTCCGCCGTTTCGCGTTGCATAGGTATGGTACACATCTCCCGCCCATGGATAGCCGCTCAGCTCCTGCCCCCTCTTGTCGAAGTGATGGTAATACTTCAGATCCTCCGGGAACATGGATTCTTCACTTTTGCTCGTCGATGGGGGTCGCAGGTGCATCGGCACGGTGGGCAAGCTATTCCAAAACTGGAAGGCGATCGAGCATCCGCAGCTCGGCAAGGTAGAGGTGGGAGGCTGGAATCCCAAGTTCTGGAATCAAAATGCACCCGCTGGCCCGATGCTGCAGAAGGCAGTCGAGAAACAGACCGGATTCAACCTCGAGCTCGGGGACTGGCAGTGCGACAGTCACCATCCGCTCCACTCGCGGCGGCACCGCAACGGTGGAAGTGCCGGTAAACAATTGATGATCGCCAATCAAAAATGAGCGGGCAGGCAATATGCTGCCTGCTCTTTCTGCTGCAATCAGATACGGGCATAGCCTGCCTTTTTGGATTGGCGCTCGATTTGTGGTATCATGTCTCTAGCAATGCGATTTTTCAAACTGGAGGGAGGATAGACGCATGAAAATAAGAGAGATCGTAGGATGGATCCGTTCCATTGGATTTGCTGTCATCTTCGCTTTGGTACTCGGAATCTTTGTGTTCCAGCCGTACAAGGTGGATGGCCATTCCATGGATCCGACATTGCAAGATCAACAGCGCATATATGTGAGTAAACTATCCCATACGTTCAGCTATTTGCCGAATTACGGCGACATTGTCGTGATTGACAGCCGCGTGGACAGAAACCGCTCTTGGGTCGATGATGTAACGAATCATCCGTTGGTCGGTTTGCTGATCGGTACAGGAGAGGATCACTCCATGTACGTCAAGCGTGTCATTGGCAAACCGGGGGATGTACTGGAATTTAAAGATAACAAGGTGTATCGGAATGGAACAGCGTTAGACGAGCCATACATTAAAGAAACCATGGATTACGTTTCGGATGGCAAGATTACCGTCCCGGCGAATCACATCTTTGTGATGGGGGATAACCGGAACCACAGCACGGACTCCCGGGAGATTGGTTTCATCCCGGTTGACCACATCATGGGAACGATGATTGAAAATCCATTCGCATCGTAAGGAGCAAAGGTTGTCCGCAGGTGGGCAACCTTTGTCTTTGGATTGCGGCGTCGAAATCTTCTGCCAATGGAAAGGAGGGTGCAAGCATGCCGAGCATCTTGATTGCAGATCGTGATGAAAATGAGCGAATCGGAATCGGCTGGTTGATCACGAGCTGCGCCATCCCGTACGATCAGGTCTATTCGGCTGCGACGATGGCAGAGGTCGTTGCTTGCATGGAGACTCATACGCCTGATGTGATCTGTCTGGAATTGGACATGATCGGACGAGGGCAATGGGACACGCTCAAGCTGTTGGTCGAGCAGTATCGGCCGCTCGTCTTGGTCATGACGGCGGAAGCCACTTTTGAACGTGCCATGCAAGGAATTGAGCTGAATGCGCGGGATCTGTGGCTGAAACCGCAAACCCCAGAGCAGATCAGACGTGTGCTGACCAGGTACTGTCAAGAAAGAAAAGAGGGAAGCGGGCTCCGACTTACAGCGCTAGGGAAGGCGGTAGGAGTGGATCAAGCGACCTATCAGGAGCTGTTCACACCGGGGCAAAAGACGTCCCGGCCTTATCCGCTGATGCTGGCCCAACTGGAGGATCCCCATAGACACCCTGAGCTTTTGCGATTTTTGGAGGCGTATCCGTTTCGCGAGCGTCCGACCTTGCTGCCTTTGAGTGATGCGATCGTCGGCATTTTTTCCCTGGACGAGGTCGATCCTCTGCCGAATCTGCATCAGGTAGGAAAAAGGCTGCTGCGGGACTGGGAAGCCGCTTTTGATGATCCCCTTTCGCTGGTCATGTACCACTCCGATGAGAAGACGGAGGATCTGAACAAGACGTACATCGATGCCAGCCAAGCCCTGCACATCCGGTTTTTCAAAGGCTATCGCCAAGTCTCCGTCATCAAAAGCCGCATCGCCTGGACGATGATCGATCCGTTTTTAACTCCCGCTGAACAGCGTGCCTGGATCGACATGCTGCACGATGGCAACAAAGAAGAGCTGAAGCAATGGATGTACCGGCAGTTCTTTTTCAAGGAAGAGCCTTATCCGGAGCCGGGCCTCCTGCGCATCCGCTTGACCAGCATTCTGGCGCAGGTGCGACGCTACATGAAGGCGCATGGCCTGGATCACGGGAAGGTAGAGGAAGGCTACCATCGCGTATTCGAGACGATCCTCTACTCCCCGATCCTGTACCGGATTGTGCAGGAGCTGCTGCTGTTTATTTACTCTTTGGTGGACTCGGTTCATCACCAAAAGGAAGAGGCCAGAGTCGATCTGATCGAGCTGGCGATCCGCTACATCGAGGGACGCTATACGGATCCCGATTTGCGACTGGAGGATGTTGCGCGTCATGTGGATCGGAGCCCTGCTTACTTCAGCACGCTATTGAGTCAGAAGCAGGGCATATCCTTTCGGCAGCTGCTGAACCAATTGCGGATGAAGGAAGCGCAGCGCCTTTTGCTGGAGACGTCCTTGTCCGTGCAGGAAGTGGCGGCACGGACGGGATTTGTGAACGCCAATTACTTCAGCAAAATTTTTAAGGAAAAAACGGGGACAACCCCTCGTTTGTTGCGAAATCAAAAGAAAATATAGAAATCGAAAGAAAAGAGTGATTTTTCTGGGCGAAGGTTGCCTGCTCATCCTTTTTGATCGAAAAAAACGGCACCATTTCGAAAGGGAGGTGCCTTTTTTGCGCTTTTTCCCTTTTTTATACTGAGGGTAAGCAAGATTCTCTAGGAAGCAGGTGGACAAGATGACCATGACGCAAACACAAACCATTCAACAGCTGATTCAAGACTACTCCGGCACGAAGCTGCATGCCAAAGGGTGGGTGCAGGAAGCGGCATTGCGCATGCTTCTGAACAATCTCAATCCGGATGTGGCAGAGCGTACCGAGGATTTGGTCGTATACGGAGGAATCGGGAAGGCGGCTCGCAATTGGGATTGCTTCGATTCTATTGTCAAAACATTGGAAAATTTGGAGAGCGACGAAACGCTGCTGATCCAATCCGGCAAACCGGTTGCGGTATTCAAAAGCCATACGGATGCCCCTCGTGTGCTGCTCGCGAACTCCAATCTCGTACCGGCTTGGGCGACATGGGAGCATTTCCATGAGCTGGACAAAAGAGGGCTCATGATGTACGGGCAGATGACCGCAGGCAGCTGGATCTACATCGGAAGCCAAGGCATTGTGCAAGGAACGTACGAGACCTTCGCGGAGCTGGCACGCCAGCATTTCGAGGGAACGCTGGCAGGCACGATCACGGTCACCGCGGGCCTGGGGGGAATGGGTGGTGCACAACCGCTGGCCGTTTCGTTGAACGGTGGTGTGAGCATCAACATCGAGGTCGATCCGACACGCATCCAACGACGTCTGGACACCAAGTATCTCGACGTGATGACGGACAGTCTGGATGAAGCGATCCGATTGGCGCAGGAGGCAAAAGGGGAGAAGAAGGGAATCTCGATCGGCCTGTTGGGCAATGCGCCTGAAGTGCTGAACGCGATGCTGGCTGGAGGCTTTATCCCGGACGTTTTGACGGATCAGACGTCTTCCCACGATCCGTTGAACGGCTATATTCCGATCGGCATGAGTCTGCAGGAAGCGGCTGAGCTGCGGGGGAGTGATCCGAAAGAGTATGAAAAACGCTCGAAAGCAAGCATCGCCGAGCATGTACGCGCCATGCTGGCCATGCAGGAAAAAGGCGCTGTCACGTTCGATTACGGCAACAACATCCGGCAAGTGGCGAAAAACGAAGGGGTAGAGGATGCCTTCCGCTTCCCAGGCTTTGTGCCGGCTTACATCCGCCCGCAATTTTGCGAAGGGAAAGGTCCTTTCCGCTGGGTAGCGCTATCGGGTGATCCGGAAGACATCTACAAGACAGACGAGGTCATCCTCCGCGAGTTTTCCTATAACACGCATCTGTGCAACTGGATTCGCATGGCACAGGAGCGCATTCAGTTCCAGGGCTTGCCGTCCCGCATTTGCTGGCTGGGCTACGGGGAGCGTGCGCGATTCGGGCAGATCATCAACGACATGGTCGCCCGCGGCGAGCTGAGCGCACCGATCGTCATCGGACGCGACCATCTGGATTCCGGTTCAGTTGCATCGCCGAACCGCGAGACCGAAGCGATGAAGGACGGCAGCGATGCGGTAGCGGACTGGCCGATCCTCAATGCAATGGTGAACGCAGTCGGAGGAGCGAGCTGGGTATCGGTGCACCACGGCGGCGGGGTCGGAATGGGCTATTCGCTGCATGCGGGAATGGTGATTGTGGCGGATGGGACGCCGGAAGCGGCGAAACGACTGGAGCGTGTCCTGACTACGGATCCTGGCATGGGCATCGTCCGTCATGCGGATGCCGGATACGACCTCGCGATTCGGACAGCAAAAGAAAAAGGTGTACACATCCCGATGTTGGAGGAGTGATCGTCATGACAAGACCTGTATGGATCCGTCATGCCAGCCAGCTTGCCACGCTGGCTGGCGGTTCACTCTCCCCGGTCACGGGCGAGGGCATGAATGAGCTGTCCATCATCGAAGACGGGAGCGTATGGCTGGAAAACGGTCGGATCGAGCGCGTCGGTGCCGATTCCGAGCTGGAGGAAGTTTACCGCGATCGCGCGGGAGAAGCCGAGATCATTGATGCTTCTGGTCGGCTGGTAACGCCAGGGCTGATCGATCCTCACACGCATCTGGTGCATGCGGGCACGCGTCAAAACGAATTCAACATGCGTCTGAACGGCGCCACCTATATGGAAATCATGAACAACGGCGGCGGGATCCATGCTACGACGGCTGCGACGCGCAATGCTTCCCATGAACAGCTGTTTGACCAGAGCAAAAAGCGGCTCGATCTGTTTCTCCTGCACGGAGTGACGACCGTCGAGGCGAAAAGCGGATATGGTCTGACGCTGGAAGACGAGATCAAACAGCTGGAAGTGGCGAAGCGTTTGGACGCGGAGCACCCGGTTGACCTGGTCAGCACGTTTATGGGAGCGCATGCTGTTCCGAGAGAGTATAAGGAACATCCGGATGCCTTCGTCGACCTGGTCATTTCGGAGATGATTCCGGAGGTCGCCCGTCGCAAGCTCGCGGAATTTAATGATGTTTTTTGCGAGCGGGGTGTTTTTACACCGGAGCAATCCCGCCGTATTTTAGAGGCGGGAGCTCTTCACGGGCTTTTGCCGAAGATTCATGCGGATGAGATCGAGCCCTATGAGGGGGCTGAATTGGCGGCAGCGATCGGAGCGGTGTCTGCCGATCATTTGCTGCGCGCTTCGGATCGCGGCATCCAGCGCATGGCTGAGGCGGGAGTCATCGCTGTTCTGCTTCCGGGAACTGCTTTTTTCCTGATGGCGGAATCTGCGAATGGGCGGAAGATGATCGATGCGGGAGTACCCGTAGCGATTTCCACGGATTGCAATCCGGGATCTTCTCCCACCGTGTCGATGCCTCTCATCATGAATCTCGGATGTCTCAAAATGGGAATGACGCCTGCGGAGGTGCTGACGGCAGCCACAATCAATGCCGCTCACGCCATCAGACGAGCGCACGAAATCGGCAGTATCGAAGCCGGGAAGCGCGCAGACGTTACGATCTTTGACGTGCCGGATTTCATGACCTTGCAGTATCGCTACGGCGTCAACCACGTGCATACGGTGATCAAAAACGGTAAGGTCGTCGTGGCGGGAGGGGCTTTGGTGTGAGGAGCTACCCGTACCCCCTCTTGAAGCCGCCCAGCTTTGCCTGGGACAGAAGCGCCGCGGCGGCGGAGCCCAAAGTAAGTGAATGGGTCCAGACTCTCGATGCAGCCCATGCAGATCAGACGGATTGGTCGGATGTGGACGCGGCCATCTTGGGCATTCCCCTGTCCCGCTCGTCCATCTCCGCCTCCGCCGCAAGTGAAAATCCGGATGCCATGAGACGGGCATGGAAGTACTTCACGACCTACAATCTGGATCACGATGTAGATCTGAAAGATATGCGGGTAGTGGATTTGGGGGATGTCCGCCAGCACGTCACCGATATTGCCCAGTGTCACCGCAACATTCGGGAAGCCATGCATGCCATGCGCAGCCATCATCCGCACGTACTGCCGGTGATGCTTGGCGGGGATCATTCGATTACCGCAATGCTGATCAAAGGCTACCAGGATGCGCATCCGAGAGAGCGCATCGGGATTTTGCAGCTCGACACGCATTTTGATCTGCGCGATTTGGCGGATAATGGCCCATCCAACGGAACACCCATCCGCAATTTGATTGAGAGCGGAACAGTCAAGGGCGAGGACGTCCATAACATTGGCCTGCATGGCTTTTTTAACGCCCGCTCGCTCAAAGCGTATGCAGATGAAACCAAAGTCCGATACACGACGCTGCGTGAAGCCCGCAAACACGGAGTCGTCCAAACGGTCAGCGAGGCGCTGGTATCGCTCAGTGAGCGAGTGGACACCATTTATTTGACGGTAGACATGGATGTCCTCGATATCAGCTACGCTCCTGGAGTGCCGGCTTCGACACCGGGAGGGATGAACACCGATGAGCTATTTGAGGCGGTCCATGCCGCAGGCTTGTGTCACAAGGTGAAAGCGATGGACCTGGTTTGCCTCGATCCCTTTAAAGACAGGGGAGAAATGACAGTCAAAACAGCTGTGCATGTGATGCTTTCCTTTTTGACGGGCTACAAGCAAAGGGAAAAGTGATCGATCGAGAAGCTGCCTAAAATGGCAGTTTCTTTTTTTATGTCTGATCAACTCTCGAGCGGCAGCCGGTTCGTCTTTTGATGTCTGGACTGCAGCGAGAAAAAGGAGGAAATCATGCAATCGATCCGAATAGGAGTAGGAGGACTGCGAGAGTACAAGAACAGAAACGTAGGGAAGGTAGGGATTCCATGGAAGCGAGCTTTCTGACCGTATTATCCATAGGCTTCATCGTGGGGATCAAGCATGCGATGGAACCAGACCATGTAATCGCTGTATCCACGATTGCGAGTCACACGAAGAAGCTCGGCAAGGCTTCATTGGCCGGCATTTTCTGGGGGAGCGGGCATACCTTGACTTTGCTCTTGGTGGGGATGCTGCTGATTTGGATGAAGGGCGCCATTCCGGAAACCTGGGCCATGTCTTTGGAGTTCATCGTGGGGATCATGCTCGTCTACCTGGGGTTGACCAGCATTCTTTCATTCCGAAAGCGGAGCATTCATTTGCGCCGTCATGAGCATGATGGAAACGTGCACCACCACTTGCATGCAATAGGCTATCGTGGCACGCATGAGGGCAACAGGGCTTCTTTTGCCAAGTCGGCCATCATCGGCATGGTTCACGGCTTGGCGGGAAGTGCAGCCATGGTACTCTTGACGATGTCTACCGTGCAGACCGAGTGGGAAGGGCTGCTGTACATTCTGGTATTCGGTGCAGGCACCATCGTTGGCATGCTGATTTGCACTACGATCATTGGAATACCCTTTGTGCTCAGTGCGAAGAATATCAGCCTGAATGCCGCCTTGACTCGGATCACGGGCCTTATCAGTATCGCATTTGGATGCTACTATATGTACAACCTGGGGGTATCGGAAGGCCTGTTTCAAATGTGGATGCAGGCCATGTAATCAGAGCTGGGTTAAAAATAGATTTTTCACCAAACATCTGAGGCTGCTGGATGAGATCCGGCAGCCTCGTTTACTATTTGGCAGAACCGATGATCCGGCAGCTCTTCATTTTCTCACGCCCTTCTTCCGGATATACCAGCTGCGTTTATGAAAGGAGAGGGACCTATATTTCTGGGCCAGTCTGAAAATTCCTTTCCTAGTAAGGGCTGCCGGATTGGAAGAGAAGCTTTTGTTAAGGGAACTTCTTATAACCAGATGACCAGGGTAGTGAGCTTTCACGAAGTTACCGTACGTTTCGAACTCAGAGAAGCCAGCATAACTCTGCTTATTGGTTTTCTTGATAATCGCCCAGTACCACCTAGTCTTTTGCCTGGCCTCAATGGTACGCTTCAGCCGGGAGAGCTTCCATTTGTCGAATAGCATATAATGGGCAACGAAAGAGCGCGAGGCGGTTGGCTTGGTTCCCAGTAATTTCCTATACGTGCGAAAATACTCGGGACGACTCCAGTTACGGCAGTAAAAAACGGTTTTCCCGTTGACGAGAAAGACATGAGGGCGGATGAGGATGGTGTCGGCATCAATCACCAGATAATACCTTTTCCTGGTCAAATTTCCTCCTGCCAGCTTCAACAATTGTTGGAGCAGCCAGCCAGAACGATTGGTGCGTTTGGTTTGGTAGTGAATGTCTTCTTTCGTAATGGGCAGGACGCGTTTTTCGTTGATGAAGGTGCAGTTTTTACGCCGGCAAAGGGCCTGGATTCGCTTGCTTGGCGGCGATACAACCATGATCCTACCGATGGGATGCTTCACTTGCTTACGGATACTGTCAATGACATAGGGAAGAGTGCCGAGGTCTTTCTCAATAGCCGGGATCAGGACATCGATTTTGATAGAGCTGTAGAAGGCTTTTTTCGCTGATCGTGTCAATTTCTCAACTCCTTTACTTTGAGCAGTTTCAAGCATATGTGTCTGAACAGGACGGCTAGAGTGTCCGACTTTCCAGATAGGATATGATTTTCTGCCTTAGGGTGAATATGACAGATATGGAAATGCTGCAAAATGGGTGAGGACGTCGACGTGAATTTTAGACTTTACATTGTGCTGGAAATGTATTACATTTGTTTGCGCAAACAACATTTCGCTGGTTCCATTCAGAAATGAGGCAGCCAAAATGCTCGAGATTTATTTAAAAGAATGCCTATACTTCACTGCAAACCGGCTCAGTCGGGTTATCACGAAAATGGCTGATGATGAGTTTGCCGTAAGCGGTTTGTCGCCAACCCATGCTTTTTTACTGATGGCCGTGTATGAAAAGGAAGGGATCTCACAGAAAGAGTTAGGCGAAATTCTCCATCTCCAACCTTCTACGGTGACCCGTCTTATCGAGAAGCTTGTCGGAAAAGGGTTGCTATACAGCCGCGTGGAGGGACGTTTGTCGCTCATCTATTCAACGGATAAAGGCAAAGCTTTGGAAGATGTGATCAACCAGTGTTGGAATAACCTTCGCAGCCGATATTCAGCCGTTTTGGGCGATAAAGAAGGGGATGACTTAACCTTTCAGTTATATAAAGTAAGTGATCAATTAGAGCATAAAGAATGATTCGTACGCTGCTGTTTTTTTGATCGTAAATTTGTTTGCGCAAGCAAATGTTTACATCATTTACCAAAATGACCTTGAAAGATCGATCGTTCCTACAGTGGACCGAGGCATACGCCTTGTCTATAAACCTCACAAGGAGGATTCACATGAACAAGGATAATGGCATGAGGGAAAGCACTCACGAAATGAAGCCAATCTTGATTCTTGGTGGCACAGGGAAGACCGGTCGCCGTGTGGCGGAGCGGCTCACGTCTCGCGGGCTGCCAATTCGGATTGGCTCTCGTTTTGGTGAACCGGCCTTCGATTGGGAGAACCCGGCCACTTGGGAATCTTCGCTGCGGGACGTTGGGGCAGTGTATATTACGTATTACCCTGATCTGGCGGTGCCAGGGGCCGCTGACGCGATCGGTTCTTTCTCCAGGCTGGCAGTGGAAAGCGGAGTGCGGCGCCTGGTGCTGTTGTCTGGCAGAGGCGAAGAAGAGGCTCAGCTCAGCGAGCAATCACTGCGGGATTCGGGCGCGGACTGGACGATCTTGCGGGCGAGCTGGTTCTGTCAAAATTTCAGCGAAAACTTCCTACTCGGACCGGTGCTCAGCGGTACGGTCGCTCTGCCGGCCGCGGACGTGCCGGAGCCGTTCGTCGACGCTTGGGACATCGCGGATTGCGCGGTCGCGGCGCTGACAGAGGTCGGACATGTCGGCCAACTTTATGAGCTGACGGGTCCTCGCGCGCTCACTTTTGCGCAAGTGACCGAGGAAATCGCAAAGGCAAGCGGCAGGGATGTTCGCTATGTACAAATCACCGCAGAGCAGTTCACGTCCATGCTGGCGCAAGAGGGAGTACCGGCCGAGGTCTTGGCACTGATGACAGACTTGTTCACCAAAGTCTTGGACGGTCGCAACTCCCACCTGACAGACGGCGTCCAGCGAGCCTTGGGCCGGGAGCCTCGTGATTTTGCCGACTACGCGCGAGAAGCTGCAGGAACCGGCATATGGGGAGGGGCAAAATGACTGGCCAATTGCTCTTTGGGTTGACCTTTCTCTCTGCACTAGGCGCTGGATTGATTGCGGGACTGTTCTTCGCCTTTTCGTCATTCGTGATGACGGCCCTCTCCCGCATCCCATCGGTGCAAGGCATTGCCGCCATGCAGTCTATCAACGTCGCAGTGCTCAATCCATTGTTTGCCCTGGTGTTTTTCGGAACGGCACTGGCGTGTATCGCCCTGGCTATCCAGTCGTTCTTCAGATGGGGCGAGACTGGCACGATCTATGTGCTTGCTGGCAGCCTATTTTATCTCGTCGGCTTTCTGGTGACGATCGCGTTTAACGTGCCGCTGAATGACTCTCTTGCCAGCGTAGATCCAAACAGTGCCGCAGGAGCCGATCTATGGAAGCATTACATCGTTAATTGGACGGCATGGAACCACGTGAGGACGGTCGCTTCCCTAGCGGCATTGGCTTCATTCATCATCGCGCTCCGATACCGATAGAAGCTTCGGCATTCGTCCGTGGTTGGCTGGCCAGGTAGCGGGTATCTCACCGTGGCACGCCCCTTTCTTATATTGAGCAATTCGGCAGCCTTAAAGACGGGCTGCCTTTTCTATGCTTACGGGCAGATTTACTCAACAAAATGACACGAAAGAACAGCGTTTCCGAAGTCACAAATCAGTGCCTTACATCGTTATATTTGCAAACGTAAAAGGAGCTGAGGAGCGATGAACGATTTGACATGCGTCATCATAGGAGGCGGCTATGCAGGGCTGCGAGCACTCAAAGCAATAAAGGAAAAGACTCGGGGCATAGCGAACGGACGGCAGATTCGGTTTGTTCTGATCGACAAGCAGCCCGGTCATTTGCGTAAATTGAGAATGTTCCGTCCGACGGCGGTCGAGGAAGAGATTATGATTCCCTGGAATCATTTGGCCCTAAAAGATTTCGAATTCATACAAGGGACGGTTGCGTCCGTGGATGGCGGGGAGCAGCGGCTTCGATATACGGATGTTCAAGGAAATGATGTCCGAATTCATTATGACCTTCTAGTCGTGGCGGTCGGCAGCATTGCTCGGAGACCGGACCCCGATCAAGGCGGCATCGCTTTGACGGACCCGCAAGCCGCTGTAGACATCCGGGAACACTGGCGTGCCAACCTGCGGAAGGCTGTCGACGAGACCAATCCTAAGGAACGCAAAAGACTGATGACCATCGCGGTTGCAGGAGCAGGCATCAGCGGCATTGAGACGTCTGCCGAGCTAGCCCTCGCCATGAGGAAGGAAGCAGCGACGCAAGGTCTGAATCCGGCCGATGCCTCCGTCTATTTGCTGAATGCACAAGAACGACTGCTCCCGGAAGTGTCGGAGAAATTTAGACGGAAGTTGGATCAGCAGCTCATCGAATGTGGAGTGGCAGTGCTTCACAATCGTAAGGCGCTGCAAGAGAAGGAAGGAGCTGTGACGCTCAGCAACGGTGATTGCCTGCCGGTTGGCCTATGCATATGGACGTTGGGTTTGATACCCAATCCGGACCTTCGGGGCATGGGCTTGCCGCTTACTCCTGATGGGAAGGTACGGGTGGATGAATGTTATCGTGTCCAAGGGACGCCGAACGTTTACAGCATTGGCGACTGTACGAGAATCGTCGATCCGAGAGACGGCAGAGAAACTCAGATGACATGCTTTGAAGCTGGGGAGCAGGGGTTCGACTGGGGAAAATCGTGATGGCAGATTTGCAGGGGCGTCCGGCTCCCATTCATCATTCACTCAAATCGAGGATGGATGCTTTCACAATAGCCCTGGGCGAAAAGGGGTGTTCTGGATACGCACATGGGGACTCGATATGGTCCTGACAGGGAGGTTTCCTGGGAGAATCAAGAAGCTGATAGAGGATACCGTCAGTATGCTTAAATAGTACGCCGACACGGAAAGCTTGCCGGAATCTTTATCATGGGAAACCCGGATAAGCTTACACGGGTTTAGGTAGTAAAAAGCAGATTTTGTTCAAAAAAAGACGACAGCCGCGAGAGGATCGGCTGTCGTTTTTCCGTTGAAGTAACGGGCAGGACAGCGTAATGGACCATCGGCAAATTATTCGTTGATCCTGTTATGGAGATCATTCTAGGTAAGCCAATTCAAGCCATTTCACGCCATTTCACGCAAGACGGAAAATAGGCCAACTTGACAATCATTATGTTATTAGATAATTTATATGCTATAGCATATAGTTTGAAAGAAATCAAAGTCATGTATGATATAGAAAAACATGAGATTTTATGGGAAAATGTAGCAGCTAGTCAGCGGGCTAAAATGAATGGGAGCAAACTATGGAACTATATAATATAACGGGTTTTCTGATTCATCGTACGGATGTTAAGATGACCAATTATTTTACAAAGCAATTAAAGCCATTTGAAATGACACCAGAGCAATGGAGTATTATTAGTGTTCTAGATGGAGAAAGGGCAACAACGCAAAAAGAGCTTGCGGAAGCTATCGATCGGGATCAGAGTACGGTTGTTCGGATGATCCACTCGCTTGAGAAAAAGGGGTTCGTCAAACGGATTGTAAATGATGCGGATAAACGATCCCATAACTTATTTCTGAGCGACAAAGGAATTACGTTGAAATCAAAACTTCTGCCAATTGTTATCGAAGCACACAATCACGTGACGAGATACTTGAGCGAGGGTGAAATTGAGCAATTAAAAGCTATACTTGAAAAACTGTATGCGAGTGTTCGGGATGACTGAGCTCAAATAGATAGAAGAAAGAAGTGCGCGGCTATGCTAAAAAACGAACAGCCATATCATGAAGAAGGAAAGTCCATCCAACCAAATATGGATGAAATGAGCACCCGTAAGGACGAAGGTTTCTCCGTTTTTCAGCAATTTGAAATACCGGATGATGATTTCATTCAAAAGCTCAAGGCTTCACTTCACTTTTTGGTGATCACAGAGGAATCGACTCTCGAAGAGCGTTAATTTTTTTGCAGAATACATGCTATAGCATATAAAAGTAGTGAACACAAAGAAATGGGGAAATATCATGGTGATGATCATTTTGCAAGTTATTGTCGGCGTATTTTTTATATTTACGGGGAGTAAAATTATTTCCGGTAAGATGGCAAATGAGTTTGAGCGCTTCGGCATGCCGTCCATTTTCAACTTTTTGACGGGCTTTATTGAGATAACGTGTGCAATCGGTTTACTTGTAGGCATTTGGTTTCCGATTTCGGCTGTTATCGCAGGACTTCTACTAGCGGCTACGATGTTTGTCGCAGCTTTTATTCTTCTCGTTGTTGCTAAGGATCCTTTTCCAAAGGCAATACCGGCTATCGTACTTTGCCTGATGTCCATCGTCATCAGTATGAGTCATTTATTTTAATACGGCTGAAGATGATTCGAAACATCGTCCAAGTAGTTTACGTACAATTTTTTTGAAGGGGCTTCAAGCCACTAGTCTGCTTTATTTCCTTGTGATTACGCTTATGCTTTTCCCGAACGCATTTACCCTAGCATTTAATAGGGTCCTCATTCACTAACAGAAGGAGTAGTCCCAAACTTTGATGCTTTGCTAAACAGCTTAGACCGAGAAAGCGGCGTTAGGCTGACGGGTTCGATAACGCAAAAAACACTCCACACAAAGCTGCCGCGATGATCGGCAGCTTTGTTGCGCTAACGGGACGAATTGTGTAATGGACAATTTCTGTAATATGGATAAAAATAAATGGCATTAATGGTAAAATAAAGAAAAACGGAGATCGAATCTCTTCAAACCGGATTCGATTGTTCGATAAGCTGGGCTGTAATCGGCGGACTAATTTCAAATGATTACAGAGGGAAAAAGGAGGATTGGGGTGGAAATTCATGTTGATTTTAATGCGATAGATACAGTAACTGAAACCTTAGGGTGGATTGTTATTGTTTTTTTTGCCAATAAAATTTATCAAAAACAAATGGTAAAACCGAAAGTATGGAAAATTCCAGTAATCATACTTGCCGGTCTTATTTCCCTTTCAATTAATTGGAATATGTTTGATGTGATAGTTAAGCTGCCAATTTTACCTCTTGGTGTATGGATCTTGTATTTTGTTCGTAAACGTAAAGATCGAGCTGAAAGGTGGCAGACTTATCGATCTTTTGCTTGGTTAGGCTTTGGGGCGAATTTTATTTTCTTTGCATCCACTTTACTAACAATACCAGTCCATCATGCGATATACCCCAAAGACGAACCATCAGTCCATATCTCGAAAGTTACGAATGCTGCCATTATAAAAATTCACCCATCAGCTAAAGACCGATCACTAAACAAAGATAGCCTTCTAAATCAACTCGATACATTAAGACAGGAGCCAATTTATAGTAATCGGTGGTACGAAGAGACCATTATGAATACGGAATCCAATAAAAGAAACGAACGGTTTCCCTATCAACTCATTGGAACTTCGTCAAAATGGGGTAGTGGTCTCCATACATTGATTTATGTGGAAGAAGATGGTAAAGGCATTTTATTATCAGCACCGAAAATGCAGCTTTATTTTCGCTCCAAAGATTCGCTATTAGAGGGGGGAGAATAAAAATGACGAAGAAAAAGCTATGGTCTCTTGGTTTTTTTATGATATTGCCATCAATCATTTTATACTGGTTCTATTTTTCAAAGCCTACTTCTTTTCCAACAAATGAACAATTGGTTGAAGAGATGAATCGCAACTTTCCAGAAGCGACCGCAAGTGTCATTCAAGAAACGATTCCTGTTGGCGAGCGCAACGTATTAGTGCCCTTTATTTCCAAGAGAGGTGACTACGGTCTTAGCTATTGGGTATGGAAAAATCATAAGTGGAAGGTTGCGTCGATTGATACAAAGGGGGAACCCAGGCTATGGAAGATTCATAAAAACGATCCTTCATCGTTCTATTTCGTGTGGAATATTCATCCGAAAGATCAATTGAGTTCTATTCATTTTTATATGATTAGAGACAGAGGATATCGTATCACAAAAGGGGTAGAGCATTACGAGCCAAGAGTACAAATGGAGAAGAGAGTCTCGCTTCAAGAGAAATCTTATGGATGGATGCAACTGTCTCACGATTGGGTAGCAATCATGAATGCATACAGAAAAGCAGAATCAGCAAAACTCCCCGAACAGGATTTGTTTTTTGGTTGGATTCCATATGATCAGATGAATAAAGAAACCTTTCCAGAGAGCTCTGTAAATGGGACTGGGTATTCAAATAGTGAAGTGGATTTGGAACATGTGATGATAGTAAATAGGGGAGACA
This sequence comes from Brevibacillus choshinensis, assembly GCF_016811915.1. NCBI lineage: Bacteria > Bacillati > Bacillota > Bacilli > Caryophanales > Paenibacillaceae > Brevibacillus > Brevibacillus choshinensis. The sequence continues at coordinate 4,367,142 of NZ_CP069127.1, read as the reverse complement.
TCGAGTTTCCAAGATAGCAATGTTGAAAAAGAGTACGATTTTTGGTTCTGCTGACTGAATAGGGGGAAAACAAGCTTTATGATCCCCAATCAGCTGCAGGGAGGAGGGCAATCCTTGCCAGGTCAGGGGTTCGCCCTTAAACTCGCCAAACCAAAAACTAGAGAAGGGCTGCGAGACATGTTGGTGTCTCCGGAAAATAAAGTAAGAGACCGGATTCGCTGATCCAGCGCGGTTCTTCAAAGTACAAATCAGTCATACCCCGAAAAATAAGTACTAGACTCACTCTAAAGTTAAGACAGCATAGGCTAAACGGTTTTATTCTACTCCTGTAAAGCAAGAACTTCCCTTGCTGCTTCTATGAAAGATAACATGATTGGTGAAAGCCACTTGTCTTTATGCCACAACATTTGTGTATATACGTGCAAGTCCGGAATTTGCCATGGAAGGGCAACAAGTTCTCCGCGTTCAACTTCGGCTTCCGCTACAATTTCAGGAAGAAAGGCAATACCGATTCCCGAGATTGCACATTGCTTAATGGCTTCGGCACTTTGAAACTCTAAATACGTAATGCTATCAATGCCCTCTTTCTCAAATGACCGGTCAAACATAGTACGATAGGGACAACCCTTTTCATTCGTCAGGAACACTTCTCCGTGAAAATCCTCCAGCTGTAGCACAGTTAGTTTTGCGAGCGGGTGGTCTGTAGCAGCGAACAAGCGGAAAGTTTCTTCCCGCAACGGTTCCACGGCAAGTCCGCTCGAGCGAATAGGTTCGTCCAACATATAGACGACATCCGCGGTTCCCTCAAAGAGTGTTTGCTTGAGCTCTTGATTTGGAACGGAGCGGAAGATCAGACGAACTCCCGGATGCTGCGAACGAAACCGTCGAAAGACAGCTGGAAGTCGATAGGCGCAAATAACCTCATTGGCACTTATCGTTAGGGTGCCGCTTAGATTTTCATTGTCATGAACGTCGCTGCGAGCTTCGTCCAATTTGTCAAGAACGCCTTGGATATGAGTTAAAAAGCGTTTACCCGCAGTTGTGAGAACGAGCTGCTTGCCCAAACGATCAAAGAGACGAACACCAAGCTCATCCTCCAATGCTTTCATTTGCATTGTGACGTTGGAGGGGACGTAGTTCAGCACTTCCGCAGCCCGAGTGAAATTTAATGTTGATGCAACCGTGCGGAACGTATTCAGTTGGCGCAACTCCATCATACGATCCCCCTTATACTTTCAATTTTATTGAATGCTATTGTGAATTCAATTCACTTTTATTGAGAGTATCACAGCTCTATACTAAGCACAAGAAATCACACACTGAACGTGTGGTTTCATAGTGAAGGGAGCGACCATACGATGGATTATGAGATTTATAATTTGGGTGATGTGACCTTGCAATCAGGAGTGACGTTACCAAGCGCTTTTCTTGCTTATAAGACTTATGGAAAATTAAATGAACAAAAAGATAATGTCATCGTCTATCCAACTGCTTTTGGTGACCAGCATGTTCAGAATGAATGGCTGATTGGCAGCGGGATGGCACTGGATCCTGAAAAATATTTTATTATCGTTCCAAATCTGCTGGGCAACGGATTATCTTCGTCTCCCAGTAACACGCCTCCTCCATTCGATCGGGCTCATTTTCCACAGGTAACCATCTATGACAATGTTAGATTACAGCATCGGCTAGTGACCGAAAAATTCAGCATTCAAAAGATTGCTCTCGTAGTTGGGTGGTCCATGGGAGGCATTCAGGCATTTCAATGGGGTGCAAGTTATCCAGAGATGGTGGAACGAATTGCACCTTTCGCGGGAATTGCCAAGACTTGGCCCCATACATTTGTGGTCTTGGACGGTATGAAAGCTTCGCTGCTGGCTGCAGTTGGCTTCGATTCAAGTAAACTAGACCAGTTGACTTCTGCAGACATGCGCGCCGTTGGCCGGGTCTATGCGGGATGGGGATTATCACATGCGTTTTATAGAGAGGAGCTTTATCGTGAGCTGGGATTTGACTCCTTGGAGGATTTTGTGGCTGGCGTCTGGGAAGATAGCTTTATGAAGATGGATCCGCATAATGTCCTGGCCATGCTATGGACAGGACAACATGCAGATATTAGTGCAAACCCCTCCTATAACGGAGATTTCGATAATGCGCTTAAGAGCATTAGAGCTCTTGCCTGCATCATGCCGGGGAGCACGGATCTCTTCTGCACAGCGGACGATAATGAATACGAAGCTAAGCTTATACCTAATGCTGCCTTTAACCCAATCCAGTCGATCTGGGGCCATTTTGCCGGTCGCGGAATCAATAGTGCCGATAATCAATTTATTGATGATAACCTAAAACACTTGTTGGCACTTAGCGCAAAAGGATAGATCTCATTTGCATTGGATGTTTGTCAGGCATAGCAGGATTCGCAATCCTCAGCCCAGTTATTTCTCTCATGAAGTAATAACCTAACCGATCGTACTTGAGGTCACCAGAACTTTACTGGTCCGACCTCCTTTTTTTGTGGTCGTACTTGCTTTAACGAAGGTCGAAGTCTACTACTTTCTTTTTCAGTCTACTACTTAATTTTCTTTAGACAGTTGGGATCTGATTTCAGATATTTCCGATTATCTTCCGGCCAATCCCACTCTTTTCATGATAAAATGAGGAAAATCGACACTGGCCATGACTGTTTGGAAAGGTACTGTCCGCTCTATGAACGTAATCTATGCTCGAACCAACAACAAGGTCAGAATCATTCTGATCGTCGCGATCATTTTGAGCCTATGTTTCATGTTTACGAATATTTTTCTAAGCTACGATAGTACGATTCGCACAGTAGAAATATCGATTGCGACCCAGAGCATGAAGACAGCGGCCGATATCGCAAGGGAAGTAGATGTATCGAGCTTTGAAAGATTTTTGCAGAAGCCGACGGAAGATAGTACAGACTATATCGAATTGAATCATTTCCTTAATGATTATCGGATAAAAATCGGCGCGAAGCATGTGTATCTCGTCATTATGGATGCACAGGGAAACAGCCGTGTCATGATCAACGGGCTGCCGCCGGGTGACAGCGCCCAGACATACATTGGTGAACTGTGTACGCTGACCATGGAAGAAGTGCAGCCGGCCTATCATGACGACACGTTTCATACGGGAATTATTCACGACCCCAAATACGGTGTCTACATGACAGCAGGTGCACCTTTGGTCAATGCATCGGGCCAACTGGTCGGGATTGTGGGCATTGACATCGGCGTAGAATTACTCGAGCAAATTGAAGCGAACGCTTTGAATAACAGCCTTTTTCACTTTGCGGCCAATCTGGTTGTTTTGATTTTAATCGTGGTCAGCTATACGTTGATACGCAGGTGGTATCAGCGAGAGACGCTAAGGGCTGTGGGTGATTCCGAGCAAACCTTCCAACGGGAATTCCGTGCCATTCTCACATCTATTCAGTCGATCAGGCACGATTTTGCCAATCACTTGCAGGTTCTATTTGGCCTTTTGGAATTAAAAAAGGTGGACCGGGCTCAAGAGTATTTGCGGGGACTTCAGGCTGATATACAGGCTCTCACGCTGTCGGAGCAGGTAGCCAACCCTGCCTTGTTGGTGCTGCTGCATTCCAAAGCGGAGAAGGCGCGGTGCAAAAGCATCGAGATGGATTTTCATATCCCGCCCGATGAGACCTTCGATGGCGTTCTTTCCTCCGATTTGATCAAGATTCTCTCCAATCTTCTCGACAATGCGATCGAGGCGGCCGACGAGGATCAGAGAGGAGAGAAAAGGATTTCTCTTACGATGCAAAAAGTGGGCAATTCCTATCAATTCATGGTGGAAAATACAGGGCCGACGCTAGCCCCTGAGGTCATAAACAAGCTCACGGAGGCCGGTTTCACTACAAAAGAAACCGAAGCGGGAAAAGCACGCGGGTACGGCCTTGGTATCGTTCGGGAAGTCGTCCATAAATACGCAGGGGAAATGCACATCACATCCGCGAGGGGAAAAACATGCTTTTCCATCCTACTATCGATCGCGGATAGACAATAGCGGGGGAAGTGGGGTATATGCGAAAGCAGCAGATCGACGTGTTGATTGCAGAAGATGATGAGCTGCAGCAGGAGTTGTTAGAGGGGTACCTGGCCTCGTTTCAGCATATACGGATTGTCGGCAAAGCGAGTACTGGAGATGAGCTCATATCCTTGGCGACGCTTACGCCGAATCTAACAGCGATGATCGTAGACATCCATCTGGGAGAGGGCCGAGGGGGATTGGAGAGCTACTCCATCTTGAAGATGAGAGGGGTGAATCTCCCTACCATCCTGATTACTGGAATGGCTCCGCATGCTAGTGTCACTTATGATCTGGGGATTGTGGATATCGTCGAGAAGCCATATACCGAAAAACGTCTTCGACTAGCCATCGAAAAGCTGCAGAACCATATTGCCTACCAAAGGTTTATGGAGGCGGGTGGTCTTTTTGTCCCTATTTTTGGCGAGGAGATTCACCAGATGACCCCGGAGGAGATTCTGTATATCGAATCGATCAATCGGACCATTCTCGTGCACACCCCAAATGAAGTCTATGAAACGAAAATACCGATCAAGGTGTATGAAAGCTACTTGCAGGATTGCCATTTTTACCTGACCCATCGGTCCTTTCTGGTGAATCTGAAGAAAATCAGCCATATCGAGGGCAGCAGTATTTTCTTTCAGAAGGGGAAGGAAGGCAAACAAGCCCTTATCGCGGAGGAAAAGAAACAGGATATCGTCTCTTACTGGAACAATCTGAAGAAGTGGTTATAGGCAAGGCAGCGGGTCTTCATGGCTCGCTGTTTTTTTGTACAGATAAGAATTTATAAGAATCTTATCCAGTATAAGTGCAACTAAGGCTCCGCAAAAGGCTTGGCGTAGCCAAGTTTTCTAAATGTCAAGATCAGCCCGTACAGACAAAAGGGCTCCTGTCTCGACCGAATCCCTTTCGAAATTTTCCGACAGAGAGCTAAGATGAGAAAAGTACTACTTCTTATTTCTTAGCATAAAGGGGGAGTTCGGCTTGGACAGCAGTCAGTACAAACAAGAATTAAGGCGAACGCTTACGTTTAAGGATCTGGTCATCTACGGTATGGTCTTCATGGCTCCGCTTGCGCCGATGCAGGTCTATGGAGCCGTGGCACAGCAGAGCTTTGGCATGGTACCGCTTGTCTACTGTATCGGAGTCATCGCCTTGATGTTCACGGCATTCAGCTACAGCCACATGAGCAAGGAGTTTCCGTATGCGGGCTCCGTCTATTCCTACGTGAGCCGCGGAATGAATCCGCATGTGGGCTTTATCGCAGGATGGCTGATCCTGGCAGATTACATCCTATGTCCTGCGTTGCTGTATGCCTTTGCAGGTGTGTGGATGGCAGGGATCCTGCCGCAGGTGCCTGCTTTCGTCTGGACGCTCATTTTCGTAGTCTGCAACACGCTGATCAATGTCAGAGGGATTACGATGACAGCGCGAGCTAATCTTCTGATGTTCTGGATGCAGATCATCACTTTGGTCGTGTTCCTGGGGATCGCTGCCAAGTTTGTGCTGGTCGATGGACACGGTATGGGAGGCTTTAGTCTGGCGCCACTTTTCCAGGCAGACCATGTAGACTTTGGCTTTATCGCGACAGCCACATCGATTGCCGTGCTCGGTTTTCTAGGCTTTGATGGCATAAGCACACTGGCCGAAGAAGCTCGCGATCCGGTGAAGACAGTCGGAAAGGCAACGGTTTTATCCATTTTGCTCAGCGGCATACTGTTTTTCATTCAAGTGTACATGGCTGCCTTGATCCATCCGAACTATGAGACACTGAACCCGGACATGGGCTTTTTCGAAATAGCACGGGAAGCTGGAGGCCCTGTTTTCTACACGATTTTGATTCTGATCAATGTCATTGCGGTAGGGATTGCGGTCACGCTGAATGTACAGTCTGCGACAGCGCGAGTGCTCTATTCAATGAGTCGGGAAAATCTGCTGCCTTTTGCTCAGGTGCTGGCGAAAATCCATCCCAAATTTCAAACGCCTGTGAATGCCACGATCTTCTGTGCACTGCTTTCCATCGTGGTGACGTTTTGCCTCTCGATAGAGACGTTGTACAAGTTCGTGACATTCGGGGCGATCACCGCCTTCATGATGCTGAATGTCACCATCATCGTCTATTTCTTCGGCAAGAAGAAGCGGCGTGGAGTAAGGGGGTTCCTCACCTACGCGCTTACTCCCTTCATCGGGCTTCTCATTACAGGATACGTCTGGTCCGGCTTTGACCGTATGACTTTCACTGTAGGATTCGCGTGGGTGCTGATCGGAGTCATCGTCGGCTACGTGAAATCCAATGGATATCGAAAAATAGCCCCTGTTCTCAAAGACATGTAAAGGAAAATACAGTACGAGGAGGTATTCATCGATGCGTTTACAAAACAAAATTGCAGTCGTAACAGGAGCGGCACGTGGCATCGGAGCGGCCATTGCCCACAGATATGCGGAAGAGGGAGCCCGTGTAGTGGCAACCGACGTTAGCAGCGCAGGGGAAGAAGTGGTGGCAGCTATCACGAGCAAGGGCGGCACCGCCGTGTTTTTTCAGGCTGACGTATCCAAAGCGTCGGAGGTTCAGGCACTCCTGGCTTTTGCCAAGGAAAACTACGGGGTTCCTACGATCCTGTGCAATAACGCGGCGATCAACATCCCAGGCTCCGTCGTCGAAACGGAGGAAGAAGTGTGGGATCGCACGATGAAAGTCAATGTGAAATCCATGTTTCTCACTTCAAAATACTTCCTTCCAGAAATGATTGAGGCAGGGGGAGGCTCCGTGGTAAACATGGCCTCCGCCAACAGCTTTGTCGCAGAGCCACGATTGTCTGCCTATGTAACATCCAAAGGTGCCATTCATATGCTCACCAAGCAAATGGCGCTGGATTTTGCGGCGGATAACGTAAGGGTGAACTGCATTTGCCCGGGATGGGTAGATACGACCTTCAATGACGCCCATGCCGATTTGTTTGGCGGGCGTGACCATGTGCTGAAGAGCATCCAAGATATCCAACCGATCGGGCGTACAATCCAACCGATTGAGATCGCGAATGTAGCAGTGTTCTTGGCTTCTGACGAATCATCTGCGATGACAGGCAGTGCCGTCGTGGTGGATGGCGGTTTATCGGCGAAGTAGACTGACAGATGCAATAGGTTTCAATATCCGTCCCCTCTGAGCAAACAAGAAAAAAGGACATCCGCTAAAGATGCCCTTATCTTGTTGAACGGAGGGGATTATTGCAGTGGCCGTCAGGTAAAAAAAGATGCCTGCTTAAATATTCCCAGCAAGGTTGCACATAATAGGAACACCAAGAAGAAACATGGAATAATCATCTTCTTGAATGTAGTGAAAAGGCAAGGTGGAGCATGAACAGAGGCTTCCATTTGGCGCCACTTTCAGACAGGGAGATCAAGTGATGAATTTGTTTTGGAATGCTTGGAAAAATCGCAAAGAGAGAGTGCAAAGTGCGTTCTTGGATGCCCATACGAACAAGAGTATGGAAAATGTGCCAGACATCGTCCTTTCTGCTGACTTGAACGAAAACATTGCGTTAATTGAGCAGCAGTTAAAGTGTGATGATCTGGTTGCCCGCCGTTTTGTGGTGAAGTCGGGTGCGGAAGGCATCATTTTTTTTATTGATGGTATGATTGATCGAAACATAGTAAGCGATAGCATTATACGGCACATGACGTCTTTGAACAGTACATACGATTTGCCGACAACCAACGAATTGGAGTCCACGACCAGCTTAAGGCAGGTCATACGGAACATTTTGTCCGGATCCGCCGTGCTTCTACTTGACGGACATCGAGAAGCTTTTTTAAATAATGCACGAGGCTGGGAGCGCAGGAAAGTAGAAGAACCGCTTACTGAGTCTGTAGTACGCGGTCCACGTGACGGATTTTGCGAGACGTTGTGCGTGAACTCGGCGTTAATACGCATTCGGTTGAAGGATCCAAAGTTACGATTGCGTCACTTAGTGGTTGGACAGCGCTCACAGACAGACGTCTATGTGATGTATATAGAAGGAGTAATCGACCCTCGTATTGTTGAAGACGTACTGAATCGTATAGATTCCATCAACGCGGATGCTGTGTTGGAGAGTGGATTTCTCGAGCATATGATTGAAGATAGTACATGGTCTCCGTTCCCGCAGATGCAAAATACCGAACGCCCTGACAAAGTGGTCGCCAATCTGCTGGAAGGAAAAGTAGCCATTTTAGTTGACGGAACGCCTTTTGTCCTCGTTGTACCCACCGTATTCTCCCAGTTTTATCAGAGCCCTGAAGATTACTACGAGCGATTTTACATAGCCTCTCTTGTCCGCTTCATCCGTTTCGTAAGCTTAAACCTATCCATGCTATTGCCATCTTTATACATTTCTTTTAGTTCTTTTCATCCGGAAATGATACCATCCCGTTTGGTTATGGCCATGACAGCTGGTCGGTCTACCGTGCCCTTCCCCTCGTTGGTAGAGGCTTTTATCATGGAGACCGCAATGGAAATCCTACGGGAAGCAAGCGCTAGACTTCCAAGGCCGATCGGACCCACAATAGGAATTGTTGGTGCTCTCGTCATTGGGACTTCGGCTGTAAAGGCTGGGTTGGTCAGCCCTGTAATGGTAATCATCGTTGCACTCACGACAATAGCATCCTTTACATCCCCGAGCTACAGTGCAGCAATTGCCACACGAGTGCTTAGGTTTCCTTTGATGATTATGGCAGGGATTTTTGGGCTTTATGGAATCATGTTGTTTCTGCTCCTCGTTACAGTCCATCTTGCCTCTCTCAAATCGTTTGGAGTGACATACTTCTCTCCATTAAGTCCCTTAAATCTAAGGGGATTGAAGGATTTTATCCTTCGTGTTCCACTGCAATTAATGAAAACACGACCAGCTATGTTTCATCCAGTAGATAAGATCCGAATAAAAAAAGGGGATCAACAACGATAGTGATTAGTGAACGAACGGCTCCTATGCGTGAGACCCCCTTGGACATCCAAGGGGGCTATTCATCATTTTACAACGTGCTCATCATGTCAAAAAGTAACTCACCAAAGTGAAAACTGCCGTTTGCAACAGAGCTGTAGTGATGTCTTGCTTCCAGCTGGTTTTTGCAGAAGCATTCCGTTTATTTCGTAAAAGGTTCATGAAGCGATAAATGAGGAAAAAACAGAGAAAGGCTGCGAGGACTTTTACAGCGAGAAGCATATCCACACCTCCATAAAATAAGATGCAGGGAGAAAAGTAAAAAGGCCCTTAGGAAAGGAGCCATCTGTAGCAATACCATGATATCCATATTCCGCAGACTACCCATAAGGCAATAAAAAGCATACCCATGAACCAGTTTTTCGGTTTGCCCTTCGACATTAAATCCTCGGCTTTTGCTCGACAATCTCTGACAACCTCATCAGGTATTAGCTTCAGGGCGATCCACACACCGAAAGGAACGAGGATGATGTCGTCCAAATAGCCTAGGATAGGAATGAAATCGGGTATTAAATCGATCGGACTGAATGCATAGGCCACTACACAAATCGCAAAAAGCTTAGCATACCAAGCAACTCGGTGATCTTTGTATGCGAAATAAAGAACAAATGCCTCTCGCTTCAATAATCTAGCTTTACTCTTTATCTGTTGAAATGCTGCTGATTCTTTCGTCATCAAAAGCACCCCCAGGTCAGGTTACTGAAGGATCGTAATTGTCGTACACAAGCAAACGGATAATTGCAAATGTGTGTACTATCAAAGATTCTATTCGTCTACGTATCTAAAGTCACCTGTTATTTTTTCTAGATGGAAACATGTAGAGCGGCAAAAGAGTCTTGCCGCTCGGTTAGATGAAAGTTTACTGGAGATTGGTGGGGTGTGGATTTTGATGCCCATGCTTAATTTCTGAAAAAATGTTATTTGGTACAAAGGGCTCTGTATCGGGGATTCGATTCTCGAGAATAGCGATTAACCTCTGGATATCTTCTTTGGTGGCAGGCTGCTTTTCCAATTTAAGCTGGTAGCCTAAGTTTCCACTGACTTCGATTGTAGCCCATTCAATGTCAGAGATGCTTGATATTCCAGCTTGTCGCAGTCTCATTTCGAGCTTATCAGCTGTTAGTCTGAGTTTGCGCATATTGCCTTCATTCAGTTGCCCATTCTCAATGACAGTAACTGCCTTGCCAGTAATAAAAGTTTCGAATCCGTTAGATTTGATCTCGAGGTATTCCATCACGATCATGACCATTACCAAGACGGCTGCTAAAAGGAAGGTTGGCCAGTAACCATTACCAGTTATCGGTTGGATGATCAAAGTCCCAAGACCGATCATAACGATTACCTGTGCCATTGTCATTTGGGAAATCGATTTTCTACCTGCAATTCGTAACAAAAGAGTTCCGATTACAATTACACCTACGGCCTGCCAAATAAGAGTCCAACTCATGCAAATACCTCCGTGATTGATAGCTCGATTATGCTATAGGTTATCCAATTTGTAGGCGCATGATTTACAAAACACGGTTTGCAAAGTTATAAAGGTCTAGCTGTGTCGATGCTGGGGAAGTGATCCAGTGGATTTATTGTCTGATAGTTCACTCTTGCTAGAAATCGCTGAGGCATTGTACGATGACAGTATCTTGAATCCGTTGCAGTCAGAGGTGACCAGATGAGAGTCTCGGTAAATGAATCCCTTTCCATTCCCATACATGTTCAACTGAAAGAACAGATTAAGACATTTATACACGAGGGTGTGTACCCGCCCAATGAAGCATTGCCCAGCGCAAGTGAGCTGGCTGGCTTTTTGCGCATTAATCGGGATACGGTTCAAACAGCCTACGCGGAGCTGGAGCTGGACGGATATATCTATAGCAAGCCAGGAATAGGCGTATATGTACACGCTGATCCACCTCACGAGACAGAGCGCATCAGGGAAGCACACGAGTGGGAGGGGGAAGAAGCGGCACATGCCAAACCGGTAGTGCTGTTTGTCGAGTGCAATGTCCCCCAGGCACAAGAGTATGCAGTGGAGCTGGAGAAAGCGACTGGTTACGTCGTGAAGCCTTGCCTGATCAAGGACTTGGAATTGCTCGGGAGCAGCATCCAGAGCGGCTACTACGACCTGATCGTGACGACGTTTCTGCACGTAGAAGAAGTCCAGACCATCATCGCACGACTGTGCGGAGAAAATGAACCCAAGGTCATCGCTTGCCTCCCGGAGTCAAGCCTGCAAAGCATCAAGAGGCTGCAGGAGTTGCCTGCAGGGAGCAAGGTGGGGATCGCGGGAACGACGTGGCTGGGAGCGGATAATTTTCGCCAATCGATCGTCGATGCGGGATTGGCCCATGTGGAGCTGCTCATCGGCTCGCTGGAATATCCGGCTTCTCTGGATGCGATTATCGAGGCCAAGCCTGATCTGATCGTCAGTACGAGTATCGTTACCCCTTATTTGCAGCGTCTCTCCCGCTTTACGCCAATTATGATAGAGGATCGTTGTCTCAGTGCCCAATCGGTACACTATATCCAGCACTATGTGGAAAGCAAGCTGGGAATAGCTGATAGCCTCAACAATTGATGATAAAGAAAGAGACGAGTGCTGTTTCCTTCATGCTATCATGGAGGAAGGGAAGTTAACCAAACCATGGAAAATGAGGTGTTTCGCTTGCACGGATTCGATATCTTTCAGGGAGTCATTACGGAAGAATCGCAGCTTCGAGAGCTGCTCGGTGAACCTAGTCGTCTGGTACAGAACAAATCGATCAGCTATTTGGATGAGCATTGCCGCGATTTTCTCGCAAGAGCACCGTTCCTCATCCTTTCGACGGCAGACACGGAGGGCAACTGCGATGCATCCCCTCGGGGAGATGCTCCTGGTTTTGTATACGTTCTCGATGATCGGCATCTGGTCATTCCCGAGCGTCCAGGAAACAAGCGCATGGATTCGCTCCGAAATATTCTGGCAAACCCGCATGTCGGTTTGATTTTTATGATACCGACTTTGGAGGAGACGCTGCGCATCAATGGGCGTGCTTGTGTGATTCGCGATGCAAAGGTGCTTGAAAAAATGGCTGTGAACGGAAAAGTGCCGACGATTGGAATCGGCGTGCAGGTAGAAGAGTGCTACGTGCATTGCGCAAAGGCATTCATGCGCTCCGGACTGTGGAATCCTGAAAAATGGCCAGCGCCCGAGTCCGTTCCGAATATGGCGCAGGTCCTGGCAGATCATGTGAAGCTTCCAGGGGTGACGGCAAAAGAAGTGGCGATCGGTCTGGAAGATAGCTATAAAAATCGTCTGTACTAGCTAACGTATGGACAAAGAATGCGAACCGACAGCAGGAAGTCTGGGCTGTCGGTTTTTTTTTTGCGTTTATTCGCTGTCCCACAAAGAGACTTGGAAATGGATCATGAGATAGGTGGCGATTGCCAAGGAAACGACGTAGGCAATCAAGGGTCTGGTAAAATGCAGCCGCAGGATCGAGAACATCGCCAGATTGAACACGGTGGACCACCACATATTCCAGGAGTGGGCATGGGAGATGGTGCCGAAGTACAGGCCGATGATCTCCAGGCAAACATAGATGGCTACGTATTTGCCGATGTGCAGGAGCTGCTGCCATCTCTCGTCGGGGAAATTGGACAGAAACAGCAAGGCTGTTGCGGGAAAGGCAACGCACGTATACAGAAGGCTGGCCATTTCTTCACTGAAGTAATTGTTTCCTACGTACCTCCATAAGTAATAGGAGCCGTCGTTCACAAGGACATCGTACATGGCGCTCGATAAGGCCATGAAGAGCATGGTGGCGTGGTACTTTTTCCAATGTTTCCAGTCGCCCCAACGCCAGGCAGCAAAGATAGACCAGAGGATAAGGGTCACATGCATGAATTTCAGCTCCGATAGGGAAAAATTAGCTAACCTGAGTTTGTGTTCCGTATTTCACGATCTTATGGACGACCCAGATCGAGATAAACTGCAAGAGAACGTAAAATATAAACTCCCAGACATTGTCTACCTGAATGATCTTCAATGCCATGAGGGACGTGTCAAAGGCAATCAACACAACCGCTATCAGGAGCTGGCCGGTACGATTGAAGAAGAAGGCAGCTGAGGTAAGGAGAGCTACGAGTATTTCGATCGCTTCAGAGAGGGCGAGATGATCCCGAATCTGGTCAGGAAACCAGCCAATGTTTAAGTCATGTACATCGAGAAGATGCGCCTGTATAAAATGACACGAGCCGTAGATGAATAGAAACACAAAGAAGATGTAAAGGAAAAGGACAGGCTTCTTTAAGGGGCCGCGCAGGATCAGCTTCCAAAGATATCTGCCAATCAGAAGGAAAAGGAGGATGCCGATCCCGGAGTAGGGAATCTCCCACCAAAAATGCCCAAAAACTGCAAACGAAAGGAACAGACATTCTACCAGCATAAAGAGCACAGAAAACAACACCAGCCAGTAAACGCGAAGGTGAAAGGCTGCGCCGATGACGGCGACTGCCGGAACGATGAAGTCATTGGAGCTTATGGCGCCAAGCATGTTGTCGATCCATAAATCGCCGGTTAGAGAAGGGAAGTACTGGTAAGCCGGGTAGAGGATGAGTATGATGTACTCGAACGGATCGATCAGGCCAGCCAAGGCAAAATGCAGAACGAGCAAGCGACCATCCCTCTTCTTCCAGAGGGTAAAGCAGAGGAGCAGCAACGAAATGAAGACGAGTCCACCGTACCAGTAAGGATGGGGCATTGGATTCACCTGCTATGTAAAGTTGTCCATAGCAAGAGTATTTCCTGCAGACGTTAAAATTAACAAAAAATGTAAAAAGAGTTTGAGGAGATGACCACCCTTTTTTTGGTAGTCCACTTGTGCTACACTTACTTATTGTACGTACATATCATTGTGGACGACGGGAGGAGATCGGATGGCAACACAGATCACGGATAGTTCGGTATTGAACAACGGGGTGAAGATGCCTTGGTTAGGTCTGGGTGTCTGGAAGGTGAAGGACGGAGACGAAGTAACACTCGCAGTCCGTTCTGCCATCGAAGCGGGTTACCGCAGCATCGACACGGCTGCTGTCTATGGCAATGAGGTCGGCGTTGGTGAGGGAATCCGTCAATCAGGAATCGATCGGGATCAGCTGTTCATCACAACCAAGGTGTGGAATGCCGATCAAGGCTATGATTCCACACTGAAAGCTTTTGATGAGAGTGTGAAAAAACTCGGTATCGAGACACTCGATTTGTATCTGATCCACTGGCCAGTCAAAGGCAAGTACGTAGAAACGTGGAAAGCACTGGAGAAGCTGTACCGAGACGGTTATGTACGCGCGATCGGAGTCAGCAACTTCCACAGCCATCATTTGGAGGATTTGCGTCAAAACAGCGAAATCACTCCGGTTGTCAACCAGGTCGAATACCATCCTCTGCTGACCCAGAGAGAGCTGCTTGCTTACTGCCGGGAGCATCGCATCCAGATGGAAGCGTGGAGCCCATTGATGCAAGGAAATCTCGATCATCCACTGCTCGTGGAGCTGGGGCAAAAGTACGGAAAATCTCCAGCGCAGATTGTCATTCGCTGGGATTTGGACAATCAGGTCGTGACCATTCCCAAATCGATCACACCAGAGCGGATTCGTCAAAACGCAGATGTGTTTGACTTTTCACTCGATGCAGAAGATGTGGAAAAAATCAATGCGCTTAATGAAAACAGACGTTTTGGGGCTGACCCGGACAATTTCAATTTCTAACAAAACAAGAAAAGGGAGCCGATGACTGCGGCTTCCCTTTTTTCGTACGCTTCCGTATTCATGCCGCTGGTGAGGAGAGCGTGACTGATCCGCATAAGGGGAATAGCTTGGCAAGGCATGTTTCTATTAGGCTGTTCGCTTGTAGCTGACGATGGTGCGGTACATCTGTTTGTCTGAGAGCTTGAGAAACAGAGAGATATCGGGACGAAGGTCGCTTCGATAATCCATACCTTGCCGTTTACATCGATGCCCATGTCCAGACCAAATTCGAGCTGTTTGGTGTAGTAGGTGGCCAGCCTCCTAGCGGCGAGCAAGGCGATACGGCGCAGACGGGTGATGATGGCATCGGTGGAGGCGGAGCGGATGGATGCACGGGCAATGGCTGTGCGCAATGGGAGGACGCGACCGCCGCTGCGCTTGACGTTGGTGATGATATAGCCCCTGCCAGCGACTTTGGCAAGCATGCCGGTGACGACCCAGTGGGAACCCGGATGCCGTTGCACCATGACGCGTACATCGAAGGGGCGGCCATTGACGCGAGCGAGGGAGATCCCCTTTTGTACGAGATAGCGTGTTTTGATCTTATTGCGCAGATATCGATACGCGCTGCTCTTACTGCTGACGTTTCGACGATTGGCTCCACGCTGCACACGGTACGAGCTATTCCCACGGCTGGAAATCAGGATGACCCCAGCACCGCCGCTGCCAGAGGCCGGCTTGGCGATCACCTTTCGATACCGATGGAGATAATCATAGAGAGCTCTTTTGCTGAAGGGACGAGTGCGCGGCAACGCTCCTGCGAGTGCAGAGCTTGCACGCAAGACATAGTACTTGGTCAATTTGGATTCGCTTATGCTCATGTGAGGTCATTCCCCCAATCCTGAATTGAAACAAGTGGTGTATTTTTATTAATGTATGTCCCTTTTGTTTCATCGCTTGTGGGAGTGTCCTGCCTGCTAGAAAATGGGAAGCTGTGACAAGGCAATGAAATTTCCGCTCTTTACTACGCACATTTTTTTCGTATACTGAAAAGTAGCATATTAGTTTCATCAGATGAAACGTACGGAACCACGAAGGAAGCAGGTGTAAGAAAGATGGAAGAACAAAAAGCAAACGTGCGGGCGGTCGAACGGGCTCTGGATATCCTGCTCTGTTTTACGGATGACACCGATTTGGGTCTCAGTGAGATCTCCAGTCGACTCTCGTTGCATAAAAGCACGGTGCATCGTTTGCTGGCAACGTTGGAAAACAAAGGCTTTCTCATCAGAGATGTCCAAACAGAGAAATATCGTCTCGGCTTTCGAATCTGGGAATTGTCTGCGAACCTGACTCATAATGATGATCCTGCCACCATGCTGCTGCCAGAGATGGAAAGGCTGCGCGATTTGGTGGAAGAAACCATCAGCCTGTACGTGCGGGATGGAAATGAGCGGATTCGCATTCAGGCTGTGCAAAGCAAGCAGCCAATCCGCAGGGTTGCCCCGATTGGAGCGCGCATGCCACTGACTGTGGGAGCGTCCAGCAAGGTATTGGTAGCGTATGCGGATGAGTCTGTCGCGCAGGCGCTTCTGCAGGACCCGGATTGGCCGGACTTTGTGAGCCGAGAATCCTACGTAGAGCAGCTGGAGCAAATCAAACAGCAAGGATTCGCTACGAGCGTCGAGGAGCGGGAGCTCGGAACCGCTGCGGTAGCCGCTCCGATCTTTAATCGAAACGGTCAATTGGTGGCATCGATCGCGGCATCAGGTCCATCCAATCGACTGACGCCGGAAAAAATGAGTCAGTACGCTCCTTACATCATGGAAGCAGCGTACCGCATGGGGAAAATGATGAAATAGACAAAAGCCAACGCCGACTGCTTCTGCAGCGTGTTGGCTTTTTTTGTACGAAAAAAAGACATGGGGCGGAGTTAGATGCCGCGTCTGTATTCGTCATGCATCACTTGCCAAAAGGACAGAACTGCCTCGTCAGCGAGAAAGCGTTTCCCGTGCTCTTTGACATACTCGCTCATTTCCTGATAGTAAACGGGATTGCACAGTTTTGCGTAGTGGAACGCGATATCATGCGCATCCTCCACGAACAGAGGGTAGGTATGGCCGAGCAGGGAGAGATTGCCGATGGTTCGCGTGGTCAAAACGGGCACCCCGAGCCCCATGTACTCCAGAATGCGGGACAAGTAGGAATGGGAAGGGTTGCGGTCTTGCGTATTGTCGTAGAGGAGTGCGACACCGATGCCGCTTTTGACGATCATCTCTTTGGTTTTCCACATGGATTTTTGCCCATGATCGGCGACCCCTGGGGCACGCAGTAATTTCTCAGCCCGTTTTCGATATTTTCCTACGATCGAGGGATAGAGTACACGCAGCTTTGCTCTCGGGTACTCTTTGCGGATGAGCGAAATCGCCTTCGTAGCGACGGGAAGGCCGTAGCGAGGTCGAATGACTCCTGCCCAAATCAGATCGAGGGGATCGGAAGGCGAGCGTGCAGGGGGTGGATTGGGCATGGGCTCCACAAATTGAGGGAGCACCTGTATTTTTCGGAGAAGCTCTTGATTGGAATAGGAGCCTTTTTGGAGCTGATACGTACGGTATCGCTCGGCATTCGGTTCTGTCTGAAAAAAGACAACCCGTGCATGGCGGAACAAATAATTGAGCCGGCGCATGATGTAAGGATCGTACAAATTGTATTGAATGGCTAAAAACAGCAGCTTCGGTCCCAGGGACTGCTTTTTCCGCAATAGCTTAACGGCTTCATTGCGGCCGCGAATGAAGATGAAGTCGTACGGTCGCCTGCGATCTCGCTGAATGATTTCCTCGATCGGTTCTTCCGAATGGAAAAAGCGAATGTGTCGAAACGAAAAGCCACCCATTCCATTGCGAAATCGGAAGGGGAGGACGCATTCGAAAGCGTATGGTTGCCGTTCGAATTCAGACAATTGGTCGAGCTTGCGATCCAGAGCGCGTAACAGGATGAAAAACTGCAGAACGTTCCCTTTTGGCTTGAATTCGATGAGATTGCAATAAAAACAGACTCTCACGTGTTTCTCTCCTTCGAAGGGCTCTTCACTATGGTATTGGTGTGGAGGGCGATTGGCTACCCGAAAAAAGAAAATCGAGAGAGGGAGTGCTTTCTTTTGTAAAAAACTTTACTCTTGTTAATTTATATACTAACATAAGGGTAATTGAATCGACATAGGAGAACCTCATAGATGATGAAGATATCGTTGCGTGAAAAGAAAAAGGCCAAGACGAAGCTGGCATTGCTGCAAGCCAGTCTGGATCTGAGTGGAGAGCACAACTTTCGCCAGGTGCTCGTGGAGGAAATCTGTCAGCAGGCGGAGATCTCGAAAGTCACCTTCTTCAAGTTTTTCCCGCAAAAAGAAGACCTGCTCATTTACTTCATGAGCGTCTGGCAGGCTCAGTGCTACCTAGAGCTCGCGGATTCGGGCAAAAGAGGATGGGAAGCCGTACGTCACATCTATGGAAAAGTGACAAAGGATGCCCAGAAGCACCCCGGCATCATGCTCAGCCTGATCAGCTTTTTGTCGGAACAAAAAATGCACCCATGGGTTCCCAAACTCACGGAAACGGAGCTGTGGCTGTTGTTTCCCGAGCGTGAGTCGACGGAAGGGGTAGCAGAGGTGACGCTGGATTGTATTTTTGGGCGCTGTGTGAAAGAAATCCGTGAAGACGGGCAGCTCGTTCCCCATGTAACCGAGGAAGAAGCTGTGGTGCTGCTGTTCTCCATTTTTTACGGCGCTTACTTATCCGCCCATCTGTTTCGCTCCAAGGACTACATGGCGTATTACGAGATGCACCTCAAATTATTGATCAGGTAGGTGGACCTAATGGCAAAAGTAGTACCTGGAAGATTCACGGCTCATTTGGATGGACCTTTTGTCGTGTTTATTATCGGCATGCGTGTGAACAAGTTGCTTGCGTTTCACAAGTGGGTGCCTGTCGCGTCTGCCATGGGCGGGATGCTCAAAGAACTGCATGAGCATCCCGAGCTTGGGTTTTTGGGGAGTACCGCACATTTCAATTCGCGCGAGCTCACCCAGATCCAATACTGGCGCTCCTATGAGCATCTGGAACATTATGCGAGAAATAGTCACAATCATTTGACAGCATGGAGGAAGTTCAATCAGTCGGTAGGGACTGACGGGACAGTCGGGATCTTTCACGAAACGTATTTGGTGGAGGCGGGAAAATACGAGTGTCTATACGGAAACATGCCGGTATGGGGATTGGCCAAGGCAGGGGAGCATGTACCGGCAGTGGGGAAAAGGGAAACGGCAAGGAGACGCCTGGGGGGAGAGAATGAACCAGCTGTACCGACGCCCCCACAATGAGGAGGACCTGAAGCGAATTCATGGTAGCAGGCAGACAGCTGGAGGATGTAAACTGTGAAAAGAATGCTGTTCGGAGGTGATCCCATGATGATTGCATTTGTTCGCGTTGCCGAATTCGGCTCTAAGCAAAGAGTTCCGCAAGTTCTTTGTTTAGAGCCTACTCCACACTAAAAGGGGAACTCTTTGCTTCTCTATAGAACGAACGAACGTGATATAGACAGGAGCAAAGCGACATGAAATACATCAATGCAGAAAAAATGCTGCCGAAAGAATTGCTTCGCAGCATTCAGGAATATACGCAAGGCAGCTATTTGTACATCCCTGTCCGCGAAGAGGATAAAAAGCAATGGGGAGAGTGTACCCAGTCGAAGAAATTAGTCCAGGAGCGAAATGAAGCGATCGTTTCGGCGAATCACTCCGGCGTGCCCGTCAAAACGCTCGCCCAGCTCTATCATCTGACGGAGCACAGCATCCGCAGAATCATCCGCGGACATCGTTAATTCTGTAGCGTGAACGAACTTTCATCTCCTCATCCCTTGCTGTAAGCTGTACGTAAATGGCAGAGGAATGAGGAGGTACCTATGAGCGTGTTGCATCTGCTCCCTATTGATCGTACGTGGAACGGACAGACCCAGACGATTACCCCAGTGCTTTTGCGGGATTGGGACGAAACGATTCTCGTGGATTGCGGCTATCCGGATCAAATCCAGCAGATTGCGGAAGCTGCTGGTCAGTATGACATCCAGCTCGATTCCCTAACCAAATTGATCATCACTCACCACGATGTCGATCACATCGGGTCCATGGCGGCACTAAAAAGATTGGTTCCACGCATAGAAATCATCGCGCATGAGCTGGATGTGCCCTATGTGGAAGGAACGAAAAGGTCGCTTCGAGTGGAACAGGCCGAAGCATCCCTGGATGTACTGCCAGAAGCGGAAAAGCCGGGAGCGGAAGCGTTCATCCGGTTTTTGCAGTCAGTCGAGCCGGCAGCCGTCGATCGAGCGGTTTCTCACGGAGAAAGGCTGCCTTGGTGCGGCGGCATCGAGATCGTTCACACTCCAGGGCATATGCCTGGCCATATTTCCTTGTATCTTCCCGCTGCCAAAACGCTGATCGCAGGAGACGCAGTCGTGATGGAGGGAGGACAGCTTGCCATCGCCAATCCTCAGTACACCTTGGATATGGAAGCCGCCATCCGCTCGATCCAGCTTTTACTGGAATACGACATCGAACAGATCGTATGCTATCACGGTGGACGGTTTCAAGGCGATGCGAAGCAGGCTCTCCGCCAGCTCATTCATGCCTGCATGAAAGCAGAGGTGAACGATGATGAAACAAAACAAATACGATGACCCCGCATTCTTTTCCGCCTATCAGCAGATGAACCGTTCTGTCAAAGGGTTGGAAGGGGCAGGCGAATGGCATGTGTTCAAGTCGCTGCTTCCCGACCTGCGAGATCAGCACGTCCTGGATTTGGGATGCGGATTCGGCTGGCATTGCCGCTATGCGCGTGAACAGCAGGCAAGCTCGGTAGTCGGGGTAGATCTTTCCGAAAAGATGCTTCAAAAGGCGAGGGAGATGACAGAGGACGATCTGGCCGTCACCTATCTGCAAATGCCCATTGAAGACATTTCGTTTTCTCCCGACCAGTTTGACGTGGTGATCAGTTCGTTGGCTTTCCATTACGTCAAGGATTTTGGAGAGCTCTGCCAAAAGGTATACCATTGCCTGAAGACGGGCGGCACCTTCCTGTTTTCCGTCGAGCATCCGATCTTCACAGCCCGCGCACAGCAGGACTGGACGGTAGACGAGCAAGGCAGGCGTCTGCATTGGCCCGTCGATCATTACCAGGAAGAAGGCATGAGAAAAACGTCCTTTTTGGCCGAGAATGTCATCAAGTACCATCGCACCATCTCGACTTACATGAATGACCTGATTGAACAAGGATTTAGAATCAAAGCAGTTCAGGAGCCAATGCCTACGGAGGAAATGCGGAAGGATGATCCCCTGATGCAGGATGAAATGCGAAGACCGATGTTCCTCATCCTTTCAGCAGAAAAGGTAAGCCCTGCAACGTAAACGCATACCATGAATGCAAAAAGGTCGCCTGCATGCCGCGGGCGACCTTTTTGCATTCATTTAAAACTCAGGAAGGTTGTCCAAATTGTTCTCCTTGATGCCGTCGGGTTCACTGCGCAAAATATCGCGGCCATACTTGTGAAAGACGTCCACGTGTGCGATCTTTCCGGCCTTTGCTTCGGACAAGGCAGTGATGTAGTCCAGCTCTCTGCCCGTCTCTGTCTTGAACGCGATCAGGTCCCCGTCGTCGTTTTTCCGGACAGCCACAATCTGTTCTTTGCCTGCCGCGGCTTGCTGGTTTGCTCCTCCATTTTCACGCAGGGCCTGCTGCTCGCCGTCCGCTTTGTACTGCGCATAAATCTGTGCAAAATCCTTTTCACCTGCTGGATTGACTGGATCCATGTCAGATTCCCCCTTCTGGTGTAAGGGTGTCTAAGAAAAGGAGCCATCATGCGTGGAAAAGAAAGTTCAAATATTGAAAAAACAGGGCGCGACTAGGATACTAAGAGGGACATGATAAAAAGAGAACGCATGAGGAGTGGGAGTTGTGGGGAAATCACGCGCATGGTGGTTGCTGGTATTTTGCAACCTGTTTTGGGCAGGCAATTACGTATTTGGCAAGTTTGTCGTATCGGAGATGACTCCGCTGTGGCTGACTTTTGCGAGGTGGGTGTTGGCGCTCGTCATTCTGATCCCACTCGCGCTTGCATTGGAAAAGCCGGATTGGAGGCAGGTCGCAAGAGCATGGCTGCCCCTTAGCTTGATGGGGCTGCTCGGTGTCATCGGGTTTAATGTTCTGCTGTATTCGTCGCTCAAGCATACGTCGGCTACCAATGCGGCGCTGGTGACAGCCCTGAATCCGGTCGTGATCGTTTTGTTTTCCGTGTTTTTCCTGCGTGAAAAGGTATCTCGTATTCAGGCATCCGGCTTTATCCTCTCGCTGCTAGGGGTCCTCGTCATCTTGACTAAGGGACATCTTTTGCGGGTCTTTCAAACCGACTACAATCAAGGGGATCTGCTGGTACTGTGCTGTGTGCTGGTGTGGACGCTGTATTCCATCATCGGCAAGAAGGTGAAGGGGGTATCGCCGATTACGGCCACAGCTGCGTCAACCGCTTTCGCCGTGGTCATGATGCTTCCCTTTGCCATCGCGGAGGGGATAGACTTCTCCACACTGAGCCCGCTTGCTTTCACTGGCATTGCCTACATTGTCTTGTTCCCGTCTATTTGCTCCTTTGTATTCTGGAACGTATCGGTGCGTGCGGTGGGGGCGAGTCAGGCAGGTATCACCCTGAACCTGATCCCCGTGTTCACAGCGATGATCAGCGTCCTGTTTGGGGAGGGGATCACGCAGCCACAGGTGTGGGGAGGACTGCTCGTTTTCATCGGTGTCACGTTTGCATCCGGTTTGATTGATCAACAGTGGAAGCGAAGACAGGCAAAATCATCAGCCGAAGTCATGGATCGATAAACAGACATGCAAAAAGGCAGCTCATCGTCGAAACGATGGCTGCCTTTTTATTTGGGTGGGTGCTGTTACGAACTTATTTGTAAAGTGAACTTATGCGTTAACTGGTTTGCCTTCATCCAGCAATTGACGCAGTACGGTTTGCAGGATACCGCCATTGCGATAGTAGTCTACGTCTACCATGGAGTCCAGACGAACAATCACTTCGAATTCGAAGCTGCTGCCGTCTTTGCGGGTAGCGAGTACTTTCACGCGTTGGCCAGGTTGAACGTCGTCGGAAAGTCCTACGATGCTGAAGGACTCAGTACCGTCGATGTTCAAGGATTTCCAGCTTTGACCGTCAACGAATTGCAGAGGCAGTACGCCCATACCTACCAGGTTTGCACGGTGGATACGCTCGAAGCTCTCAGCAATAACCGCTTTGATGCCCAAGAGGAAAGTACCTTTTGCTGCCCAGTCACGGGAAGAACCAGTACCGTATTCTTTACCAGCCAGTACAACGAGTGGAGTACCGTCTGCTTGATACTTCATGGAAGCATCGTAGATGGACATTACTTCGTCAGTTGGCAGGTATTTGGTTACGCCACCTTCAGTGCCAGGAGCCACTTGGTTGCGGATACGGATGTTCGCGAATGTACCGCGCATCATTACATCATGGCTACCACGGCGAGCACCGTAGGAGTTGAAGTCTTTGCGCTCTACGCCGTTTGCTTGCAGATAGAGACCTGCAGGGCTGGTTGGCGAGATGTTACCTGCTGGCGAGATGTGGTCAGTTGTAACGGAGTCACCGAACAGAGCGATGGAGCTTGCTGTTTTGATGTCTTCGATGTGACCAATAGCACCAGTAAGGTTTTGGAAGAATGGCGGTTCTTGAATGTAGGTGGATTTTTCATCCCACTCGTACAGATCGCCTTCCGGTACGTCAATTTCATTCCAGGCTTTGTTAGCCGTGAATACATTCGCGTACTCGGCACGGAACAGGTCAGGGTTCATCGCTTTACCCATAGCTTCCGAGATTTCTTGCGGAGTTGGCCAGATGTCTTTCAGGTATACAGGTTGACCGTCTTTGCCAGTGCCGATTGGCTCTGTGGACAGGTCGATATCTACTGTACCCGCCAATGCATAAGCGATAACCAATGGAGGAGAAGCGAGGTAGTTCGCTTTTACCTGTGCATGGATACGGCCTTCAAAGTTACGGTTACCAGACAGGACAGCTGCTACAGTCAGATCTTCATCCGCGATTGCTTTGCTGGTTTCCTCTGGCAATGGACCGGAGTTACCGATGCAAGTGGTGCAACCATAACCTACGACGTTAAAGCCGATAGTGTTCAAGGAATCGATCAGACCTGCGTCGATCAGGTATTGAGTAACAACACGGGAACCTGGAGCCAGGGAGCTCTTCACGAAAGCTGGTTTCGTCAGACCTTTTTCCACTGCTTTTTTCGCCAGGATACCAGCGCCGAGCATTACGCTTGGGTTAGAAGTATTGGTACAGGAAGTGATCGCTGCAATAACGACAGAACCTGTTTTCAGTGTAGCTTTTTCACCGTTTGCATAAGCAACAGGTGCGGAAGCTGCGATTTTCTCTTCGGAGAGACCAAAACCGCCTTTGTCGATTGGTGTGCGCAGGCTGTTGTTGAAGGATTCCTTCATAGCAGTCAGTTCTACACGGTCTTGAGGGCGTTTTGGACCAGCCAAGCTAGGTACAACTGTGGACAGATCCAGTTCCAAAGTTTCGGAGAATACTGGGTCTGGAGTTTCGTCGGTACGGAAGAGACCTTGTGCCTTGGTGTAAGTTTCAACCAGGTTGATCAGATCTTCTTCGCGACCTGTTTGACGCAGGTAGTTCAGTGTTTCAGCGTCTACTGGGAAGAAGCCCATGGTAGCGCCGTATTCAGGAGCCATGTTAGCTACGGTAGCGCGGTCAGCCAGCGAAATGTTGGACAAGCCGGAGCCGTAGAACTCCACGAATTTACCTACAACGCCTTTTTTGCGCAGCATTTGGGTAACAGTCAGAGCCAGGTCAGTTGCAGTCGCACCGGCACTCAGGGTACCAGTCAGTTTGAAACCAACGACTTCCGGTGTTACGAAATACAGAGGTTGGCCGAGCATTCCTGCTTCTGCCTCGATACCGCCAACGCCCCATCCAAGAACACCGAGACCGTTGATCATGGTGGTGTGGGAGTCAGTACCTACGAGGGAGTCAGGGAAAGCAACCAGTTCGCCATCTACTTCACGAGTAGCGATTACAGATGCCAGGTACTCCAGGTTTACTTGGTGAACGATACCCGTTGCCGGAGGAACCGCACGGAAGTTGTCAAACGCAGTTTGTGCCCAACGCAGGAAGCGGTAGCGCTCAGCGTTGCGTTCGAATTCCAGCTTCATGTTGTTGTCCAGAGCAGAAGCGTTACCGAAATCGTCAACCATGACGGAGTGGTCGATAACGAGGTCAACTGGAACCAATGGATTGATTCGCTTTGGATCTCCACCTGCGCGCTTCATTGCGATACGCATAGCTGCCAAGTCTACAACAGCTGGAACGCCGGTGAAGTCTTGCAGAACGATACGTGCTGGTGCGAGTGGAACTTCTTGGTTTTCGTCGCGGCCTTTTGTCCAGGTCGCCAGTTGTTGTACGTGTTCTTTGGTGATAGCACGGCCATCGAACTGACGTACAGCAGCCTCGAGCAGAACTTTAATGGAGAACGGCAGTTTGGAAACTTCTCCAACACCTTGTTCTTCCAACCCTTGCAGGCGATAGTACGCGAAAGACTTGTCGCCTACTTGCAGGGAAGATTTTACTTTGTAAGCATCTTTGTTAGCCAATGTATACAACCTCCCTAAAGATTCTTGGGGTTTCATCTGGTGAAACGCAGTTTCGTTTCCTTCATTACGAACCTATTATACTCGATTTGTTTCTTGTCATCTACCCCAAATTCATCATTTATATACAAAAATCATAGGAGAAAAAACGGCATCCGTTCTTCTATGAAAAACCTAACCTCCCGTATTATCCCGTTTATATTCCGTTTACATTCATGCGGTATCTTTTCTCTTGCAAAGGGATGAACGCATTTCATCCACCTAACCTGAAGGAGAGAAGAAGGATGATAAACGGGAAGGGATCTGACACCAAGCTGATTTTGACCGGGCTGCTTTTGGGACTTCTCTTGTCCTCCCTCGATCAGACCATCACGGCGACAGCCATGCCGACCGTGGTCAAGGAACTGGGGGGACTCTCGTTGTACAGCTGGGTCTTTTCCATCTACATGCTGACGTCGACGACGAGCATGCCGATCTATGGAAAGCTCGCAGACCTGTATGGACGAAAACGCATGTACCTATTTGGAATGGCAATCTTTCTCGTCGGATCAGCTCTGTGCGGAATGGCAGGGAGCATGGCGCAGCTGATCGTATACAGGGGCATCCAAGGGCTGGGAGCCGGAGCGCTGATGCCGATTGCGATGACGATCGTGGGAGATTTGTTTCCACCGGAGCGAAGAGGTAAGTTTCAAGCGCTGTTTGCAGCCGTTTTCGGCGTGTCGAGCATTCTTGGGCCTGTCCTTGGCGGATATTTGACCGAGCAAGTCAGCTGGAACTGGGTCTTTTACGTCAACCTGCCCTTTGGCGTCGCGGCCATGTGCTTCTTGGCGGCAGGGCTCAAAGAAAAGCGTACCACCACTAAGCACTGGATCGACTGGCCAGGAGCCGTTACCTTGAGTGGGTCGATCATCGCGATCTTGCTCGCCCTCGTGCTCGGAGGCGAGAGCGGCAGGGAAACGGATGCAATGCTGGTCGGACTATACGGTCTGGGAGGGATTCTCCTCGGCTTGTTTTTATGGATCGAAACCAGGGTGGCGGAACCGATCTTGCCGTTAACCCTGTTTCGAAATTCCGTCATATCGAGTGCCAGCATCGTTTCTTTCTTTATGAGTGCGGGCATGTTTGGAGCCATCACCTATGTGCCGTTCTATTTGCAGGAAGTTCTCGGAGTGAAACCGACAATAGCCGGATACATGCTCATTCCGTTCATGCTTGCCTTTATCGCAGGCAACATCATTGGCGGGCAGCTGGTCACCCGTTTTAGGTACCGTCAAATCGTATGGAGCAGCTTGTTTGTCATGGCGATCGGATTTGGTTTGCTGAGAATGATGGACGAAATGACAACCTTGATGACGGTTGGTTCGTATATGATAGTAGCAGGCTTGGGGATGGGGCCCCTCATGCCGGTATTGGGCACGGCCATGCAAAGCGCAGTCGGTCATCAGCAGCGCGGGGTCGTGACCGCCTTCTTCGGCTTCATCCGCTCCATGGGTGCTGCGATCGGGGTCAGTGTGATGGGGGCCATGCTGCATGCACAAGCGGTTTTAGTGGTTTCCATCCAGCACGTCTTCACCCTCGGCCTCTTCTTTATCATCCTGGCATGGGTAGCCGCCCTTTTTCTAGGAAACGCCCGATTGATCAAGCGAGAGAAGTCCCAGCCACAATCTGTGCAAGTAAGGAGATAGTCATGATGAATAAGAAACAAAAGGATCGAACACAGGCTAACTGGCGTCCGTTCTTTCAATTAATAAAAGAAACAAATCCGTCCAAGTGGAAAGTCGGAATCGCCCTGTTCCTGAGTATTGCCACCACGCTGGTGAGTTTGGTCATTCCGCTTTTTACGAAGGATCTCGTGGACAGCTTTACCCTCTCTTCCATTAGTAAAGGGCAAATCGTGCTGTTGGGTACCGCTTTTATCGCACAAGCGATTGCGGGCGGACTCTCCATTTATTTGCTCAATCATGTGGGGCAAAGCATTGTGGCTGCCCTGCGGGATCGACTGTGGAAAAAGCTGCTGGTGCTGCCGGTCTCCTATTACGACAACCATCGCACGGGTGATACGATCAGCCGGATGACGAACGATACGGGTGTCGTCAAAGGGCTGATCACAGAGCATCTCTCCAATTTCTTTACTGGTGTCATCGCGATCATCGGATCGATTGCGACGCTGTTGTACCTCGACTGGCAGATGACTTTGGTCATGCTGGTGGCCGTTCCGTTTTCGTTCCTGATCCTGTTTCCGCTCGGCCGGCAGATGTATCGTATTTCCAAAGGGCTGCAGGACGAAACCGCGAGCTTTACCACGATCATGAACCAGGTGCTTTCGGAAATTCGTCTGGTGAAGTCGTCCAATGCGGAGCCGCATGAGTATGAGAGCGGAAAAAAGGGAATCGACAATCTGTTCCGCTATGGACTCAAGGAAGGCCGGGTCCAGGCGATGATCGGACCGCTCATTTCGTTTGTTCTGATGGTGCTTCTGGTCGTCATCATGGGGTACGGCGGGATGCGTGTTGCGACAGGCGCGCTGACGGCGGGAGAGCTGGTTGCCTTTATTTTGTACCTCGTTCAAATCGTGATGCCTTTGGGGCAGTTCACACAGTTTTTCACCCAATTGCAAAAAGCGATGGGAGCGACGGAGCGGATTATCGAGACGTTGGGAGCAGAGGAAGAGGACCACTTATCCGGACGGGACCTTCTGAGCGCTGAGCTGCCCATTCATGTGGATCGCGTGAGCTTTGCCTATGAGAGCGGCGGCGAGACCATTTTGGACGATGTGAGCTTTACGATCGAGCCGGGCAAGGTGACCGCGATTGTCGGGCCGAGCGGCAGCGGAAAGACGACGATGTTTTCCCTGCTGGAGCGATACTATCAGCCTTTGAACGGGGAGATTCGCCTCGGAAATGACTCCATTCAAGATTTCTCCCTAGCTTCCTGGCGCAGCAAGATCGGCTACGTCTCACAGGAAAGCCCGCTGATCGCCGGGACCATCCGGGAAAACATATGCTACGGTCTGGATCGGGAAATCAGCGACGCCGAGCTGGGGCAGGCGGCTGCCATGGCGTATGCCGATCAATTTATCGAAGAGTTACCCGAAGCGTACGATACACAGGTCGGGGAGCGGGGAGTCAAGCTTTCCGGCGGTCAAAGACAGCGGATTGGGATCGCGCGTGCCTTGCTTCGCGATCCGCAAATCCTCATGCTGGATGAAGCGACCTCCAGCCTGGACAGCAAATCGGAGCTGGTGGTGCAGCAGGCGCTCGCCAATCTCATGAAGGGACGCACGACGCTGGTCATCGCCCATCGCCTGTCGACGGTGGTGGATGCGGATCAGATTCTGTTCATGGAAAAAGGAAAGATTACCGGCAGAGGAGTTCACGCCGAGCTTTTCGAGACTCATGCGCTGTATCGGGAATTTGCCACGCAGCAGCTGCGTGTGAAAGAGAGGGTGTAAACCGATGACCAGAATCATGGTGGTAGACGATGATCCGCATATACGGGAGTTGGTCCGGGTCTTTTTGCAGCGGGAAGGCTTTGACATCATGGAAGCAGTGGATGGCGTGGAGGCATTGTCCAAGCTGGAGATGACACCTGCCGATCTGGTCGTTCTCGACATCATGATGCCGAACATGGATGGCTGGGAGCTGTGCAGGGAGCTGCGAAGCCAGTATGACATCCCGCTGCTCATGCTGACGGCAAAAGGCGAGACTGCGCAAAAGATCAAGGGCTTTGAGCTGGGGACGGACGATTATCTCGTCAAGCCGTTCGAGCCTGCTGAGCTCGTGGTGCGGGCAAAGGCGCTATTGAAGCGGTACCGCATCGCCAGCTCTCACGTGGTGCAGGTGGGCAGCCTGCAGCTAAACAGCCAAACCCTGGAGGTGACGTGTGGCAGCAAGCTTTTGACGCTTCCATTAAAAGAGTTTGAGCTGCTGTTCAAGCTGGCGAGCTATTCGGGCAAGACGCTTTCCCGGGAACAGCTGATCGAACAGATCTGGGGATATGATTTCGACGGGAACGAGCGGACGGTAGATGTGCACATCAATCGGCTCCGTGAGCGCTTTCCGGCAGAAGAGTACGGCTTTTTGATCCGGACGATTCGCGGACTCGGCTATCGCCTGGAGGTGATTCCATGAGCGAGCCGCGCCGGAGAAAGCATATTGGTTTCAAGCTGCTCGCCATCCTCGGCCTTTTGATCGTCCTCGTAGCCAGTTGGTCGGCAGCGTACGGACTCACCCATTCCCTGTTTCCCAAAATGTGGCCGCAGGCGTCAGAGTTCACCAGAGGAGTGGCGAGCGGCCTTCTCGGCTTTATCATCTTCATGCTAACCATGTTTCTGATCTCCCGGCTTTTTCCCAGACGTCACATGGAACTCTTTCGCATGCTCATCGATGCCCTGCGCAGGATTTCAAAAGGGGATTTCAGTGTCAATCTCGACGTGAAAATCGATCATCATTGGGGGGAGCTGGTGGATGGGATCAATCACATGGCAGAGCAGCTCAGCCAGATGGAGCAGCTGCGTCAGGAGTTTATCTCCAATGTCTCGCATGAAATCCAGTCTCCTTTGACATCCATCAGCGGGTTTGCCAGAGCCCTGCAAAACGAGCGCCTCACGCGAGAGGAGCGAATGCACTATCTGGAGATCATCGAAACGGAGAGTGCGCGCTTGTCCAAAATCAGTGAAAACCTGCTCAAGCTCACTTCACTGGAGGGAAAACACCATCCTGTCGAGCCCCGATTGTACCATCTGGACCAGCAGCTGAGGCGCATCATCCTGGCCTGTGAGCCGCAGTGGATGGAAAAAGAGCTGGAGCTGGATATCGCGCTGGACAAGGTGGAAATCGTGGCGGATGAAGAGATGCTCAGTCAGGTATGGAACAATCTGATCAGCAACAGCATCAAGTTTACGCCGAACGGGGGAAGGCTGCAGATCCAGCTGCAGACTATGGAGCGAGAGGTGATTGTGCGGGTGATCGATACCGGAATCGGGATCTCCCGGGAGGATCAGGAGCGCGTGTTCGAGCGTTTTTTCAAGGCGGACAAATCGCGCAATCGCACCGGCGGAGGCAGCGGTTTGGGACTGTCGATCGTGAAGAAAATCATCGACATGCACCATGGGACGATCTCTGTGCAAAGCGAGCTGGGGGCGGGGACGACGTTTACGGTCGTTTTGCCAAAAGCAGGCGGCACAGGCGCAGCGTGAAAAGAGCAAGGAAAAGGCGACCTCGACATGAGATCGCCCTTTTTTATACAGGCTATGCTCCGATGTATTTGGCATGTAGGGTCCGAGCTTGGGTGATATCGTCCGTCCCCTGCACCAGTACTCGTCCATCCGGGAAAACGACCAGTGTATGCGGATCGACGCGGAAGCGCAAGAGAAACTTGTTGCGTTCTACCTGGCCGAGCAGAGCGAGCCTTTCAGCGAGGCTGTCCAGATCGAGCGACATAGCGGCAGCCGGAGAAATCTGCACGGTATCCCGCCCGCACAAAGATACGGCTTGTCCGTCCTGTGAGTCAGGATGCAGGAAGGCGAAATCACGCTGACCGCAGCATGGGCAGTCAGAGCGGCGCCCGTTTATGACCTTGATCTGTTGGTGGCGGTTGCTCCAGATTTCGAAATGCTCCAGATTCGGGTTGAGCGCGTCCGTCGCACCCACGAGGATCTTGAACGCCTCCGTAGCTTGATAGGAAGCGACGATATGGATGATCGGACCGATGACGCCCGCCGTATCGCAGGTTGCCATTTCACCCGGATTGGGTGCTTCCGGAAACAGGCAGCGCAAGCACGGAGTTTCGCCGGGACGAATCGCGGTAAAGGTGCCTGTCGCACTGACAGCTCCGCCGTACACCCAAGGGATGCCGTGTTTGACGCAGACGTCATTGACCAGATAACGCACCTGGAAGTTGTCTGTCGCGTCGAGCACCAGATCCACTTCAGCCAGCAGCTCCTCGGCATTATACGCTGTCAGGTCGGCCACGATGGGCTCGATGGTGACCTGAGAGTTGATCCGGGACAGTTTGGCATGCGCTGCGATCGCTTTTGGCAAATGCTCGGCTGCGTCCGACTCGTCGTACAGCATCTGGCGCTGCAGATTGCTCGGTTCCACAAAATCGCGGTCGATCAGACGGACAAAGCCTACTCCTGCACGAACCATGTGGTTGGAGAGAACGGTGCCGAGGGCTCCCATCCCGACGATGGCAACGCGGCTTTGTCCGAGCTTCTCCTGTCCGCTGCGACCGATCGGACCAAACAGGATCTGGCGGGAATAGCGGGTATCCACCATTTATTTCCCTCCTTCTTCGTACATCGAGAGAGGATTCCAGGGTCCCTGCTGGTGGCCTTTCCACTCACTGCCGTCTTCCCACATCTCTTTTTTCCAGATCGGGACGATTTGCTTGAGGCGCTCGATTGCGTAGCGGCCAGCCTCGAAGGATTCGTTGCGATGAGCGGTAGCCACAGCTACGACGACGGCGATTTCCTCGACTTGCAGATCCCCAATGCGGTGCTGCATGGCGACTTGTGCGCCTGGCCAGCGCTCCTCGATTTCTGCGGCGATCTGCTTCATCTTTTCGACGGCCATGGGCGCGTATGCTTCATACGAGAGGTACACGGTTCGTTGGCCATGTGTGAATTCACGTACGGTGCCGACAAAAGTAAGCACGGCGCCAGCATGGGGATTGCTGACCATGCGAACCAGCTTGTCTGCACTCAAGGGCTCGTCGGTGATGGAAAAGCGAGCGTCTTCCCCGCCGCTGACTGGAGGCAGGAGGGCGATTTCGTCATCCTTCCCGATGATGCGATCCGAAGCTGCGTATTCGTGATTGATCGAAACAAAGCAACTGCCAAGCAGGGGAGCGAGTACAGGGTGCTGCTCGGCGACAGCCTCCAGCAGATCACGAACGCTCGCTTGTTCAGGCAGGGTCAACCTAATTTCACGTTCATTGGCTCGCTCGGCCAGGCCGGCAAACAGCAAGATCGTAACAGTCATCCATCAATTCCTCATTTCCCGTTGAAAATAATTGTTTCTCTATGGCTTGACGATATCACAATAACGGCGGGCTGCCAATGATCGGAGGGCCTTTAAGGGCCTTCGAAGGTTCTGTGCCTGAATCTTCAAATGGCCGCGTAGTGTGCGAATTTCAAAAGTTTTCCATCTGTGGTATGGTAAGAGAAAAGAGCACAAGACAGCGGCAGGAAGGGGCATTCGGGGATGTGTACAAGCTTTGTGGTGAAAGGGGATCGCACGTGGATCGGAATGAATTTTGACATTTCGGCCCATCCCATCAAGCTGGTCTATCAAAAGGACAGCCAGCTCCTCGTGATGCAGGAGGAGCAAGGACAGTTCCTGCCGGCATTCGGCATCAACCGAAAAGGCACGTTCATGAATCTGCATATGGTAGAAGCCAATGCAGCGGGAGCGTACCGCCGAGGAAAAGATTGCGTCCATATCATGAGGCTCTTTGAGGATGTGATGGGCGAGAAGCTTGCTCCTGCGGAAGTAATTTCCTTTGTAAACGACCATGTGATTGTGAACGTGCCGGGACACAGTGTCCAGAGTCTCGTTGCGGGCACCGATGTGGCCTGCATCGTACAGCCAGGCAAGCAGGTGATCGACATCACACCGAGTGACCGACAGACTTTGGTCTTGACGAACTTTTCGCTGTCCGACGCAAAAGAAAAAGACAGTCCCATGAGCGATGCACCCGGGGCAGATCGCTACCGGATCGTTTCCGAGAGATTGGCTTCGCTGCAGGAGGAGCTGGATGTGGAGACCTCTTTTTCGATATTGAAGGATGCGGTCCAGCAGGGTGGCGATTTTCCTACTCAGCTTTCCTTGGTGGTCCTTCCAGAGGAGAGGCTCGTGCATTTCGCGCTGCATGGGAATTTTGCCAAGACCTACTGTTTTTCATTTGACGATCGCCGCATTCGCACAACGAAGGGATTTCCCTCCCCTAAAGAGTGCATTCTCACGAGGAAGGGTTTGCTGATCTCCGAGCTGGCAGGATGGTAACGAATTGGACGTTTAGGCCCTTTACATTCTGATTGATTTTATACGGGAGCCAGAGTAAGGTAGAGGATAGAGGATCATATCGATCGAATGGAGCGAAAATCGGCATTCATCCGTATTTTCGCTTATTTTTGGAGGCCTAGCATGAGCGACCAGTTGACTCACTTTAATGAACAAAACCGCGCCCGCATGGTAGACGTATCGGAAAAAGACATCACCAAACGTGAAGCCGTAGCCCACAGCAAAATCATCATGAAGCCGGAAACATTGACTCGCATCCGCGAAGGGCGAGTGGAGAAAGGGGATGTGCTGGCTGTTGCTCAGGTAGCTGGTGTGATGGCTGCCAAAAAAACGTGGGACATCATTCCGATGTGTCATCCGTTGCCGCTGACGGGAATCGATATTCGCTTTACCTTTGCCGATGATGTGACGCTCGAGCTCGAAGCGGCTGTCAAAACGACAGGTAAAACGGGGGTAGAGATGGAGGCGTTGACGGCGGTGAGTGTCGCTGCGCTGACCGTATACGACATGTGCAAGGCGATGGACAAGGAAATGGTCATCGGTCCGACCAGCCTGCTCCTGAAAACAGGCGGAAAAAGTGGGGACTTCCGGCGGGGAGAGAACTAACCAATGGGACAGACATGGAAATCCTATCCGAGCAGCATTCGTCTTTTGGCGGTTGCTGCCATCATTTTTTCTACCGGCATGGCTTGTATTTGGCCGCTCGTCACCATCTATATTCACGACTATTTGGGAAAGCCGCTGACCGTTGCTGGCTTTTTACTGTTGCTTAACCAGGGAGCTTTCCTCATCGGAAGCTTGGCTGGCGGGATGCTGTTCGACCGCTGGGGCAAAATGAAGACCATCATTTTTTCGTCATTGGGCATCATCGTCATTTCGGTTTGTCTCGGTTTTACAACGGACTTCACGGTGTACACGATTCTCCTGCTGCTCAACGGACTGTTTTACGGAACCCTGTCTCCGGTCATGAATGCGCTCGCTGTCGTCATGTGGCCAGAAGGCGGCCGCCGAGCCATCAATCTCATTTACGTGGCACTGAACGCGGGGGTAGCAGCAGGCTCTGCGCTTGGAGGCATCTTGGCAAGCGTCTCGTTTTCCTGGACGTTTTTTGGAAACGCCATAGCCCAGGTCGTCGTGTTCGCGATGTTCGTGCTCATTTTGCCGCGCCACTTGAAAGCGATTGAGCAGGCTCCAGCTGCACGAACAGCTCAGACGGAAGCATCCGCCCAGAATGCGACGCTCTCGCCTGCTTCACCGAAAAAAGTGATCTGGGGCGCACTGGTGCTCTTGTGTGCGGGACTCTTGATCAGCTGGATCGTCTATGTCCAATGGACGACGGTACTGTCGACCTACATGCAGTCTCTAGGCATTTCCCTGCGTCAGTACAGCTTGCTCTGGACACTCAATGGAGCTTTGATCTTGTTTGGCCAGCCGCTCATTTCGTGGGTCATCAAGCACTTTGCCCGGACGCTGAAGGCGCAGATGCTGCTCGGCACCTATGTTTTTGCCTTATCGATGCTGATCTTGTCTCAAACAACTGCGTACGCTGGGTTTTTCATCGCGATGTTTGTCATGACGATCGGGGAGATGCTCGTCTGGCCAGCCGTTCCTACGGTAGCCGCTGAGTTTACCCCGGCAGGACAGGAAGGCTTTATCCAAGGGCTGGTATCCGGCACCGGCTCCGCGGGCCGCATGCTCGGGCCATTGCTTGGGGCTTTTATTTTCCAGACGTTTGAGGCGCAAGGGCTGCTCTACATCATGGCTGGCCTATCGCTCACCTCCGTTGCCTTTTTCGTTTTGCACAGCTCCTTTCAGAATCACAAACGACGGGTGGTTGCCACCACCATCGAAAAGTAAAAGACGCCCTGTGCGTCTTTTTTTATTTGGCAGGCAAACTTCGATGGTGGAAGAATCAAAGCCCTGTTAGAATACAGGCATGAACGTGCGGCAAAAGGATGAAAACGAAGAAGGAAGGGATTTACGTGTCTCGATCGTTGTTTCTGGTACTCACGCTGCTCAGTCTGATCTGGGGCGGATCATTTTTCTTTCTCAAGATCTTACTCCATGATTTCGGACCTTGGACCATCGCATTTATGCGGTCTGCACTCGGCTTGATCACCATCACGTTGGTCATGCTCAGTCTGAAGAAGCCGATCGGGTTCAGGCATATTTCCTGGGTTCCCATGATCATCATGGCTTTGATCAACACGGCGATCCCGTGGTCCCTCATCGCATTCAGCGAAACGAGATTGACGAGCACGATGGCTTCCGTTCTCAATGCGACCACTCCGCTGTGGACGCTGGCGATCGGCATGCTCTTTTTCAAGGCCGTTTCAGGACGGATGCAATGGCTCGGCATGCTGATTGCGTTTTGTGGAATTATTGTTTTGCTCGACGTGAATCCCGTCTCCCTGGTGTCTGTCGATTTGCTCGGTTTTGTCTGCATGATGGGGGCGACCTGCGCCTATGCGATCGGTGGTCAGCTGTCCAAGCGGCTTCCTGGTAACCTGTCCATGTATCAGATCACGTTTGGGACCTTGCTTAGCAGCATGATCGGGAGCGGCGGGCTCGCACTCATGACAGAGTCCTTTTCCTTCTCTGGCTTTGCTTCGGCCAGTACAGTCGCCTCATTGATTGGACTCGGCGTATTCGGATCGGGTGTCGCCTACATCCTCTATTACTATCTCGTGCAGAAAGGCGGACCGGAAATCGCCTCGCTCGTGACGTATCTGATTCCCATCACCGCGTTTGTGTGGGGCTATACGCTACTCAATGAGGAGATTACATGGAACCTGCTTGTCGGTATGGTCTTCATCGTCGGAGGGGTGTTTCTGACAGGAAGGAAAGAGAAGCCGAAAGCGAAAGTCACGGTGGGTGCTTGAGGGAAAGAAGTTCTATTTTTTAGAAGGAAAAAGGGGGAGACGAGCTTCAGCTTCCATCTCGCGCTGAAGTAACGGTCTCCGCTACATTTCTAAACGGTAGAATATTCTAAAAAACAGAACAGGGACTGATCCTCCTGATTTCGTAACTTTTGCTCGGGACATTGGTTTTTTTCGAATCGTTTTCTGGATTTTCTCACGTTTTCCCTGCGAGTCCGAGGCGCTCTGGATGAATGACATTCGTTGGCATCATATTTGCTGTATAGGCTTCACTACGGCTAATCACGGTAACAGGAGGCAGCGGAAATGAAGCAGAAAGTGATCGTCGTCGGCGGAGGACTGATCGGGGCAGCTACGACCTACTACCTTTCCAAACAGGGGGCAGACGTTACCTTGATCGAAGCAAAGGACATTGCCTCAGGTACTTCGGGTGCTTGTGACAAGGCCATCATGATGCAATCCAAAAAGCCTGGTCCTCTGCTTGAGCTGGCCCTGCAGAGTGCTGCTCTGTACAAAGGTCTCGAGGAAGAGCTGGAGGCAGACCTGGAGTATCGGGAAGGGGGCGGAATGATTCTGTTTGAGACAGAAGAGGAGCGGGAGGCGATCCATCAGCTGGTGGCGCGGCAGCGGCAAGCGGGACTGGATGTTCAGCTGCTCTCGAGAGACGAGGCACGCCTGCGACAGCCCGGCTTGGCGGATCATATTCTGGGCACGACCTGGTGGGACCACGATGCCGAGGTGAACCCCTTGCACGTATCCTTTTCGATGGTGCGGGCGGCCCAAAGGCGCGGCGCCACACTCTGTCTGGGGAAGCGAGTGAGCAGGATCCTTACAGAGCGGGATCGCGTGGTAGGTGTGGAGTGTGAGGGGGAAAAGATATACGCCGATGCAGTCGTCATGGCGATGGGTGTCTGGACTCCGCTCCTGTTGAAATCACTGAATCTCGACATCCCCATCCTGCCGCGAAAAGGGCAAATCCTCGTGTCGGAGCAGCTGCCTGCTTTTGTCGCCTGTAACATCCTCGGCGGATCGTACATCACTGCCAAAATGACTCCGAAATCAAAAGAAAGCACGGCTTCCCCAGCGGCGGGTGTAGGACTTTCCTTTGGCCAGACGAACAGCGGCAACTTGCTTATCGGAGGCTCGCGTGAATTTGCAGGGTATGATACCAGGACGAGCGTAGAAGTGACGAGGGCGATCAACCAGTGTGCGGCGAGAGTGTTTCCCGCGCTAAGAAGTGTTCGAATATTGCGTGTTTTTTCTGGTCTGCGCCCATATACACCTGACGGCAAACCCATTCTGGGGCCGATCGAGAAATGGCCGGGGCTGTATATTGCTGCCGGACACGAGGGAGATGGAGTGGCTCTTTGCCCCATCACCGGAAAAATCATGGCAGAGATCGTGTGCGGCCGAGAAGCCAGTCATGACATTCGTCCATTCCTGTTATCCCGATTTACATCCACCGTTCCGGTTTAAAAGGAGAGTGCTCATCATGGCGGCAAATTTTCGCCTCCCCGTTGCAGAATCATCAGAAAAACGGGAGCAAATCGCGTTTACTTTTAATGGACAGCAAGTGATGGGTTACGAGGGAGAACCGATCGCAGTAGCCTTGTGGGCATGCGGAATCAAGACGATTCGCAGCTGCGGGGCAACTGCACAGCCGCGAGGAGTCTATTGCGGCATCGGTCATTGCTACGAATGCCGGGCCCAAGTAGATGGGGTTGCCAATGTGCGCACCTGCATGACTCCACTGAGCCGGGGAACATCGGTCTCATCTTCGTCTGATTGGCACATCGAGGGGGCGTGAGAGATGAACGTAGATGTAGCGATCATCGGATCAGGTCCAGCTGGCCTGGCAGCTTCCATCGAATTGGCAGAATCCGGACTATCTGTCGTCATTCTCGATGAATATTATCGGCCGGGCGGTCGTCTCTTGGGGCAGCGATATGAGGATCCCAAAGCACCTGAAACGGAGCGGGAATGGGACGGCATGAAGTTAGCTTTGGAGCTGGTCGAGCAAGCGAGGAAACGGCAGGTAGAGATTCGATGCGGGGTGACGGTATGGTCGGTCAGCCCTGGATGGAAAATCGAGCTGGGCGGGGCTGACGAAAAAACGGTGCACGCCAAGGCGGTGCTTTTGGCCACAGGGGCAGCAGAGCGGGCGCTGCCGATGCCTGGTTGGACGCTTCCCGGCGTCGTCAGTGTAGGTGCTGCGCAGACTTTTACGAATTTGCATCATGTCGCTATCGGAAAAAGCGTGATGGTCGTCGGTGTGGATCCGCTCGCGATATCCGTAGCTTTGGAAATGAAGCACGCGGGAGTGAACGTCGTTGGGGTAGCCATGGCACCTCGTTCGCCGATGACTGAAAAGCTCTCCTCCCCCAGCCATGCGCTGTCTCAGCTGGCAAAGGCTGCGGATCTGGCACCCAATCCCTTGCTAAGGCTGATGGGACGGCTTGCTGGGGGGCGTTTGGGCAAAATGGCTGTTCACGCTTTGCGCTGGCCGCTTCTCCAGATCGAGGGGATACCGGTGGACATCCGTAAAGCTGTGGCGAGAATCGAAGGCGAGGAATCTGTCGAGGCAGTCATTCTTCAATCCGTTTCTGCAAACGGCGTGCCGACAGGGCGTGAGGAGAGAGTCGAAGTAGATGCCGTCTGTCTTTCTGCTGGCTTGTATCCTCTCATCGAGCTGGCGCAAGTGGCAGGATGCTCGCTTGTGCAGGTGCCTGAGCTGGGCGGCGTGGTTCCGCTGTACGGAAGTGATCTGAGCACCACCGCAGATGGCCTGTACGTGGCGGGGAACATCACGGGGATCGAGGGGGCGAAAGTGGCGATGGCTCAGGGGAAGCTGGCTGCTGTATCGATTGCCCAGGCAATGGGAAAATCGCCCACGCTACCAAAAGAGGAAGCCATTCAGGCGGTCAAACGAGCAAGGGCACTGTCACCCATCCGATTTTTGCCGGATGTCGAGCAAGGACTCGCCAAAATGGAGAGGCTGTGGCGGGAAGCCTGGCTTTCGAAGGAGGGTGACGAGGCTTGGAGGATGTAATCATTTGTCGTTGCGAGGGAGTGCGTTACTCCGAAATCCTGGCCTCGATTCTGGAAGGGGCAAGCGCCGTGCCCGGTGTGAAAAAGCGAAATCGAGCAGGAATGGGCTATTGCCAAGGGCGGGTCTGTCAACGAGTGATCAACGAGCTGATTGAACGTGAAACCGGACAGCCTGCTCCGCTCCAACGAGCACAGGCTCCCGTCAGACCCGTCCTGCTTGGGGACATGTAAGGAAAGAGAGATGCGATGGAGTGACAGCAAAAAGCTAAAGGGGGAAAAGCAATGAGCTTGGCAACGTGGACGTGGATGATCACCATTGTCATGTGTCTCTTCTTCTTAATTCTGTCGTTTCGTTTTAAAGAAAAGGCAGATACCAGTTTCGCGCATTTTGCGATCGCCGGAGGGACGCTGCCATTCTTTCTGATTCTTTTCACCGACATCGCCACGATCATGGGTGTGGGAAACTTCGTGGGGCACGCGGCAAAGGGCTATGATATCGGCATCGCGAATATCCCGTTTGTCGTTGGGGAGCAAGGTGCCAAAATTCTCTTTGCGCTGGTATTTGCCGGATTTGCTGCGAGATTCACGTACCATTCCATCGCCGAAATGATGGATGACCTGCTTTTGCGAGACAAATTCTCCCGCGCGTTGATCGGTATTTTGACCGCTAGCATCATGATCGCCTGGATCGGTGGTCAAGCCAAGGGAATGGGAGACTTGTTTGCTGCCTTTACAGGGACGAATCCACTGGCCATGATTCTGGTCTTTTCCGTCGTCTTCATTTTGTACACGACAGTGGGGGGGATCTATTCCGTTGTCTGGACGGAGTTGATCCAGGGCGGGCTCATTATCGGGCTTGCGGTTTGGTTTTACATACAGGTATTTGCCAAAATCGACTTCAGTTTTTCCACCCTGCAAACCAAGCTGAACGAAATAGGGGCAGGCCATCTCGCCGAATTCCATATGTCGTTCACGGAAGTGGCGACTTTGTTCATCACAGGGTGCTTCGGGATCTTGGCAGCGCAGGTATACTGGCAGCGCTGTTTTGCCGCCGATAAACCAAAAGCAGCCAGTCGTGCCATGCTGTACAGCGGGATCGTCGCCATCGTGTTCACCTGTCTGGCGACGATAGCGGGACTGGTCTCCAAGATTCAAAATCCCAACCTCGATCCAAATCAATCCATGCCTTGGCTCATCATGGAAGAAATGACCGTCACGGCAGCACTCATCTTCTTTACCCTGATCTTTTTGGCTGCGATTTCCAGCGCGGCTTCTACCCTTCACTCAGCGGCGGTCGTCATCATCAACGATCTGGTGATCCCTTATGTTCCCGGGAAGACAGACGCGCAGTACGTCAGGTTCACGCGGTGGTGTGTCCTGGTGGTCGGCGTGTTTGCGGTTGCTGCCGCGCTCTGGGCATCCTCCATCATCGGTCTTTTCTCGATGGCGTACACGATGGCAGGCGGCGGTGTGATTCCTGTCCTGCTTGTCGGCTTGCTCTGGAAGCGGCGGAGGCGGGAGGCGTTCCAAATGGGCATGCAAAACAGCGGAGTTTCCGCCTGGGGAGCCCGGGTGGGCCTGTTATCGGGCGCCATCTGCTCGGTCGCTATCGGCATCCTGTGGGGGATTCTGATCTCGACGATTTTGACCGTCCTCGTCTCGCTCGTGCTGCCGACCAAGCACCATCGGGACCCCTCCGCGGATGCACATGCTCTCTGATTGTCAGGAATAGACGAAAGCAAAAAACGCTCGTCCTCTTTGGGGCAAGCGTTTTTTTCATACCGTTTCATCGCTGCGATGGTCAATCATCCCTCCTGCAAGCGATACTCCTTGATTTTGTTGTAGAGAGTGGCGATGGATATGCCCAGGCTGTTGGCCGCCTTTTTCTTGCCTGCAAGCGAGGTGCCGTACTTGGAGAGCGCCCTGTTGATTTGCTCGCGCTCCATGACACGCAGCGGGAGGATATCGGTGCCGGAGAGAGCTGCCTGACCTGCCGCATGGGAGGCGCTCAAAGTGCCCAGGAGTTTATTCATGTGCATGCGGACCAGCGAATCCGGAATGACCGAGGAGGTGCTTTCATTCATGAGCCGCTCCAGGACGTTTTCCAGCTCCCGGATATTGCCCGGCCAGTGATAATCCGACAGCAGCCCGGTCCCCTTGTTTGTCAACGCCATGGGGCTAAGACCGAGCCGACTACCGATTCTCTCCATCAACGCCTGCACGAGAGCAGGGAGGTCCTCAATTCGATCGCGCAGCGGGGGAGTCTCCAGTCGGATGACATGAAGTCTGTAGTACAAATCCTCGCGAAAGGCTCCTTCCTCGACCAATTGTTGAAGATTGTGATTCGTAGCCGCAATGATACGTACATTCACTTTGATCGTCGCAAGTCCC
The DNA here is from genome assembly GCF_016811915.1 of Brevibacillus choshinensis. Classification (NCBI taxonomy): domain Bacteria; kingdom Bacillati; phylum Bacillota; class Bacilli; order Caryophanales; family Paenibacillaceae; genus Brevibacillus; species Brevibacillus choshinensis. The sequence continues at coordinate 4,325,293 of NZ_CP069127.1, read as the reverse complement.
CCGACTCGCTCGAATTCCTTGGACTGCAGCACCCGCAGCAATTTCGCCTGCAGCTGGGGACTCATATCCCCGACTTCATCGAGAAACAAGGTACCCTCGTTTGCCAGCTCGATCTTTCCGATTTTTTGCTTGGTCGCGTGGGTGAAGGCTCCTTTTTCATAGCCGAATAATTCGCTTTCGAGCAGGGAGGCGGGTATGGCTGCGCAATTGACGGCGACGAACGGTTTTTGATGAAAGGAGCTGCTGGCATGAATGGCATGAGCAAACAGTTCCTTGCCCGTTCCGCTTTCGCCCGTGATGAGGACGGTCGAGCGTGTGCGTGCAGCCTTTTTGGCTATCTCGATCGTCCGTTGAATGGATTTGCTCTCCCCGATGATATCCTGAAACGTATAGCGGGGGATGTGGACCTGGCGCAGGTGATCGTGCAGCGAGCTAATTTCCAGATCCCGCTGCTGCAGTTCCATGGACAGATGCTTGATCTCGGTAATGTCTTGAAAGGTCGTGACAGCACCGCGAAATTCACCCTCTACCGTTATGGGGGCAGCATTCGAGATGGTTTCCACATTCGATCCATGGCTCGTAGACTTCCAGCCAATGACCGGGGCCCTCGTTTTCAGCACTTGTGCGAGTGCTCCATTGGGGGACACGTCAAAAATGCTCTTTCCAATCCGCTCTTCCGGCGAAACATTCGTGATTCTCGAGAAAGAAGGATTGACATACTGAACGATTCCTTGTGCATCTACGAACTGGATGCCTTCATGGGAGTATTTCGATATCGTTTGAAAAAGCTGCTCACTTTTGGATAAAGCCTGAAGGTCCAGTGTTTTTTCTACGAGGAGCTCCAGGATCCAAAAGGTGTGGAAATCGATGACAAGAGTGCGCTCCTGCTGAAAATCCGAGATTTTATCTAAATATTCCCTCTCTTTATTCGCCACCAGGATCAGATCAACGGGTTGTTCCGCACTCGGAGTCAGCGATTCACAAGAAATGGCATCGGGCGAATGCGGGTCCCATACTCCGATGAGGTTGATGGCACCGAGCTGTTTCCAATCCAGAAGCGTCCGCTGCAATTCGGGGGCGGATCCAATCAGAATCAGTGATAAAGGCATGGTGGTCATGGCATGTCCTCCGTGACGATGTCACTTTTTATTATAGCATGCAAAAGGGGAGCGGAGGGGGAAAGAGAGCGGGCCGCTTGTCCAGTCGCTTGTCGAAACTTGCGTCGCTTTTCACAAACGATATTTCTTGATGCGAAATATTCCAGCGTGACATAATTATTTCGCAACGAGAAATTATTTGGAGTGTATGCCATGGACGACAAGAAGCTGCTGACAACGCACCTGATGTACATGAACAAAGTGTATCTGGATCTACTCGCACAGGAGCTGGCTGCATGCGGGATGACCGTCCCGCAGATGTTCGTTCTGGGACCGGTGATGCAGGGGAAAAAGACGATCGGTGAAATCAGTCGCTTGATCGATCTGTCCTACAGCACGGTGTCCGGAATCGTCGATCGGCTCGAGCGAAATGGCTTTGTGCTGCGTGCGCGCGACACCCGTGACAGGCGCATGGTCTGGGTCGTGCTTGCCGATTCGGTAGAGGCGATCCAGCAGCGGATTCCGTTCATGCGAGATGAGTATTTCCCTGATTTGTTCGCATCCATGACGGCGTCAGAAGTGGAGAGGGCGTCAGCGTCCCTGCTGCTTTTGACCAGACATCTCGAAGCGCGGCAACAGTCGTTTCCGAAAAAGGGAGGAAGTGATGCGAGATGAACCTTTCACGTTTTTCGATTCAACGTCCTGTCACGATTTTCATGATGGCCATAGCTTTGCTCATCTTTGGCTTTGTCTCCCTGCCCAAACTGGCTGTCGAGCTGTACCCTGAGCTGAATCTGCCGGTCGCCGTAGTCGTCACGACGGTGGAAGGAAGTACGCCGGCAGAGGTCGAAAAGCTCGTGACGAAGCCGATTGAGGAAGCGCTCGGAACGGTCGCGCGCGTCGACAAGATCATGTCCAACTCAGCGGAGGGCGCTTCGCAGGTCATCCTGCAATTCAACTGGGGTACGGACATGGACCAGGCTACCTTGAACATGAGAGACAAAGTAGACCAGGTGCGAGGACGACTGCCGGACAATGCAAACGCGCCCCGGATTATTAAAATCGATCCGAACAGCGAGCCGATCATGACGTTGTCTGTCACGGGGGAAAGTGAAATCGCCAAGCTGAAGTCTCTGGCTGAGGACGTGATCAAGCCCAGATTGGAGAGGATCGACGGAATCGCCTCTGTCGGCGTGTCCGGCGGAGAGGACAGAGTGATCGAAGTCGTGCTGGATCCGGACCGGATTGCGGCGTACGGCATCGGTCTCGAGCAGGTCCAGCAAGCCTTGCAAGCAACCAACATCTCCGGCACATCGGGAAGTGTCCGCGAGGGGGACACCAAGCTTTCCATCCGGGTGGACGGAGAGTACAGCAGTGTCCAGGATATTGGGGAGACTCCCATACGGCTGGCAGGCGGCACCATCGCGCTGAAAAATCTGGCGACCATAACGGATACATACAAGGAAATCACCCAGAAAACGTATTTGGACGGTAAGACGAGTGTTGGCCTCAGCGTCACAAAGGCTTCGGGCGGCAATACAATCGAAGTCGCTGACGAAGTGAAGGCAGAGCTTGCACAGCTCCAAAATGCCTTGCCGAAAAACGTCAAAATCACCACCATTCTCGATTCGTCCCAATTCATCAAGGATTCCATCTACACCGTGGGAGAACATGCGCTTGTCGGCGGATTGTTTTCCATCCTCGTGCTGTTCCTGTTCCTGAACAGCTTCCGCTCGATGATCATCATCGCGATCGTTTTGCCCATCTCCGTTATCGCCACCTTCTGTCTGATGTATTTTACCGGACAGACGATCAACCTCATTTCGCTATCCGGCTTGACGCTCGGACTCGGATCCCTCGTAGACTTTGCTGTTGTCATTCTCGAAAACATCTTCCGTTATCGCGAGCAAGGAAAGAGCATGATGGAAGCGGCACGGCTCGGTTCAAAGGAAGTGGGTACAGCCGTAATGGCCTCCGCCTTGGCGCAGATCGCCGTGTTTGCTCCGATCGTTTTTGTCGAAGGGCTCGCCTCCGAGCTGTTTGGTCCACTCGCCTTGACGGTCGTCTATTCCCACATCGCTGCGTTGCTGGCTTCCCTGACTCTGGTGCCGATGCTGAGTGCGCGCTGGCTGAAAAAGACACCGCACATGGATGAGCACACGCGCAAGGGCTACCGCGGATTCAATCCGATGATCTGGTTCAACATTGGCTTTTTCAAGCTGGCTCGCGGCTACGGCCGCTTCCTCGGCTGGGCGATCACGCATCGGAAAACCGTTTTGGCCGCAACACTCGCCTTGTTCGTCGGAGCTGTATTTCTGTCGGGGGCGGTCGGTGCGGAATTTATTCCCAAGCTGGAGCAAGGCAAGATTTCCGTATCCATCAAAATGCCGAATGGCACTTTGCTGAGAGAAACGGAGAAGGTCGTCGCAGAGGTAGAGACGCGGATCAAGGAGCTGCCGCAGCTCGAGCAATTATATACCTCCATCGGCTCGTCCGGAGGGCCATCGATCATCGCCACGGGTGCGAGCAACCGTGCACAGCTTCAGGTCTCTCTGGTGCCAAAGGAGCAACGCAATGTGACAACAGAGCAGGTCGTCGAACAACTGCGCAATCAGCTGGCCGACATCTCAGGTCCCGAGATCGAGGTGAAGGAGCTGGATCAATCCGGTGGCCCGATGACAGCCCCATTGGAAGTGACGGTGCGCGGAGACGACCTCGCCGTACTGGAAGACATCAGCGCGATTATCGCGGGGGAAATGAAGCAGGTCGACGGTACGCGCAACATCGTTTCCTCCCTGGAGGAAAAAAACCATGAGCTGCAGGTGCTCGTCCATGCTTCGAATGCCGGTCTGTACGGACTTACGACCAGTCAGGTCCTCGCAAGTGTGCGCACCGCCTTTGACGGTCAGACGATGACGACTTTTCAAACAGGGGACGATCAGATCGATATCCGCGTCATGATGCCGCGAAAGTATCAGGATGACATCACCTATTTGCAGCAGCTTCGCATATCGACATCGAGCGGCGCGCAAATCGCTCTTTCCTCGGTAGCCGAAGTGGTCAGCCAGGAAGTGCCGCAGGTCATTGCGCGGTCCAATCAGACCCGGGAAGTGAAAATATCCGGAGAGTTCGTGGGACGTGACTTGAATTCCGTCTCTACCGATATTCAGGCGAGACTAAACGCACTGACATTGCCGGATGGCTACAGCATCGAGTTTGGCGGCCAGAGCAAGGAAATGATGGAATCGTTCGGAAGTCTCGGCCTTGCGATTATCCTTTCCATCGCTCTCGTATACATGGTCATGGCCAGTCAATTCGAGTCGCTGTTTACTCCTTTCATCATCATGTTTTCCATCCCGCCTACCTTTATCGGCGTTGTCGTCGGACTTTTGGTGACAGGAAAACCGCTTAGTGTGCCGGCCCTGATCGGGTACATCCTCTTGATCGGGATCGTCGTGAACAACGCGATCGTATTGATCGATTACGTCAACCAGCTGCGCAAAAAGGGTGTGGAGCGCAACGATGCCATTTTGCATGCTGGGCCCCTGCGGCTTCGTCCGATTTTGATGACATCGCTGGCGACGATCCTCGCCATCACGCCGCTCGCGTTTGGCGGCGGAGAGGGGAACGAGTCGCAAGCTCCGATGGCGATTGTCGTGATTTTCGGTCTGTCTTTCTCCACGCTGATCACGCTTGTGCTCATTCCGGTCGTCTACACCTGGTTCGATGATTTGGGACGCAAGCTCAAAAACCGTAAACGCAAGCAGAAAAAGCCGCTCGAAAACGAGCTGGTGACTTAAGAGATGACTGTCGATAAGGCAGTCTGCTCGGCAGAGGGAGGATAAAGGAAATGCTACGAAACAAGGCAAGGATCGGGCTGCTGCTGGCGATGCTCCTGGCAGTCGGGGGCTGCAGCGGCCAAGTGGCGCAGGTGCCGCCCAAGCAGGAGGAGGGCAAGGTGGTGCCCGTGCAGATCGATACCGTAAAGCGGGGGAGCGTGGGGACGAGAGCAGGTGTCACTGGAAAGCTGGCGCCTAGCGAGGAAGTCGCCGTCACGCCAAAAATCAGTGGGAAAATCAATCAGATCCAGGTGAAGCTCGGTCAAAAGGTGCAGGCAGGAGCTGTATTATTCACGCTGGATCAGAGCGATCTGAATCGTGCCGTCAAGCAAGCGCAGGCAGCCTATGAGCTGTCCGTAGCCTCACTTCGGCAGAGCGCGAGCAATACAGGGGAAAGTCTGCAGCAAGCCAGGAGCGGTCTCGTCTCATCCGAACAGAGGCTGCAGGACGCCCGGCGCGATTTTGAGCGAATCTCGCAGCTGTATGGGCAGGGGGCGGTAGCTGCCCAGCAGCTCGAGCAGGCTAAAGCCGCGTTGGTCAACGCTCAGACCACTTATGACAATGCAAAGCAGACGCTTGCGACCGCCCAGCAGAAAACAGGAGTAGCCGTAACTGAGGCGTCGGTGGAGCAAGCGCGTGTCGCTTTGGAGAACGCACGTGAAGAGCTGGGCTATGCCGTGATCACCGCCCCCATTTCAGGAACGATCTCGCAGGTGCACGGCTCCGCAGGAGAGATGGCCTCCGTGCAATCAGCAGTCGTGACGATCGTAAATACAGATCCCCTCATCGCCAAAGCGAATCTATCCGAACAAGATGTGTCAACCGTGAAAAAGGGTGACGTGGTGACGATCACGCTCACCACCCTGGAAAAAGACCTGAAGGGAACGATCACCGCCATCAGCCCCGTCATGAATCAGGACTTGCGCGCCTATCCCGTGGAGATATCCCTTGCCAACCCGGAGGCGATCCTGAAAGCAGATATGGTCGTCAACATCCAGTTCGGCTTGCAGCAGTCAGCGAATGCTCTCGTCGTCTCACGAAAGGCAGTTTTTGAGGAAAACGGGAAACAGTACGTCTACCGCATAACCGACAAGACCGCAAAGAAAGTGGAAGTGAAAACCGGAGAACAGACCAGCGATTCGATCGAGCTTGTGGAAGGTGTCCAGGAAGGTGACCGCATTGTCGTGCGGGGACAGACGTTACTTAGAGACGGGGCAACCGTGCAAATTCAGCAAGGATCTTGACACACCGATAACGCTCAAGTAGTATGAAGAAGATTCAAAACATTATATTCCGTGTGCTTTACTTATTCAGAGAGGTGGAGGGACTGGCCCTATGAAACCCGGCAGCGGATCTATGTTCCCTTGTGGAGCTGGATGCTGTGCCAATTCCAGCAGGAGATTTCCTGACAGATAAGGACGTGACGAAGCTGATCTACCCCTTTTTCTGTAAGGAAAGAGGGGTTTTTTGCTGTACGAATTTATTTTACATGCATCATCCGACAGAAAGGAAAATGAAGACAGATGCGTATCCAACATTCCGACATGATCGATCGGCTGCCGACGCAATTTTTTGCCACACTCGTAGCGAAAGTAAATAAAGTCATCGCTGCCGGTCATGATGTGATCAATCTCGGCCAGGGCAATCCTGATTTGCCGACACCGGCCCATATCGTAGAAGAATTGCAGGCAGCGGCAGCGCTCCCGCTGCATCATAAATATCCGCCGTTTAGCGGACGCCTCGAGCTGAAGCAGGCGGTCGCTCACTGGTATAAGCAGGAATTTGACGTGGACCTCGACCCGGAAGAAGAGGTAGCGATTTTGTTTGGCAGCAAGACAGGGCTAGTGGAAATCTGCCAGGTCTTGATGAACAAAGGGGATGTCGCATTGGTGCCGGATCCAGGCTATCCTGACTACTGGTCCGGGGTTGCCGTCGTAGACGGGCGAATGGTCATGATGCCTCTGCGCGCAGAGAATCAGTTTTTGCCTGATTACGGTCAGATTGCAAAGGAAGATCTGGAGCGAGCGAAGCTGATGTTCCTCAACTACCCGAACAATCCGACAGCGGTGAATGCTCCCTTTGAGTTCTACGAGGAGACGATTCGCTTTGCACAGAAAAACGAGATCGTCGTATGCCACGACTTTGCCTACGGTGCCATCAGCTACGATGGCAAAAAGCCGGTGAGCTTTATGCAGGTTCCGGGTGCGAAGGAAGTGGGCGTCGAGTTCTACACACTGTCCAAGACCTACAACATGGCGGGCTGGCGCGTCGGTGCGATGGTAGGAAACCGCGAGCTGGTCCGACTGATCAATCTGATTCAAGACCATTACTTTGTGAGCTTGTTCGGAGCAGTGCAGATGGCCGCGGCAAAAGCCATGACGGAGTCGCAGCAGTGCGTACGCGATCTGGTAGCCGTCTACGAAGGACGCCGCAATGCACTGTTCACCAATCTGCATCGCATCGGCTGGCAGGCACAGCCTTCGCAAGGCTCGTTCTTTGCTTGGCTGCCCGTTCCGAGCGGATATTCCTCGATCGAGTTTTCGGATCTGCTGCTGGAAAAAGCACACGTGGTGGTAGCACCGGGGAATGGCTTCGGGCCTACGGGCGAAGGCTACGTACGGGCGGCTCTCTTGTCGGATGAGCAGCGACTCGCTGAAGCAGTGAGTCGAATCGAGCGGCTGGGGATATTTACAAAAGCATAAACAACAATGCAAAAGACGGACCGTACTGCTGAAATCAGCGGGTACGGTCTTTTTGCATTCTTTTTACAAGTCTTATGTGCAGCAATGGCTCCCGCTGTGAAGCAGGCCCATTCTTTTTGTTCGTTTTCGGGCACCTGCCCATCGCCTACAGGAGAGGTAGCGAATATGGTAGGAAGAGCTGGGCAAAATAAAATCACTGTCCATTCTCAATAAAAATCATTCTCATTATTGACAGATAATGATTTTCATTATACGATAAATACTGTTAATGATAATTAGTCTCAGCGACAACTTTTGGCAGAGCGGGAGGGTACCATGCGCTATCAGATTAATGGTTACACGGATATGTATACGGTAATCGCCAACGAGCGAAAAATAGGCGGGGCTATTGAAGCAGGTTCGATCCGTCTGCGTACGGGTGAAATGTTTGCCAATGCCGTTCTCACTCGTCTGGAAATGTCCGGAGCGCATTTTTGCTCGATCGGTTTTGTAACAGAAGAAGGACAGCGACTGATTGTCCATGTAGACGATATCAGCATGATTGCAGACGCTCGCCACGTGAATGTGTGCGATTTGCGCAATGATGGCATGAGAGCGGAAAAGAAAGCAGAACGCTTGAAACGATTGAAGCGTCTGTGCGAGCTGAACGAAGGAAGCTGTACGCTGACCTTCCAGGAAGAAGCTCTTTTGCTGGCCGAAGATATTGGGTTGGAAGAAGCGCATGCCCATGTCGATCTGTCTTTCCTGCCGCAAGTGGAAAAAGCACGCGTGATTCGCATCGCATAGGTATGAATCAAGCTTACATAACCTCTTTCCGATTCTGGAAAGAGGTTTTTCATTTGGTTGTCATCCTGACGGCACACAAGGCAAAGATAGCGGCAGTGTCGATCGAACAATCGCTCGACATAGTCAAAACCTATTCCCCCATAGTAAGTGAGCATTGGACATTGCCATTCGACAGTGATAAAACAAGTATAAACAAAACGGCCGCCGCGAGCGGTCACATCCACTTATATGAAAAATCAAGGGGGAACGGAACATGGAGTATTCCTTTTCAAAATCAGTAGAAGCATTATCCTCCTCGGCTGTCCGGGAAATCTTGAAGCTGACCCAAGGCAATCAAGTGCTCTCGCTCGCTGGAGGATTACCAGCGGCGGATTCTTTTCCGATCGCGGAAATGCGTGAAGCTTTCAATCGTTCGTTCGATTTGGGTGCGAAATCACTGCAATACGGCTTGACGGATGGCTATCTCCCGCTGCGCCAATGGGTGGCTGACCGCATGAAACAAAAACATATGAATGTTGGCGTGGACAATATGCTGCTGACCACCGGCTCCCAGCAGGCCGTCGACTTGCTCTGCCGAGTCTATTTGGACGAAGGCGACGTCGTGCTGGTAGAAAATCCTACTTACTTGGCTGCGGTCCAATTGTTCCAATTCCGTGGTATTCGCGCCATTCCGGTGGAGGGGGACGCTGAAGGCATGGATATGGATGACCTGGCAGCGAAAATTGCCAAATACCGCCCGAAAATGGCGTATGTCATCCCGACGTTTGCCAACCCGACAGGCAAAGTATGGTCCATGGAGCGCCGCCTCGGCTTGCTGCGGCAATGCAAGGAAAACAACATCTTGATTCTGGAAGACGATCCGTACGGTGAAATCCAGTTTGACGGCGAGGCGCCTTACCGTTCCATTTTCTCTCTGGATGAGCACCCGAATGATTCGTGTGTGGTATACACCAGCACGTTCTCCAAGATCGTGGCACCGGGTCTTCGCACCGGGTGGGCCATCGGCGATACGCGTGTGATCCAGATGATGGTCAAGGCAAAGCAAGCAGTGGATCTGCAATCGAGTACCATCGACCAGATCGCGCTCCACGAGCTGCTGTCCCGTTTTGATCTGGAGACGCATATCGAAAAAATCCGCTCCTCTTACAAAGAGCGCATGGAGTGGATGCACGAGCTGATGACCAAGCAGCAATGGGCAGGCGTGACATGGGAAAAACCGCGCGGGGGCATGTTCCTCTGGGTGAATCTGCCGGAGAATGTGGATGCCGAGAAGCTGTTGGCCTACTCTGTTAAAGAAGGGGTGGCATTCGTGCCAGGCAAACCGTTCTATGCGGAAGAAGCAAAGCTCAACACGATGCGCCTGAACTACACGCTGCTCAATCGCGAGGATACAGAATTAGCGATCGCGCGTCTGGGAAAAGGATTGGCACAGTATCTGCAAGATCAGGTCGTGTCACAGGCATAAAGCAAGAAAGACAGCCAGAAATGGGCTGTCTTTTCGTTTGGATAGAGGTCCGATTAGACGTGCCGAATTCGATCTTCAGCGGAAACCGTGGCGATGGTTGTATCCTCATTAATCATCGTCGCAGGATATCGATAGACGGAAGGATCTCTCTCGCATACGCGAATCCATGCATCTACACAGCTGCGATCAAAATGGGTTCCTGCGTTTTTCAGCAAAAAGGCAGCCGCCTCATCGTGCGTCCATGCGGAGCGATATGCGCGATGGGACGTAAGGGCGTCGTAGACATCGGCTACGGCAACGATTCGAGCCATCAGCGGAATCTGTTCTCCACGAAGCCGATCCGGGTAGCCGCTGCCATCCCACTTTTCGTGATGGGAGCGAATGATGGAGAGCTCATCCTTCATAAAGCCCAGGTTTTTGCACATTTCATAGCCCAAAAGCGGATGCTTTTCGATGGTCGCCCGTTCCGCTGCTGTGAGCTTCCCAGGCTTGCCTAAAATGGAATCGGGAATATTGATTTTCCCAATGTCATGAATGATGGTGCCCTGCGCCACAGCCCGCAGCTGTTCCGGCCGTAGCTTCAGCTCTTCCCCCAACCGCAGTGCATAGAGGGCGACGCGAAAATTATGCCCGGCCGTATACCGGTCCTTGTTCTCGGTGGCTTCGATCAGTGCTTTCACGCTCGGCGAGATACTGTTTGTGATCCGCTCGATCGGATCTGTCGTAAACAAAGCACGCAGAGCACCTGCCAGAGACTGTTTCAGGGCGTATTGTCTATACAGCCCTACAATCATCACAATCATGGATGCGAGCAGCAAAAAGTGATAGATCCACCAGCTCACCCGCCATGACTCGCCGAGCTGCATGATGAGCTGCGAGGTGATCAACCAGCCGGAGCTGTAGACGATCGACAGCTGCAATGGAAACCGCGAGTATTGATAGGACTGATAATAGCGATACACGGTGATGGCATTGAGAATCAGGATAGTCAAGGATGCCAGCCAGTTGACGAGCAGAGATTCCAAATCAATCGGATCAACGAGATGGGGATGAAGCATGCTGACGATGCCGCTGCCAACCAAAAATAAAGTCCAGACCGGGAGAAGATGTCTCTGCTTGCGCGCTAAAAATTCGATCCACGGATGGTCGGTAGTAAAAGAGGACAACCAAAGCCAAATGGTTGCCAAGAGGATGCTGCCTTGCGCTGCGACGCTGGGAAGATGGGTAGCGTGTAGAAGAAAGTCCGGAGTGGACAATCCATGGATGGCAAAGACGGCAGCGAGGGAGAGAAATGCCAAGGACAGCAAGGTTACCTGGATGTTCCGTAGACGTGACCCTGCCATTCCCACCGTAATGGCGATGATAATTCCCAATAGTGCGACAGAACTGACGACGTAAAAGTGACCTCTCGGCAAAACAAACAACAGATCCAGTGAGCGGTTCATGCGCAGGAACTCGAACAAAAGATAAGGCAGGATCACAGCAAGAACGGGTCCAAAAAAGCTGCGAAACAACATGAAAGTAAGTCACCCCACGGTTGATAATGGATCACATGATCTTGTTCAAGCACCGAACGACTCCAAATCCACATAAAGAAGGCGCATCAATTGCTGTATAAGTCAATTGATGCGCCTTTTCCCATGCGAAGAAAGATTTATTCTTCCGTTTCTTCCAGTGTGCAAATGGCACTAGGGCGCTTGATGCGCAGCACGACGCACTCATATACGCGGAACAGGCTATTCATTTGCTCGTCCCCGAGGAAAGCAGAGTCGAAGTCTTCGGCAATCGCCAGGTCGAGGTTGTGACGACCGGTCGCTACGAGAACACCGCTGCGGCCCTTGATCGTAGGGGATTGGAAAACACCGTCCGTTACGATATTGCGGATATGCTCAATTTCCAGGACGTTTGTTCCCTTGTGTACGCGATGCAAGAGTGCGTACAGCTCTGGCGATACCACGAGAGCGTAAGGACCGCTGTGGCCCATTTTCAACAGTTTGTTGCGTGCTTCCACGATATCAGCGAAAGCGTTACCGGACTCCATCCAATCGCTCTTCAGATGGGTGAGACGCCCTTTTACATTCATCAGCCCTGGGAGATCGAACTCGGCAGCACCGTTGAAAATCAGATCGTCCTCCATCAAAGCGCCGCCTGCGGCTGCATTGGCTGCCGCACTCATATCGAGCGGCATTCCCAGCGTACGAGCCTGCGCGACATCACGCCAATAGAGCATGAAGTCTTTGTAGAGAATCGGGATGGTCATGCTGACTCGGCGACTCGGCTGGGTCATTTCCAGCGATTCGCCGCGCAGGCTCAATCCACCGAAGCGGGATTCTTCATAGACGTCATTGGTGATCGTCTGGATGCCTTCACCCAGCGGTCCGTAGATATCAATAAAACGGCGGCCAACCAGTTGGCGACGAGCCATTTCGATGACAGTCGCATCCAGTTGGTTCCATTCCTCGTTTGTCAGGGGAGAATCCGGGTATTTACGAAGCTTGTCCATAGCGCTACCTCCAAGTCATACGGGATCGTACTCTTATTTCAAACCTTTCAAGCTGCCTACAGTCAGTCCTTTTTTGGCGGAAACCGGTGCTGCAGAGTGAGTGATGACGGAAGCGACGCCTTGAGGGGCATTCGCAGACGCTTTCAGGTGATCCACCTGGTGCACATCGTGACCTTCGTCATGGTCGGTAAGATCCGTGTACACATCGGAAAAGCGCTCACTGAGCTTGGCCATGATTTCTTTCACCTGCAGGTAGTCTGCGTGAGTTTTTTCCCTCATGCCATCGAGGGTTTGACGGGTCTCGTCATCCCGGAACTCGTACAGGGAAAGCTCCAGATGCTCGCGGAAATTGTGCAATCCAAAACGCTCCAGATTGATATCGGAAAGCAGTTGGGACAATTCACGGTCACTTAGCTGGTCCGTTTTTTTCTCAGCAGACAAGGTTTCCAGGTGAGGAACCAGTTCTTGCAGACGTCCCATGCGCTGCTCTTCTTCTTCCAGAATGTGGTGATAGTACAGACGAGTATGCTCGTCCTGGGCAGCGTCAATAATCGGCTGAATAATGCCCATGAAGCGGTTGATATAACCTCTGGTTCGATCAAAAATGGCGTGCAGCTGTGTAAAGTCTTGCACCCTACGCCACCTCCTCGCAATTGATTCTATTTCTTCATTATACCTTTGGAAAAATACACCGGGCAAGAAATATGTACAGTTTCCTTGATTTGACCGTTAGAAAGGATTTTTCCATTTCCTATCCTGCATTAGCATACCACAGGGACAGCCCAAACGATCATGAGAAGGGGAGCCCTCTGTCATTGCCATTACGTTTTGTTATTTTACAAAAAAGATATCATGGAGAGTATTGTCAAACACAAATGGGAATGATAATATTTATCAATAAGAGTGATATTCATTATCAATTAACCGAATGAGAACCGACACCGATCACATACACAATCCCATTATTTTAAGGAGGTAACACGGTTATGTCATCCATTCTAGTCATTGGCGGAGACCGCCTAGGGAATATCATCGAGTTTTTGCAGGAAAAGGGATTCCGGGAAATTCACCACGTAACGGGACGGAAAAGCTCGCAAACAGGAGTGAAGATCCCGACTGGCACCCATATGATTCTCGTGCTGACGGATTACGTCAATCACAACCTCGCAAAAACAGTAAAGAACCAGGCAAAAGACCGTGAATTGCCCATTCTGTTTTGTAAACGCTCTTGCTCTGCCATTGCCAAGGCCTTTCATATGCCAGCGTAAATACATACCGATCCGGTTGGGCAGACTAATCGGCGAGTCTGATATCAACGGAGGAATGGGCTATGGAGCAAAATCGCTTGAATGAATTGCCAATTGCACAGCTGACGGCCGCTCAGCTGCAGCAACTGAAGCAAGCGGAAGAACAGATCAATGCCGATGGTAAAAATGTGTACCTGATTGCGTTTGAAAAGCAAGCCCCGTCCCTCTAGACGGGGTTTTTTTGTACAGCTAATAGACGCCATCCATGAATGGTGGGGCTACGCCGATAATGGCGCAGCCAGTTCTTTTTCGTTTTTCCTGCAATCGGATTACTTGAACACGTACTGCTCCAATTGAGTTTTCAGGGCGTCAATTCCTATGGCAAAGCCCAGGCATTGACTTGACTGGATGATAAAAGCGTTCAAACCGATGACTTCTCCGTTCAAATTAATGAGCGGCCCCCCGCTGTTTCCGGGATTGATGGCGGCATCTGTCTGGAAAATTTCTTCGTAAAGCCTTTTCGCTACCTGCAATCTTCTGTTTTTGGCACTGATAATTCCGGCTGTGACCGAATTTTCCAAACCAAGTGGGGAGCCACGTGTTCTCGTAGAGTCAAAAATCCAGAATTAACGGAATTGCCACTGGCTCACTTGTACGCGTCGAGGGTTAACCGATTCCTCGGCATCCACACGCGCAAGCAAACACATCGTAAGCTGCCTCTTTTCCTCGCGTGTGGCATGCGACCAGATCGAGCCCCAATCTCCCAGGAGGTGCAAGCTGTCGGGAGAACCTGGATCGGTTGCAGGCAGCTGAAGCATGTCTTTCACAGCTTTCAGCTCCGCTAGCTTCGCTCGAAAAACATCCAAAGAAATCAATCCTTCTGCATAGGCTTCTTCCCAGCGTTTTCGCTTGAGTGACAGCGCGTTTTCTGTTTGCAGCTCCACTCCTTGCCTGCTCTGCGCTTGCCTGCTCCACAAGCTGGCTGCGACCTCCAGCGCCTGCTGGGAATACTGCATAAGCTGCTGAAGCATCGCTCGCTCCAGTCGATCTTCCCGGATGGCGGGCGCGTCACAAAGTTTGCTGCGTTTTCCCGGGCAGGTGTAATACGCCTGCGCAAACGGTGCGCCGCCAATCCTTTGCGAGCGAATGGTTTTCCCCCGCATGAGTGAGCCGCAGCGGGAACAGTGCAAGAGTCCGGAAAAAAGGAGGGAGGAGGAGAGGGTGCGCGGATGGTGCGAGCTGCGCTGCTCGATCTTGTTTTGCACGGCAAAAAAGGTGTGCTCGTCGACGATGGCTGGATGAGCGGATTCCTCCAGGAGCCACTCCTCTGGCGGATTTTGCCTTTGGCCGGCGTCAGCATGGTTCCAGCGAAGAGCGCCGTAGTAGACGGGATTTTTCAGCAGGCGAAGGACTGCGCTGGCGCTCCATTTGGCTCCGTTTTTTCCGCGGGATCCCTGACGATTGGCGTGTTCAGCGATCGCTCTGGGCGAATCTCCCCGAGCGTATTCGGCAAACATGGTCTTGACCGTGCTTGCTTCGATTGGATGAACCGTCAGCTTGCCGTCGATGAGTTCGTAGCCGTATGGAGGAGGGCCACCTGGCCGTTTGCGCTCCTTGACCATCTGTTCCATGCCGAGCTTGACGCGTTCTGCCAGATTTTCGCGCTCCCACTGAGCCAATGCAGCTACCAGGGTAATGAATAGGCGCCCCATGGCCGTCGTCGTGTCATAAACTTCCGTGCAGCTTTTGAAGCGTACGCCATAGCGTTCAAACTTCTGGAGCAGCTGGTACAGGTCGAGTACAGACCGCGTGAGACGATCGAGGCGGTAGACCAGGACGACATCGATTTCCCCGTGCTGGATGTCGGTTAAAAGCCGCGCGAGCTGTGGACGATTGGTATCCTTGGCGCTAGCACCTTCATCCACGTAAAGGCTCTTAAGCGTCCAATCCTGCGAATGGACATAGGACAGCAGCTTTTCTCGTTGCGCAGCAATGGAGAAGCCTTCGCGCGCCTGTTCCTCTGTGCTGACCCGGATATAGACAGCCGTTCGCATGAAAATCCCCTCCTGTCGCTCGGGTTGCTAGAGTCTACAGCAGGAAGGGTGGGGTTATGCCTGGCCCACATAAAAAAAGCCCCGCTCATCCTTATTGGACGAGGCGGGGGGAACTACATCCACTTCTGACCCCATTCGTGAATGGAATCGATGACGGGACGAAGGTCCTTTCCTTTTTCAGTCAGCTCGTATTCGATGCGAACGGGAATCTCCGGATACACATTGCGCTCCAGGATCTGCAATTCCTCCAGTTCTTTCAACCGCTCGGACAGCATTTTATCACTCATGTGAGGAACCATTTCCCGAATGTCCTTAAAGCGTACAGCACCACGCAACAGTACGTGGATAATCAAGCCAGTCCAGCGTTTGCCCAGGACATTGATAGCCCCTTCATATTTCGGACACATGTGTTCGCCAGCAAATTCTTGACTCATGACGGCGTCACCTCTACCCTGCATGTTTGAATTACCCTATATTGTATCATACGGACTTGAAAAAAGTAAGTAACAGAAGTATACCTTCTTGTTGTCGCCAAAAAACGAACCGCCTATGCTGCTAATAAGCGGCAGAAACAAGCCTGATTCCGACGCTTTCGTCTCCCTGCCGGGCAGGAGCACATAGGATAAGGAAAAAGAAGGAAGGAGTTCGGACATGTCTTCCAAAAAAGTCATCGGCATTTTGACTTGGAGAGAGGGAAAACGCTTTGCGGAACCAGATTACCTCCGACGATTGGTGAAGGCCGGTCAGGAGCTGGGGGCACAGATCTTTTTATTTTCCCATCAGGATGTGTTTAAAGCGGAACGGAAAATCCGGGGATTTACTCCGAAGAGTGGCGGGGGCTGGGAGAGCAGTTGGTATCCTTGGCCACAGATCGTCATAGATCGGTATCGCAGGCGGGTTCCTGAATACATGAAGCTGCGCCACAGCAATCTGTTTAAGTTTGCCAACAGTCCTTTCAGCAAGAAGTGGAGGGTGACGGAGCTGCTCGCCAATGACGAGAGAGTCAAGAGGTGGATCCCCGAGACCTACGTGTATACGCCGGAAAAGCTGAAGGTGATGCTGAAGCGGCATCCCATGCTGTATGTGAAGCCGGGAAATGGTACGGGAGGCAGGAGCATCTTGAAAGTGGCCGTACGGGGAAAACAGTATGAGCTGAAAGGAAGAGACAAGCGCTATGTCTATAAAAACGCCAGCTTCCAGCGTGCCGAGGATGTAGGCAGATGGGTTCGCAAATGGGTCACTGAGCAGCGAATCAGCGATGGGAATTTTCTGGTGCAGCAAGGATTGGATCTGGAGCTGGTTTCCAATCGGATAGCGGATATCAGGCTGCTGATCCAGAAGGACGCAGCTGGCGAATGGAGTGTCACAGGGTGTGGCGTGAGGGTAGGTGAAAAGGGGAGCTCTACCTCCAATCTGCATGGAGGAGGGCGGGCCATTCCCTTTCATGTCTTTGTGTCCAAACGATTTGGTGAAGAGGGAGCACAGCAGATCCTGCGCGAGTGCCACCACATGGCCCATCAGGTCGCATCTGTGCTCGAAGAGAAATTCGGCCGCATGATGGAATTTGGCTTGGATATCGGGGTAGACGTCGATGGCAGGTCGTGGCTCATCGAAGTCAATCCAAAGCCTGGCCGGGAAATCTTTAAGCAAATGAAAGCGATGGATCTGTATGCGGAAGCCATCCGTCGACCTGTGTTGTTTGCGGTGCATCTGATTGAGGAGAAAACGGGCAGTCGCATCAGGCTGGCTGCGCAGCAAAGCCAATCCCAGCCGAAACGGCAAATGGGGTAGGAGCTGCTTGTTTTTGCCTCTATGGCGACAGATGGGGAACCGATGCTGATGACCCATTCGCCAACTTTGGTGTGGGCGGAGTTTCCGAGAGGAAGTGGAAACAGCTTGCAATCGGCGTCAATTTTGATGACGGCATAGTCACGCACGCGATCGGACAGGATGCGTTGTGCTTCAAAAACGCGACCATTGAACAGCTTGACGTAAATGTTTTTGGACTTGCCGATTACATGTTCACTGGTCAGGATGTAGCCTTTCGGATGAAAAAGGAATCCTGAACCAAAGCTTCGCTCCGTGGTGGATGGGGTTTCTTCCTCGTTCATCAGACTGCGAATCAAGGAATCCATGTTTTTGGAATGGGGAGCGTCCTCGGTGACGATGGAGACCACTCCCTCTTGGACTCGTTCCACGATTGGCACGAAAAAATTGAAGGGATGCAAACTGCTGCTGCTCACGGGGTACTTTACCCGCGTATAATGGGACCATTTTTTACTTTTCACCGATTTCTCCCCCTACAGCAGATAGGTATGTATCATCTTATGGGGAGTGGATAAGGAAGGGAAGCCCAATTTTCCTATGTTTCGAGCATATATCAGTGTTTATATATCATTATTTTTGATTGATATAATAAAGAAATAGCATTGGTATAATTATTAGAATCCAATTATAATACATATATCTAAAGAATATTTTGAACATAAAGGCTATGCGGATTCGATTATCTGCCAGAGTCACCACAGAGAGAAAAGAAACAACGGTAATGGAGGATGCGAAGAGATGGACGTAAAAACAATCATACTTGGCTTTTTGAGTTACGGTGAGATGAGCGGGTACGACATAAAGCAGGCGTTTACCAACAGCATTGGGTTCTTCTACGACGCCAGCTTTGGTGCGATTTATCCAGCGCTGCGCAAGCTCGAGGAAGAAGGCTACGTGACAAAGCAGGAAATCATTCAGTCCGGGAAGCCAAACAAGATCCTGTACCGAATCACGGACACGGGAAGAGAAACCTTCCTGCAGGAAATTCAGACTCCAATCGTACCGGCCGTTCTTCGTTCTGACATGCTGGTAAAAATCTTCTTCGGAAAGAGCCGCAGCGAGGATGAACAAAAAGATCTGCTCGAGGGCTGCATCGAAGTTCAACGCCAAGTATTGCAGCAAAGCAAGACGACCTTTAAAAAGCTGGAAGCCAATTTTGACGAGTATCAGCGTTTTTGCTGGGAATATACGATACACCATTTGGAGACGACCATTGCGTTTTTGGAGCAAAAATCATCGTCTCTGTTGAAACAGCCAGCCTGTTCCGTGCCTGTGTAGTCAGCGGAAGGCGAACTGAAAAAGCGAAGGCCCGCAGTGGGTGCCTTCGCTTTTTGTTTGGATCCGATTATTTCAGGTTTTCTGGATTCAGGCACTCCAGCTCTGGAATGACAAATCGCCCGTCTTTGCGAATCAAGCGGTCATCAAACCAGATCTCGCCGCCTCCCCATTCCGGTCGCTGGATCATCACCAGATCCCAGTGGATGGAGGACTTGTTGCCGTTGAAAGCTTCGTCGTAGGCTTGACCTGGTGTGAAGTGGAAGCTGCCGTCGATTTTCTCATCGAACAGAATGTCTTTCATCGGGTTTTGAATAAAGGGGTTGACCCCGATTGCAAATTCCCCGACATAACGGGCGCCTTCATCTGTATCAAACACTTCATTGATTTTCGCAGTATCGTTTGCCGTCGCTTCGATGATCTTGCCATCTTGGAAGGTCAGCTTGATGTTGTCATAGGTGTAGCCTTGGTAAGGAGACGGTGTGTTGTAAGAAATCGTGCCGTTCACAGAATCGCGCACAGGTGCAGTGAATACTTCTCCATCCGGAATATTTGCGTTGCCTGCGCACTTGATCGCAGGAATTCCTTTGATCGAGAACGTCAGATCGGTACCCGGACCCGTGATGCGTACCTTGTCCGTCTTCTCCATGAGTTCGACCAGGCTGTCCATGGCACTGTCCATTTTGCCGTAATCGAGTGTGCATACCTTGAAGTAGAAGTCCTCGAAAGCATCGGTGCTCATGTTAGCCAGCTGCGCCATCGAGGCGTTTGGATAGCGAAGTACGACCCATTTGGTCTCTGGAACGCGCACGTCGAGCACAGGGCGCATCAAGAGCTTCGAGTACAGCTGCATTTTGTCGCCAGGGACGTCAGCCAGCTCGCTGATGTTGTCTCCGCCCCGAATGCCGATGTAGCAATCCATTTTTTTCATGAAGCTCACATCTGCTTCGCGCATCACACCCAGCTGCGTTTCATTTGCGTTCAGGAGAAGCTCGCGTTGAATGGATTGATCGATCAGCTGTACGTAAGGGTTGCCCCCAGCTTCATATACTTTGGCGATGACGGCTTTCACCAGATCATGAACTTGGCCGATAGCGTAAATCAATACGTTTTCCCCCGGCTGGACGGTCGTGGAATAGTTGACGAGAACGTCAGCCAGCTGTTCAATTCGTGGATCTTTCATAGGAAGAGTATCCCTCGCTTTCCATTACATTCAGTATGTATTGTACACAACCTGCACACAAAAAAGCTACCCGAAGAACGGGTAGCTTGCGACGAAACGCGCTTAACAGGATTCGGTTTTAATGTATATGCAGCTCCCTGCCTAATTGTTCCATATCTATATGCAGCTAATTAATCGCAGCTGCAAGCAACAATTACCAGTAGGATGAACAGGATCAACACTAAAGTGAAGCCGTCAAAACCGCCGTTAAAGATGCTACTCATATGATAAACATCCTCCCTTGTGTGTTAAGCCTCTTGTGCTTACATCCATAAGATATGGGTTTACGCACAGGGCCGATACGGGCATATGCCCATTTTTGGGAAGATTCTTTCGGGTCATTTTTTTAATCCTTGAGGTGGCAATGTTTATTATTCTGAAAAGCAGGAAAAGCTAGAGGATACCAAAAGACTTTGCAATAGCGAAAGGATGTCATTCAGATGCAAAGATCATTGTCCAGTCTCCAGCACGACCTCGTTCCGATCACCATCAACGTAGGGGAAGACTTTAAATCAATCGTATGGAAAGCTCAGTACGATATGGACTTCAATACGGAATGCCTGTTTTGCTTCTCAGAGCAAATTACCGGTTATCGGGTAGAGGATGAAGAGGGGCATTCTGGAAAAGTAGCCGTGTGCCCGCACTGTGAGAAAGTGAACGCCATTTACGCCTGATTTGCCAACACCAAAGAGATGATCAAGAAAAAAGCGATGCCTCATGCGGGCGTCGCTTTTGTTATCTTTATCTGCCACTGCATCCACCATGTACCACCAGAGGTTTAGCAGGATTGAAGAGAGGTTTCACGAATAGTACAGAGGTATACATATGTGGAATTGAGGTGAAATGATGCAGAAGAAATGTAGCCGCTGCGGAAACGACATGGAAATCGTGCTACGCAACGTCGTGTACCGCAACCGGGTCAAAATCCTGAATGTACCGGTGCACGTCTGCGTGGACGACTGCTGTGCCCATTCCCAGGTGGTGGATGTCATTAAAGACGATCTAAAAGCACTCATGGAGGAATTGGGGCAGCATCCAGAGCGACAGGCGATCGAATTCGAAGAAATGTCAGAGTTATCCAACTTATTGGTGCTGATTGCCAATGAAGGGATGGACTCTTCCATAAGAGAAGTGCTGGGTGAGCGAGTGAACGAACTCTTGGACTTGTTTTTATTGGCGCAATCTCTGGGAGACGAGAAGTGGATGAGAGAGCTTCGGGAACGATTGACAAAGATAATGGTGTAACATGAAGGGGGAGGGGCGCCTGGAAGAGGGCGTCTTTTTTCTTTTGTGACTGATCCTGCACCGCGAACATAGACTTCTCCTGATCTGTTTTTGTATACTGGAAGCCACACAGTATGGAATCTAAAGGAGAGATCTACAGTGGCTCAAAAACAACTCCATTCGACTGATGAATTGGATCAGTTTGTAGCAGAGGGCGGCAAACGACTCTTGTTCAAACACAGCACGACTTGCCCGATCAGCGCGACAGCGTTTTCGGAATTTCAGACTTTCTTACAGGGCCAAGACGTTCCTTCCGCTGTCATTCACGTGATTGAAGACCGCCCTGTTTCCAATGCCGCAGCAGAGCGCTTTGCAATCAAGCATGAGTCTCCGCAAATCTTTTTGCTGGAGGATGGGCAAGTGAAATGGCATACCTCTCACTGGAAAATCACCCAGGATGCCATCGCGCAAGCACTGAACGCCTAACAAACGAAAAGAGCTGTCGACTCGATCGAGTCAGCAGCTCTTTTTCTTTATTCCCAATAAAGTTCAAGCTTGTCGCCGGACTTGAGCTCGGTCTGAAAGGAAGCCAGCTCGCCATTCACCAGCATGACAAAGCCGGAAATGCTTTCACGATCAGGCTTTTCCAGTGAGACATCGACGTAACGGAATACATCGCTAAAGACGGGTGTGGAGGCTGGAGCAGATTTGACTGTGATGACGGCTCCGTCCGTGATCGCTTCCTCGTCTTTTACAGCGCGTCCATCCATCGTGATCGTCACCTGCGCCACCGGCAGGACGACGCGCTCCCCATTGAAATGGACGATGATCGTTTCCTGTACCCATTCCTCGAGAGGGATCACATCGCGGATGGTGGGAGGAGAGACGTCTTCCACCCGATAGATCAGCGCGTCCCCTTGACGAATTGAGTCTGCGAGAGTAACAGGCTTGCCATTTACCTGGATCGTGACCGTGCGGGACGGCATGGAGTAGGAATGACCGTTAACGCTGAATTGGTACGCAGCAGCCTCCGCACCCAGCTCGGTCCCCGAAATCTGCAGCACCTCGCCGACCGTACGCGGCAAGCGGATCTCTACCTCGCTTCGATCCGGCACATCTGCGTCTAGGGAATGCGCCTCTCCATTGACCAGAATCACGGGGCCAAGCGACAGCGGCAGCCCATTGCAGCTGATTTCCAACGTATCGAGATGCTCGAGCAAATCTTTTGCCCGTACGTGTGCATCCTCGCCATTTTCGCCTGCAATGATCGTGATCTGATCGCCATCCTCCAGGGGAGCATCCAAGCCGGCAGCTTCGCCGTTTCTTTCGATGACGGGCGGGGTGCCATGCTTGCCCGGGATCATTTTCATCCGGCCATTGATCGTGACGGTCATGGCTAAACCAGGTCGGCCGAAGAGGCGGCGAATATCCAAACCTGCTGCGATGACCGCATCCCCGAGCGTCATTTTGCGTAGGTCGAAAATGCGTACGGGCACGTCATTGACGGAGACAGTCACATAGCGCAGAGGGTGGCGGCGCGCTGCTACGGCGATCCCCACAGGTGTGACGAATTCCGGTCCTCCCAGAAGCGGATGGTCGCCAACATATTGCTTGATCGCATCCGCTCCCCGTACGGCGACACGGGCAGCAGGGATTTGGAGGACTTGCGCCACTTTTGTCGTCAAGCCTGGGGTGAGGCTTCCCCCGCCGATCAGCATGACGGCCTGAGGCGGCTTTCCATTCAGCTCGAGAATCTTGAAAGCGATTTTCTCCGCCAGCAGATGGATATCTGCATCGATTGCCGCTGTGACCTCCTCGGAGGGCAGAGAGTGCTCCAGCCCGAGAATATCAGTAAACGAGACCGTCTCCTGAGCGGAGAGGAGCCGCTTTGCTTCTTCCGCCATGGGGAAATCCAGCAGATAGGCATTCATGAGTGCGTCCGTGATCTCATCTCCCGCCACAGGTACCATCCCGTAGGCAGTGATGGCGCCTTCCTCCGTCAGCGCTACGTCCGACGTACCTGCTCCGATGTCGACGAGTGCAATATTCAGCCTGCGCATCGTGACTGGGATCAACACGTTGATGGCGGCGATCGGCTCCAGTGTGAGCGCCTGCATGTCGAGGTCGCACCGTTTCAGGGCAGCGATCAGGGAATCTACTACCATGCGAGGCAAAAAGGTAGCAATGACGTCCACGCTGGCGGCATCCCCGCGCTGGTCGATCAGGCTGCCGATCAGCTCGCCGTCCAAATGGTAATGGACGACACTGTAGCCGACGCAGTAGTAGCGCGTCACATCCTGGTCTTTTAATTCTTGTGCGAGCTCTGCCTGCGCTTCCTGTACGGCGGCAAACTCCAGCGTCAGCACATCCTCGCGAGTGATGAAAGCATGGCGTGCGAGAGGCATGTCCAGCTTTACGCGGCGCGTGCGTAGGGAACGGCCAGCTGCAGCTACAGCGACTTGGTGGAGGGGGCCGTATTTTTGTTCCAGCTCTTCCTTGATTTGTCCGATCACTTTGGCTACGGCGACGATGTCGTGGATTTGTCCATCCAGCATGGAGCGCTCGTCATGCTCACGAATGGCGCAATCGAGGACGCGATATTGCTCACCCGTCGCTTCCATGATCAGTCCTACCACACTGCGAGTACCGATATCTAAAGAAAAAATCAGCTCTGATTTGGCTGTTTCTGTATGCAGAGACAAAGGTTAGGTCACTCCTCGTTCTGGATGAATAATGTGCAAATAGATGTACATATATCCAATTATTCGACTCGTTTTAAAGAGAATCCTGTCGAATGAAGGAATCTTCTCGCTTCGCAAAGAAGATTTGAAAAACATTTACAATTTACTTTCGCGCTTTTTGGCGCTAAACTGCTGACAAGGGAGATCGAATCGATTATAATAACCCTAATTTATCGATAAGCACCTGAAAAAGCACATATAAAAAAGGAGAGTGGAGAGACATGGCACACGATGTGATCGATACCATGCGCAAACAGATCGATGAGATCAACCTGCAAATTCTTGATCTGATCAACAAACGCGCTACCTTGGTACAAGAGCTGGGCAAAGAAAAAGAAAAACAGGGCAGCAACCGTTTTGATCCAGAGCGCGAGCGTCAAATGCTCAACCTGCTGGTTGAAAACAACAAAGGCCCTTTCAATGACAATACCGTTCGCCATTTGTTCAAACAAATCTTCCAAGTATCTCTCGACCTGCAAAACGACGACAAGAAGAAAGTACTCTTGGTCAGCCGCAAAAAACAGGCGGAAGATACAGTGATTACAGTAAAAGGCGTGGAGTTCGGCGCCGGCAATCCGATTTTGATCGCTGGCCCTTGCTCGGTAGAAAGCTACGAGCAAGTGAAGGCAGTAGCAGAAAACCACGTGAAACGCGGTCTGCGCACACTGCGCGGCGGCGCATACAAGCCACGCACCTCCCCTTACGATTTCCAAGGCTTGGGTGAAGAGGGCCTGCAAATCCTCAAGCGCATCGGTGACGAGTACAACCTCGTTACGATCAGTGAGATCGTGACACCTGCTGATCTGGAGATGGCAAGCAACTACATCGACGTGATCCAAATCGGCGCGCGCAATATGCAAAACTTCGAACTGTTGAAAGCAGCAGGTCGCCTCAACAAGCCAATCCTGCTCAAGCGTGGCTTGTCCGCTACCATCGAGGAATTCATCTACGCGGCAGAGTACATCCTGTCCGAAGGCAATACGCAAGTCATGCTGTGTGAGCGCGGTATCCGCACGTACGAAAAAGCGACTCGCAATACGCTGGACATTTCCGCAGTACCACTTCTCAAGCAAGAAACTCACTTGCCAGTATTCGTGGACGTGACTCACTCCACAGGACGTCGCGACCTCCTCTTGCCTACTGCAAAAGCAGGTATCGCTGTCGGTTCAGACGGAATCATGGTCGAAGTTCACCCTGACCCAGACGTGGCCTTGTCCGATGCAAAACAACAGCTGAACATCCCGGATTTCAATCAGTTTGTTGACGCTCTGCTGGCTTCCGGCCTGTACAAAGGCGAAGTGGTCGCAGCCCGCGGATAATCCGATACGCTAGTGATCGAAGGAGGTCTTTCCTGAAAGCGGGAGAGACCTCCTTCTCCATTTGACGAACAAGGGGCTACCAAGTAAGCTAGAACTACGCGCTGGTAACGCAAGAAGGGAGATGGTGCCAGATGAATGAACACGACCAATGCTGCTCGTCTGAACGAGCCACTGTGCGCACAGACAAAGTCAAATCGAATCTCGTGTCCCGCCTGAATCGGGTAGAAGGTCAAATTCGCGGTATTCGCGGGATGGTCGAGAAAGATGTGTATTGTGATGACATCTTGAATCAGATAGCTGCTGTGCAGTCCGCGCTGAATTCAGTAGGCAAGATTCTCCTGGAAGGACATATGCGGAGCTGTGTCATGGAACGCATTCAGCAGGGGGACAATGAAGTTATCGACGAACTGCTGAAAACGATGAACAAACTAATGAAGTAACGAGGATTTGACAAGCTAAAAACGATTGCAACCCTGCATGGCTTGTCGTATCATAGGTGCATATATTTATGAAAATGATTATGAAAACCATTAAATGGGGAAAGTGAGGGTGTGTGATGCCGGTTACAATCTATGACGTGGCAAGAGAAGCGGGGGTTTCGATGGCTACGGTCTCACGTGTGGTCAACGGAAACCCAAACGTGAAACCGCTGACCCGAAAAAAAGTGTTGGCTGCCATTGAGCGATTGGGATATCGCCCGAATGCAGTCGCGCGAGGACTCGCTAGCAAGAAGACAACAACTGTCGGTGTCATTATCCCGGATATCTCCAGTTTGTTTTTCTCAGAATTGGCACGCGGAATTGAAGACATCGCGACTATGTACAAATACAACATCATTCTCTGCAACTCCGACCAACGGATGGAAAAGGAATTGCAGTTGATCAATACGTTGCTTGAAAAACAAGTGGACGGGCTGTTGTTCATGGGCGCTGAAATCAAGGAAGACCACCTGCAGGCGCTCACGAGCACGTCCGTTCCGACCGTTCTGGCAGCTACGCGCGATGCAGACAACGCACTGCCATCCGTCACCATTGATCATTTCCAGGCTGGGTACGATGCGACCCAAGCGCTGATCGATCGCGGGCACAAGCGTATTGCCATGATCACCGGCCCTCAGAGCGACCCGCTGAGCGGACTGATGCGCTTCGAAGGATACAAGAAAGCACTGATCGACGCAGGGATCGGCCTCAATGAGGAGCTCGTGGCAAACGGGAACTTCTTCTACGAATCCGGACTTACCAAAACCAAAGAGTTTTTGAAGCTGGCTGAGCCTCCTACCGCTGTTTTTGCGGCAAACGATGAAATGGCAATCGGTGCGATCCACGCGATTCAAGACTCAGGCTTGAACGTGCCTGCAGATATTGAAGTGATCGGTCACGACAATATCCGCCTGGTTGAAATGGTACGCCCTCGCCTGACATCCGTGGTGCAGCCGATGTATGACATTGGTGCAGTAGCGATGCGTTTGCTCACCAAGTACATGAATAATGAAAACGTGGAGGAGCATGTCGTGCTGCTGCCACACCGAATCGAATACCGGGAGAGCACCAGACCCGAGCAAGCATAATAACGGACACATGGATGGACCAGCAAGAGGAGGATATCGTTATGCGGATCGGCATCATCGGCGCGATGGATGAGGAAATCGCGCTGTATTTGGAAGCGATGGGACAGACGAAACAGACGGGAAAGGCGGGCATCACCTATTATGAAGGTGAGATGGAAGGCAAATCCGTCGTTCTCTGCAAATCAGGTGTGGGTAAGGTAAATGCGGCTGTCACCACACAAATCTTGATTGATCAGTTTCAAGTGGAGCGCGTCATTTTTACGGGTGTCGCAGGCGCGGTTCATCCGGACCTCAACATCGGCGATATCGTCGTATCGACGGATTGCGTCCAGCATGACATTGACGTGTCTGCCCTGGGCTTTGCGCCTGGCCAAATTCCTTTTACTGAGCAGTGGGTTTGGAAAGCGGATGAGGAGCTGATGCAGCAAGCGATCGAGGCAGGAAAAGGAATCGAGGCAGGCATTCAAGTGGTGAGCGGGCGCATTTTGTCAGGAGACCAGTTCGTCGCGAGCCGCGAGAAGGTACAATGGCTGTACGAGCAGTTCCAAGCACACTGCACAGAGATGGAAGGAGCCTCGGTCGGTCAGGTATGCGCGATGAACGGCATCCCGTTTGTTGTCGTTCGTTCGATGTCGGACAAGGCTGACGGATCCGCCCATGTGAACTTCGTGGAATTCACCAAGCTCGCGTCGCAGCGTTCCTACGCCATCGTGCGCAACATGCTGACAGCAGATAGCCATTCTGCTGCACAGGTCATTGTTTATTCCACACAAAACTGCATTGACTGCAATCTGGTCAAGCAATGGCTGAGTGCCAAAGGGATCTCCTTCGAGGTGCGCGATGTTATGACCAGCCGCGCTTATCAAGAGGAAGTAGAACGTTTTGGCTTCATGGGCGTACCGGTTACCGTCCTCGGCGATAAAGCAGTAAAGGGCTATCAGCCAGCAGAGCTCGAGCAGCTGGTAGGCGGCTTGGCTTAACCGAAAGTAAAAAGCGTGAAGGCAACGTATCTGATCGGATACGACGTCTTCACGCTTTTTTATGTGGAAAAAGATACGATGAGCGCAATGGCAGGAAAGCTATTCGACTGGGGCATACATCAGTGCACGCTCCAGGGTGACTTTGTTCTTTTGAGTAATTTCTTCCCGGCGCGGGATCGCAGGAAACGGTTCATCAAACAAGCGCTCCGGCAAAATCAGTTCGGTGTGAGGCTGCCAACGCTCGCCCCACGCCTTTGGAAGCGGCCCGTCCGTCAAAGGTTGGTCGGTCATCTCGCTCCACAATAGGGTCCACGCCCTCGGGACGACTCGCCAAATATCGTACCCGCCTCCACCGACAGCGATCCAGCGACCCTCGCACAGCTCGTGAGCCAGCTGATGAGCTAGCCGAGGGATCTCCTGATAAATTTTCATCGAACAGGACAGGTGGGTGAGCGGGTCGTACGCATGGGCATCGCAGCCGTTTTGCGTCAGGATGACATCTGGTTTGAATCCGCGAGCAACCTTGGTGACGAGCTCCTGGTACACCGCGAGGAACGATTCGTCTTCG
Source organism: Brevibacillus choshinensis (assembly GCF_016811915.1). Classification (NCBI taxonomy): domain Bacteria; kingdom Bacillati; phylum Bacillota; class Bacilli; order Caryophanales; family Paenibacillaceae; genus Brevibacillus; species Brevibacillus choshinensis. The sequence continues at coordinate 4,296,877 of NZ_CP069127.1, read as the reverse complement.
GTAAAAGCGTCGAGTGGGACATTGACGGAATAGCCGTAACCGCTTCCATCCCCCCGCTCTGTGAGATTGCCCGTACCTGGAAACAAGTACTTTCCTGTTTCGTGAATAGAAATGGTGAGCACATTGGGATCGTCATAAAAAGCCCATTGCACGCCGTCCCCGTGATGGGCATCCGTATCGATGTACAAGACGCGTGCATTCCACTTCTTTCGCAAATAGGCAATTGCGACAGAGCAGTCATTGTAGATGCAAAATCCAGAGGCGCGTCCGCGAAAAGCGTGATGCAGACCTCCGGCAGGATTGAATGCGTGCTGCGCCTGCCCGCTCATGACCACTTCTACGGCATTCAGGGTTCCACCGGCTATCAGGGATGCTGACTCGTGCATATTGGCAAAGCAGGGAACATCCTCCGTGCCTACCCCGTAGCTGGCGGCGAGAGGAAGCTCCGCATCGCTGTGTCCTTGTTCGCGGATGAACGCTATGTATCGGGAGTCATGCACCAATGCCAACTCTTCGTCGGTGGCGTGCCGCGGAGGAAGAATGTCAGACTCGGACAAAAGTCCGTACATGCTCATCAGATCATGCATGAGGAGCAGACGTCTTTGATTAAAGGGGTGTTCGTCGTGAAAGTAGTAGTTCGTGTAGTCCGAGGAGTAAATAAGTCGGGCATTGCGGCTCACAGAGGGATCCCTCCTTCTGTTGGCCAGATGACTGTAAATCCTTTATCGGAAAGCTTCTGGGTGACAATACGCGGATCGATCGTCTGGACACGGAAGACGAGATTTTTCTTGTGAACGTTTTTCGAGGGATAGACCACGACGCTGCACACATTCACGTGAGCTTCCCGAAAAACCTGACTGACCTCGGCCAGCATACCTGCCCGATCATCTACCTCGACTTCGATATGGGAGCTGGGTTTGTTGACCCCAAAGAGCTCAATCAGACTGGAAAACAAGTCGGATTCGGTGATCATGCCTACGAGTTGGCTGCGATCGACAATAGGCAGTGAACCGATCTTGTGCTCATAGAGCTGGGCTGCGGCATCCTCGATAAAGTCAAGCGGATGGGCAGTGATAACCTGTTTGTGCATGATGTCCGCGACAGGCTTGTGCAGGATCGTGTCGTCATCTTCGTGTGTCAGCAGGCGAGAGGGAAGGGCATCGCGAAGGTCGCGGTCGGAGACGATGCCGACCAAACGAGTATGCTCCACGACCGGCAAATGTCTGATTCGTTTGGCGCGGAGCAAGAGGAGAGCTTCCCCGATCGAAGTGGAAGGACTTACCGTGACGACGTTTTTCCGCATAATATCCTCAATACGCATGAGAGAGGCCTCCTTTTTCGCATCCGAGAGAGCATGGATCGAGCTAATAGAGAAAACGGTTCTGGAATCGCATGGCATCAAAAGCTTCGACTGTTTCGGGCGGAACGCGCTTGCCGATTTTCGCCATCAGGCAGTTGGCGGGATGAGAGCAGATTTCCGGATCGTCAGTCGCCATCCACGTCATTCCTACGCTCCCCATGACCTTTTCCATCACTTTGCGGTATTGCCACACATCCAGCCCGGTTCCTTTGAGGTCCCAATGCCAGTAATATTCGGTCGTGATGATGACGTAGTCTTCCAAAGCGTCATCCATAAAGGCGACTTCAAGGAGCTTCTTCGCCACTCCTCCTGCTCGGACCAGGTGACTGATTTCAATAGCGCCCAGCTCCAGAAGGTCAGGGAGCTGGGCCTCAGACCAGCGTTCTAGCGGATCGGGGTGGAGAAAGGTGACGTACCCGAGGACCAGGTCGTCTTCGCGAGCTACGATAATGCGTCCTTCCGGGAGATCAGCGATTTCGATGAGGGCTTTGTGCTGCTGCTCCGGTATGCGGAACGCTTTCAGGCCTTCATCAAAGCGATAGGAGGCAAGCTCACTCCCGTTAATGGGTCCCTCAATCAAAAGTTCTCTTCCGTTCACAGTCATTTTCAGCGAATGATAGCGCTTGACGTGATCCATCAGGTCCCCCCCTTGTGCTTGTAGAAAAAGAGAGATGGCCATGAAAACCATCTCTGCTTCTTCTTTCAGTTTATTCTCAGTTGCTAGCCGTGACGCTGTTCGAATGTGACGATTCTCCGTAACTGTTCACGGCAGTGATGTAATAGCTTCCGTTTGGAACATTGGAAGTATGGTTGTAGCTGGTAGCCGATACCGTATCAATCAGCAGGTATCCGCTATTTGCATCCGGCTTGAAGTAGATATTGTAGGCAATGACTTGCTCAGAGGAAGCATTCGCCTTCCATTGCAGCTTCCATCCGCCACCCGCTGATTTGATCGTCAGCGATTTCGGTGTTGACGGAGGGGAGGTGGAGACTGTTCCCGGATCTGACTGCCCATCGGCAGGCCCTGTCGTTCCGGTCGGATCCGTCGGTTCCTCTGAATCGCCAGGGCTCTCAGTCGTGCCCGAGCCTGGATCCGGATTTGGATCGGGCAGCTCCCAAGTATGGGAAACGCCGGAGCTGGTCGCGATAGCGGATGGCTGAGACTCCTGGCCAGCAATGTCGACAGCAGTCACGTAGTAGCCGGTTTCCCCGATGGCAGCTCCCGTATCGGTGAAGGCCAGTACGGATGGATCCTTGACGGTAGCGATGCGGATAAAGCCATTTTGGCTATCTGCTCGGTAGATGCGGTAGCCGAGCAGATCCGCTTCCTTGGCAGATTGCCAGGTGAGGACGCTCTGCTTGCCTGTTGTGCTCACGGCTACGGCATTAGGCGAAGCAGGCGCTCCAGCGACATCCGTACGCGGATCTTCCTTATCAGGGAGTCGCTGCTCCCAGTCAGGCGGGTGAATGGCTACTTTTTTGTTTTTCTGTTGAATCTGCTCCTTGGTCGGGAGCGGATCCGGCGAGCGGTAGAAGACACCCTCGGTAACAAAGTCATCTGGAGTCCCTTCTTTTGCCAGGTAGCGTTCATCGTCAAAGGTCACGATGCGCGCTTTTTGATGGCTATCGTCCACTTTCGTCGGCACGAAACGGCGATTGAACAAGTCGGTGATCACATGCCCCGCTTCTTTGGAAAGCTCGCTCGGCAGCAGACCCGATTTGGAGTCTACCGTTGCGCTGACGATTCCCTCCGGTTTTTTGAAATTGTCATCCGGCGAAGACAAATTCGGATGTTTCTCGATGATCTCTTTCATGACCTTGCCCCAGACGACCATGGGGACGTACTTGTCGGAATCCGGCATCGGATATGGCTCGTCAAATCCGACCCAGACGCCCATGGACAGCTCTGGCGTATATCCTACGAACCACAGGTCATTGCTGCTGTTGGTGGTTCCCGTTTTTCCTGCTACGTCCACTTTTCTAGGAACGTATTTGCGAATGTGAGTACCTGTGCCGGAGTCGACAACCGAGCGCATCATGTCGGTGATCAAATACGCCGTTTGTTCGCTGTACACTTGTACGGGCCCAGCTTCGTGCTTGTAAATGACCTTGCCCTGGCTGTCCTCGATGTGATCAATGAGGTAGGCGTCCACGAAGGATCCGTGGTTGGCGAAGGTGGCGTATGCATTCGTCATCTCTTCGACGGTCGTCCCGTAGGTGAGGCCGCCGATTACTCCGGTCGAAGCGTAATTATCCGCATCCACCAGTGTCGTAATTCCCATCTTCTTTACATACTCGAGGGCGGTTGGGATGCCCACCTTGAGATAGGTCTTGATCGCTGGAATGTTCCAGGACTTCTGCAGTGCTTCACGGGCACTCATGATCCCTTGCCATTTGTTATTCCAGTTCATCGGCAGGTGAGAGCCGTTTTGTCCATCTGCGAGCAAGACCGGCGAGTCGTCGATAGGAGAAGCTGGCTGCAGCAAGCCCAATTCAAACGCAGGTGCGTAGGCAGCAAGTGGCTTCATGGAAGATCCCGGCTGTCTTGGCACTGTCGCATGGTTCGTCTGCTCCACCTTGAAGTCGCGTCCGCCGATCATGCCGAGAATGGCGCCGGTCTTGTTGTGGATGAGCATGGAGCCGACTTCTTCCAAGGCATTTTCGATTTTTTCTGTCTTGCCATTGGAGCGTCGAATGGTATAGGTCCGATTTTTTCCGAAGTTCTTCGGATCATTGGCGACGGCTTGCATAATGTTGTAAACGTTTTTGTCGATGGTGGTATGTACTTTGTAACCGTTGCGGAGAATGTCCCGACGCTTTTCTTCCACTAATTGGCGGTACTCGTTGCGGCCCACCGAATCTTTGTCTCTGCCTTTTTCCTTGAGGTCTGCGTCGACCAGCTGGCGTGCGGCTCGTTCCTCGATTTCCATCATCAGGAACGGTACCTCGCGATAGGCTTGTTCGGTAGGCTTTGCCAGGGAAGCTTTGAGATCGGCATCGCTCGCCGTGTTGTACTGCGATTGAGTGATATAGCCATTTTCGAGCATCCGGTCGAGAACCATCTTTTGGCGTTCTTTTCCGCGCTGATAGCTTTCGTTTCCAAACGGACTGTAAGCGCCAGGATTTTGAATCATTCCTGCCAGGTACGAGCTTTCGCTGAGGTTCAGCTCTTTGACGTCCTTGCCAAAGACCCCTTTTGCCGCTGCTTGTACACCGTAAACGTTCGAGCCGTTCGCATTTTTCCCGAAATAGATCTCATTCATGTATGCTTCCAAAATCTGATCCTTGGAAAACATGCGCTCGATCCGCAGAGCGGTGAAGATTTCCCGGGCTTTGCGAGCATGGCTGACTTCAGCGGAGAGAATGGTGTTTTTGACGAGCTGCTGAGTGATGGTGCTGCCTCCCGTTACGACGGGCTGGTTGGTAAAATCCTGGATGGCTCCGCGCAAGGTGGACTGCAGGGCAACCCCTTTGTGATGGTAAAAGCTCCTGTCTTCCGTGGCGATGATAGCGTTGATCAAATAAGGCGAAACGTCTGCTTTTTTCACCAATCGTCTGTCGCCCTCTTCGGCACGCAATTGACCGATGAGTGAGCCGTCATTGTAATAGGCGAATCCAGTCAGATAGTTCGTGAAAATCTTTTTCTCGAGTTCTTCTTTGTTACGCACAGGCTCGTCTTTTACCAATGCTGCGACATAACCCGTCACGATTCCTCCTGCAACGACGCCTCCCATTATCCCTAGCAAAAACAGCAGCTGGACGATGATCCAGATCGTTCTGCCGCGGCTTCGCCGGCGTTTTTTCTTCGTCGGTTCAGAGGAAGAATTGTGGCTATTCGACATAATTTATGACCCCCTAGCATACACCCTGATTATACCATACGAGGAAGCTGGAGGATAGAAGTCGAGAAGGCGTCCAGCGGGTAGTCGACATGGTTCTACAGGCTGACGAAGCCGCTCGATTTTGCGTGAGTACCATCGAAAAAAGGCGCCTGTCAGCAGACGAGCCACTGGACAGGCACCTTTTTGACAAAAGCGGGGCGATCAGACTTTTTCTGCGATCGGGAACCAGCCTGGCGTGTGCATGATGGCATTCCAGAGCGGATCGGGAATCTCCAAACGCGCTTGATCGTTGCGGCTCAGTTCGACTGCAATTTCCGATTCTCGACCTTGCGCCACCTTCTCGACCCACTCCGGCTCGATGATGAGCTCACGGCCTAATGCCAGGAGTGGAACACCTGTTTCAAGAGCCTTGAGCGCTTCATCCGGGGTATGAATGGATCCTACTCCGATGACAGGTACCCGATCGTTGACTTGTTTCATGATGAGCTGCAGGCGTGTTTCGGAGGAGCCTGCAGACACCGTACGTGGTGTGGACCAGAAATCCATCAGCGAAACGTGAAGGTAATCGAGGCCCTTGCCCGCCAGTGCATCGGTGAGGACGAGTGTATCAGCCATCGTGATTCCCGGCGTTTCCGATTCTTCTGGCGAAAAGCGGTATCCGACGAGAAATGGCTGCTTCGCATGCTCGGCTACGACGCGTTTTACTTCCTCTACGACAGCGAGGGGGAAGTTCAAGCGCTTCTCCAGGCTGCCCCCCCAGTGATCTTCTCTGCGGTTGGAGTGAGGAGAGAAAAATTGATGGATCAAATAACCGTTGGCCCCATGGAGTTCGACGCCGTCGTAGCCAGCTTCGATCGCGCGGCGAGTGGTTTCCCCAAAAGCTTTGACGATGTCCTTCACTTCAGCATCGGTGAGGGCGCGAGGTGTTTGCGCACCTGCTTGTTCAGCTGCGACGGCAGACGCACTGACGGTTTCTCCATTGGGTACGAGCTCAGGAGGACTCATGCGCCCTGCGTGGAAAATCTGCAGGATGGCCTTTGCTCCTTGACTTTGGATGGTGGTTGCCAGCTCACGCAAGCTGGGGATCATGTCATCACGGTCGCCTGCAAATTCTCCGGGGAATCCTTTCCCGTTTGCCGTGACGTACGTGCATGCGGTGATGACCATGCCGAGACCTTTTGCGCGACGGCTGTAGTACGTGAGCTCTCCTTTGGATACGGTATCATCCGGATTGCCCGAGTAGGTGGTCATCGGTGCCATGACCAAGCGGTTTTTCACCTGCACGCCGCTGCGAAAGCTGAATGTATCAAACAATGGCTGGTATTTTGGTTTCATGAGCGTCTCCCTTCGCTTCGATGAGGTTATCGGTATTAGGCTGCTTCTTCAGGTTTCCCCATTCAAAGAGAGTAACTCCCTTTCTGGATGGCAAGATGGAGCAGGGCTTTATTTGAAACAACCGATGTATTTTAGGATTATAGGCAACTACCTTACCGTGGTCAAGATAATAACTTTTCGAAAGTGCAATGCACAAACGCAACTTTCTTCTCATCCAGACGTGTATAGAGGTGGGGGATAACCCGTGAGATTACGGAAAAGGGAGTGGGGGCGAAATGAGTAAGGAGCTCATCGCAGCGTACAGCAACGGGTATGAAAGACTGAAGGAAGCGATCCGCACATTGTCCGAGGAAGAGATGCATTACAAGCCAGGGCATAATAAATGGAGCATCCATGAGATCATCGTCCACCTGGCGGATGCGGAACTGGTCGGCATCCATCGCATGAAAAGAGTCCTTGCGGAAGACAACCCGGCGTTGACTGCCTACGACCAGGATGCGTGGGCGAACTCGCTGGGTTACTCGGGTCAGGATGCAGGGCGCTCTCTTGAGCTGTTTGGGCTCATGCGTTCCATGATGGTTCCCGTACTGGAGAGCGTGGAAGGTGCCGATTGGGATCGCTGCGGCATCCACGAAGAGGCGGGGCCGTTGACGCTCTCGCAGCTTCTGGAAAGGTATGTCCATCACGTCGATGGCCATTTGGCGCAGATGGAGAGAGTGCGGGAAGCTTATCGCGAGCACAGCGTATGAAAAACGTCAGGATGCATCGAAGCAAGGGGACGGGACGTTTTTCACAAAAAAAGAGTAGGCCGACGAGCGGCGCTACTCTTTCTTTATCTTCCAGTCGATTAACGGCTGTAGAACTCAACGATAAGAACTTCGTTGATTTCAGCTGGCATTTCTTCACGGTCAGGCAGACGAGTGAAGGTACCTTCAGCAGCAGCATCGTTGAAAGTGATGTAGTTTGGCAGGAAGTTGCGGCCTTCCAGGGAGTTCTTGATGATTTCCAGACCACGGGATTTCTCGCGGATGGAGATCACATCACCTGGTTGAACACGGTAAGATGGGATGTTCACTTTTTTGCCGTTTACCATGAAGTGGCCATGGTTTACCAACTGACGAGCAGCTGGGCGTGTTGGAGCGAAGCCCATGCGGTATACCACGTTATCCAGGCGGGATTCCAGCAATTTCATGAAGTTTTCACCCACAACGCCAGCCATTTTGCTAGCATTGTCGAAAGTGCGGCGGAATTGTTTTTCGTTCAAGCCAAACATGTGGCGCAGTTTTTGTTTTTCTTGCAACTGGATTCCGTACTCGCTCAGTTTACGACGGTTGTTGTGACCGTGTTGACCTGGAGGGAAGTTGCGTTTGATGTCTTTTCCTGTACCATCGAGGGAGATACCCAGACGACGGGCCAGTTTGTGACGAGGTCCTGTGTAACGTGACATGTTTTCATTCTCCTTTAATATGGATTCGTAGGTGTTTACTTCCGGCAGGTTAGTTCCTACTTTATCTACACGAACTTCGGACGGTAGCGTTTCCGCATCGTGCTCCTCACAGGTAGTTCAGCCGCTGCCTGAAAGGGAGGGAACTAAGAGGGTACATCCTTCCGTTTTTACCTACAATCAATGCTACCCTGTACACATACATTCAATAATACTAGGCTAGGCATTGCGAAGTCAAGGGAAAAGACAGAGGCCATCCGGCACCGATGTTGGCGCGGATGGCGTCAGGCTTACTCGTATTCGGCATGGTACATGACGGGATTCGTCTCTTGTGTGCCGCGTTTCTCGAGGAAGCGGGTAAAGCTTGTAGCCGCATCCGCTCGCGAAACGGTCGCAGTCGGCTTGAACGCCTGTTTGTCTGTGGTCATGATCCCCAAAGTCGTTGCGATCACGATCGCGCCGCGGTGTTTCGTATTGGCGATGTCTGTGAGTTTCGATTGGAACATCGAAGAGTAGTCCGCCAGCTTGCTGTAGCCCATGGCGCGCACGATCATATCGGCCAGCTCTTCGCGATTGATCGGTTCATTCGGATTGAGCTTGGAAGCGTTTTTATCGAGCAGGCCGCGGTCTACTGCAGCCTCTACAGCAGCGAAGTAGCGGGAGCCGTTTGCTACGTCGCTGAACGTGTTCTTGCGCTCAGAGGAGTACACTGGGTAGTAGCGTCCGTTGTTCAGACTGATCATCAGCATCTCGATCATTTCGCCCCGCGTGATTTCTTTTTGCGGCATGATTTTGCCGTCGATCAGGGAAAGGGCGTCATATTCGTACATCAGGAGCAATTCTTTCTCCGCTGGATGTCCTTCCAGATCAGCTGGCTGTGGACGATGCAGGTTGATGACCTTGCCGGATGATTGAGAGCGCCAATCCCCCGTTGTGGCATCGTAGAAATAAGCCTGTTCAAACGGAGTGGTAGTCGCCCGGTACACGAGTTTTGCTGATCTCTTTGGCAAGTAAGATGCCTGAGATTCCGTTTTTTTGCGATCCTCTGCACTCAGCGGAGTCAAGACATAGACTGCTTCGGTCTCAATCTCGCCCTTCCACGCGTCAATGGCTTCTTGCTCAGACAAGTGCTTGCCAGGTTTGGCCGGATAGGTCTCGCTGCCGAGTTCTGCGTAATAGGAAAGGAGCTCTCCTGACTTTGTGTCAAACGTAAGGGATGCGGTACCGGAAGCCGCTGCGATCCCATCCAAATAGCGCTGGAAGGTTACACTGTAGCGATCCGAATCACCTTGCCCGGCATCCTCTTGGGAGCGATCGATCCAGTACAGCTGATGTGCGAGTGTCGGCGTCCATTTGCGGACGGTTTCGATCGCTTTGGCCTTCAGTTCATCCGTACTGACTTTTTTGGAGGAGCCCTCCGATGATTTTAATGGCTGAATCTCTTTGTTAAAGGCGTAAATATCACCTGTAGTCGCATCGATGGATACGTAAGCATAACCACGGTTGCGATTTTCTTTTTCACCGTACTCCAGATTCCAGACCGGTCGGTTTCCGCGATAATCCTTTTCATTATAATTAGCGGAACGCAGCTCGTAATTGCCCAGATCGAATGTGTTTGAAGCCAATTTCACTGCTTCTTCCTGAGAAAGAGCTTTGCCCGAATGACGAGCTGGCAGTGCTTTCGTGCTTACAGGCGCCGGTTCCTTGAGTTGACTGCGAGGAACTAGGGACGCCGGTAACAAAGCTGTGCCGTCAGCTGAATCGATGTAAAACGTGAACGGATTTTGATAGGCCAACGTGGGTTTGTTGCGTGCCTCGCCACTTTTTTCCCATGGGATGAGATACGAGAGTCGGGCTTCGGCCTGTGCAATCATCTGTTTTTCGGCTTCTTCCTGGGAGATCACTTTCGTTGGCTTTTCAAAAGTGACATCGTTCCATGTGAGAGAGTAGCCGATGACAGTTCCAGCGCTATTGACGGTAATGTCAGCACTGTTGTCCGGGAAGAGCACTCCATCGACAACACGAACGAAGCGGAAGGAGTACGCAGTATCTGTATTGAGTGGTGTCTTGGGAGCAGGCATGTCACGGACGTACAGGCGAGTCTGCTCGGCTTTGCCCGCATTGTATTTGGCCAAGAAATTTTCGGCTTGTTTGCGCGCGTCTTCATACGATACCCGTTTGGCATACGGGAGGTTTGACGCTCCCCGTTCGTAGCGAGAGTACGCCGTTACTTCCCCGGTATTGGCGTGGATGCTGACGCTGTAGGACACTTCTAGTTCTTCACTGTTTGCGACTTTCTTTTCCCAACTAAATGACCATTCTGGAAACGGCCGCCAAGTATCGCTTGAACGGAACGAGACATTGGTAAGTTCCAGTCCTTTCATCGGTACGAGCTTTTGGGCAAGAGCAGCAGCGTCCTCCTTGGACAGCTTCACTTTGCTCGCAGCGGCTAGCATGGCACCACCTACTTGCATGTTATTGGAAACCGCTTGGGTAGAAGCGTATGGTGTTTGGGCGTGTGCCGAAAAGACCGGGAACACCAGACTAGCAGTCAATAGAAACGAGCTTGAGCGTACGAGCCAAGGTTTCATGTTAAACCCCTCCAACGATGTCAATATTTTCACTTACCACTCTGACGTGGCGATAGGAGCCAGCGTTTCACCGTTTGAAAGAAAAAATGGTTGAAATCTAGTTCGAAGGGCAGGAAAGGAATTTTGTCCCAAATGTTTTTTGATCAATCTAGAATTGCGTATAAGCATCTTATATAATAAAAAGTACTATCAATAGAAAGATTGCCAAAGGAGATTATCGTCTTGGAAACCATCTTGTACCTCATCCGCCACGGAGAAACGGAATGGAACCAGATCAGGCGCATTCAAGGCCATAGTGACATCGACTTGAATGAGCAGGGGTTGCGCCAGGCTGAACAGGTTGCCCGTCGGTTCCGGAGCGAGACGATCCACGCTGTATACTCCAGTGATTTAAGCCGAGCACGCGTCACAGCGACAAAGATTGCGGAAGAGTTCGGCTCGTCCGTTTCTACCCGGACGACTCTGCGGGAGCGATGCTACGGGCAGTGGGAAGGCTTGACTTACGAAGAAATCCGCGCTCGCTTTGAAGCGCAGGATGAGGCTGCCTGTGGGATCGAGACATTCGAGGACATGCAGCAGCGCGCCGTCACTGCCTTGACGCAGTTGGCCAAAGGCCATCCGAACGAAGCGGTGGTCGTCGTATCCCACGGCGGCTTGATCAACAGTTTTTTGCATTACGTGACCGCCGGAGAGCAGGGAACGGGTGTCACACGGATCGACAATACAGGGATCACGATGTTCCGGTTTGCCGACGATCGGTGGGAAGTCTTGCAAGTGAACGATACAGACCATTTGGAAATTTGAGAAAATGCTGAGAGAGGGAGTATTTCGTGTCAAGTAAAATGTTGGGGAAGTTAGAAACGGTCTTTTCCTACACGGCCCATTTTATTCTTCAATCTTGGCCGGAAAAGCGCCCAGGCATCCTTTTCTTGACAGATTCCGGGGGCCGTGTAATAAACGTCATGGAGATGCAGGTAGGCCAATCCTGGAACCCTCAAGGACTTGACCTGATGCTACACTCTGTTCCTTGTGGTCACGCATGGGAGCTGACTCAGGAGGCGTTCAGCACCAGGGGAATCGTCGTGAGAGCTTGGGAGGATGATCACAATTTGTTCGGAGCCATCCCTCTGCTTGAGAATGACGGACGCGTGAGAGCTGTGATTGGTATCGTTACTCCCGAGTCTGAATTAGATGTTGACCTCCTCTCCTATTTGAGAGGATTGGAGCCGATGATTCGGATGGGGTACGACGCCTACATCCAGCACGCGACCAGTCAGATCGTGATGGATCTCAATCTTCACGACACGACACGCGAGCTGCTCATCAGCTTGACGAAGCAAATCAGTGACATCATCCAAAAAGGCTATTGTTCGGCGGTGAAGTTGTCTGAAAGCGGACTGTGCATCCCGCAGGAGATTGTAACGACACAGCAGGTGGACGAGGGACAGGGCGAAATCGCCCAGGTCGTTGCCCGATTTGGACAAGCTCCGGTCGTACCGTCGATTCTCGAAGAAAATCGGATTGTTTCCGTGCCGATCATCTGCAAGAGCAAGCCGCTTTATGCGCTGATTCTCCATTTGCCGCCCGATGAGATTGACTGTACGTATGACGAGCGGGATGTCGCGTTCTTGCAGGAAGTGGGGGAAAAGGCAAGCAACGCGTTGTGGCGGGCCGTATTGTCTGATGATTTGCGCAGGGAAGCCAGCAAAAAAGACCTGTTGTATCAGCTCATGTCCAAAATCCAGGCTTCGATCGATGTCAATGACGTTCTGCACGAAATCGTGACGAGCATTCCGAGCTTGTATCCGCAATTGTCCGTCGAGCTGTTTTTGACAGTCGAACCGAACGCCACCACGCCAGTCAAGCAGCTATCCTTTCAGGAAGCCGAGCCTTCTACCAGCACGAGAGCATATCTGGAGGGGAGACTGATTGTGGAAAAAGTGGAAGAGGAAGGACAGTCCACGACAGTCATTGCGGCCCCGCTGCTGGGCAAACAGGGAATATACGGAGTCCTGCAAGTCACATCGGACCAGCGCGTATCCTTGAGCCAGCATGAGACAGATTACATCGCGATTCTGGCTGACACGGCTGGTACCGCATTTGAGAATGCCCAGCTTTACCAGCAGTCCCGGAATTTGATTCGCGAGCTGAGATTGATCAATGAAATGGCGCGACAGCTGAATCGCAGCCTCGATTTGAAAGAAATACTGGATTTTGTGACTACCATGATGGGTGCTACCTTTGATGCTGAGTTTTGCGCCATTCTGAGCAAATCGCCTGGGGAGGACCGTTTTCACGTGCTCTCATCGTCCTTGCCTGAATTCAACGGCATGACGGTTCATACCAATGAGAAGCCATTTCAGGAAATTTTGCAGAACAAACAGGCGCTGCTTCTTGCTCAGCCAGGTGCCGGACCACTGCCGTTCTCGCTGCTGCCTTGCTGCTCGTTGATGGGTGTGCCGCTGATTGTGGAAGGCGAAATTAGTGGAGTGCTGTTAGTCTCCGATTCACGCTATCATTTTTTTAGTTTTGATGACTACAAGCTACTCGAAATTTTCGGCCAACATGCCAGCCTCGCCATGACCAACGCAGTCTTGCACAATGAAATGGAACGAATGGTCATTACGGACAATTTGACAGGTCTGTTTACGCGCAGGCATTTGAATGAGAGGGTGCGCGCTTCACTCGAAAAGGATGGGTACGGTTCGCTCATTTTGATCGATATCGATTACTTCAAAAATGTGAATGATACCTTTGGCCATCAGGTAGGGGACGAGGTATTGATCCAGGTGTCCAATCTCATTCGTCGCAGCATACGTGACAGCGATATCGCCGCGCGATGGGGAGGCGAGGAGCTGGCGGTCTATTTGCCGCGTGTGGACAAATCCACGGCGCATAGCGTCGCAGAGCGCATCCGCCATTGCGTGGAGCAGGAGACTTCGCCGCAGGTGACGATCTCGTGCGGCCTTGCGAAATGGAGCAAAGAATCGGATCTCGATCTCAGCGTCGAGTCGCTGTTTTATCAAGCCGATATCGCGTTGTACGAAGCGAAAAATTCAGGAAGAAACCAAGTTGTGTTAGCATAGAGCCAAGATTGGCTCTTTTCTTTTTAGGAAATGCAGGCTGCAAATTGAGGGGTTCACGGGAGGAAATCAGATGACTTCACACACTTCGCGAGGAAGGGCGCAAGAAATGGCGCCGGATGTATTTTGCATCGAGCTGCCGACTCCTTTTAACGTCGGTCCAGTAAACGTATATCTGATCAAAGGCGAGAAGCTGACACTGGTTGATGTAGGACCGCTCACAGAGGAGGCATGGCAGGCCCTTGCGGACGGATTAGGGTCAATCGGGCTGGCTGTAGGCGACATTGAGCAGGTGCTCCTGACCCATCATCACGTCGACCATTGCGGGCTGCTGGAGCGGGTCAGGCAGGCATCGGGAGCCAGCACATGGGCTCATCCGTTGGCGGTGCCGTACATCGAGCTCGACGAGGAGTTCATGGACTTTCACGACCTGTTTTTCACGGACCTGTACAAGCAAAGCGGAGTCCCTCATGAGAAGTTGTTCATCATTCAAAGATTTCATGCACTCATGAAGACTTTTTCGGAGCCGAGCCGTATTGACGGACATCTGAAGCATGAGCAGACGGTTCCTCACCTGCCGCAGTGGCAAGTGCTGTATACGCCTGGCCACAGTCAGAGCCATTTGTCTTTGTACCGTGCCTCCGATCGTGTGATGATCGGTGGCGACCATATCATCAAGCGGATTTCATCCAATGCGTTTATCGAGCCCCCGCGCGACCGCAGCAGTGTGCGACCATTGACACTGGTTCAGTATCGGACCGCACTGCAAATGTGTGCCGATATGGAAATAGAGCAGGTGCTGTCAGGACATGGCGAACCCGTTATGGACCATCGGGAGTTGATCCAGGCCCGCCTGCGCAAGAACTGGGAGAGGACCGACACGCTTCGCCGCTTGCTCACTGATGGCGAAAAAACCGCGTATGAGCTGACGGCCCTGCTCTTCCCAACGCTGTATGAAAAAGAACTTCCTCTGACCATTTCGGAGACTTTGGGGCATATCGATTTGCTGACGATTCTGCACCAGGTGGACGTGCAAGAGCGAGAAGGCGTCCTGTACTACTCCGTGTAGGTGGGGACGAGTGAGTTTGCCAGCCGCAGAATAACCTTTTTCTTCACCGGAAACGATATGGGGAGTAGCGTGAAGGAGGGGTAATGAATGCGCAAAGGATGGACGATTTGTCTCGTGACCCTTTTATGCACAGCCATGGGAGGCTGCAATCAAATGGGCGTCAAGCAAAGCGCTGGCTCGGCGTTTGAAGAGGTCAGCGACCATTTCACCACGCAGGATGCGTATGAATTCCACGGTCGCACCAAGCTGCTCACGGAAAACAGCGCAAATGGCAACGTAGTAAACTTTTCGGGTCGAAAAGATAAAGAAGCCGTTTATATGAACGTGAAGCTGTCAGTGCCGGAGGAAAACCGGGTAAACAATCTGAGTCTCCTAAATCGCGGAGACAAGCTGTACGCCAAGCAGGGCAGTGATTCAAGCTGGAAGGATGTCGGACAAACGAAGCACGGATTCCAGCAGGAAATGGATAACTGGGACCCGGCGTACGCGTTTCAACAGATGGCAGAAATGAAGAAGAAAGTGCTCCCTTTGCCGGATGAGAATCCGAACGATGATGTTGAAGGAGTGCGCGTTACCCTCGATTCCGCAAAGCTGAAAAGCTGGCTGGTGACACAAATGAGTGAGCAGGCATCAGGATCCCAGATTCAATCGACTTCTTCTGCCGTTTACAAACCAAGTGTGAAATTGGCGATGTCATTGTCCGATGGCGCATGGAAGAAGAGTGCAACAGGCCACAAGGGTCCCCGGATACAATCCCAGTCGGCACCCAATGTCAGTGAGATTGTGGATCAAATGGATGTAAATGCGGAGTACACAGTCTTTTACAATAAAACAAGCAAGCTTCCGACGACCATCAGCATGTCCATTCAATCGCAATACGATTTGAAGGGGCAGCGAGTCCGCGAGCATTCGCAGGTCGAGACGTATTTGACCAATTACGGGAAGGTCAAGCCGCTTCCAAACCCGGAAGAGAGTCCAGCAGGAAAATAAGGCAAAGCAAACGACCAAAGGCGGTCTCGTTCCCACATCAGCGGGAAGAGATCGCCTTTTTGTACGCAAGATCCTCTCTTTGCAGCGTCATCTGAACGGGATAATGATCAGACGGACCGATGGCAGGCGCGGAGGCATCAATGAATGAAAGCTGTGGCGACAGGAAAATGCGATCAATTTCTTCCGGGGCACCTGCATGTCTCAGGGTGCGCAGCCCGAGCTTCCCCGCATAGGCCGGATCCTGGTACGTGCCGCGTAAGGTTTCGAGCAACGGATCGCTCGGCAGCAGATTGAAATCACCGAGCAAAATGCTGTGCTTGTATGACTTTTCTTGCAAATAGTCGCGCAAAAATTCGATTTGTTGCCTATGTTCTGACTTTTTTGTGCCTAAATGGGTGACTACGACATGGAGCGGATCGCCATTCCAATCGACAGCCACATCCAAAATGCTGCGCGGCTCCCAGACGGCAGGGAGCTTTTTTTGCTGGGCTTGGCGTATCTGGAATTTGCTGAGGACGGCATTCCCGTACCCCCCAATCACCAGATCGATTGACGGACCGTACGCGTAATTCATGTTCAACGCCTTTGCGATCGCTTCGACCTGATTCACAAAGTGGGAGCGAGGCAGGTTGTAGTCCACCTCCTGCAAGGCGATGATATCCGCATCAAGCGTACGAAGCGCAGCTGTGACCAGTGCGGGATCGGCATTTCCAGAATCTGTGCGACACCCCCGTATGTTGTACGTAACGACAGACAGTGGATGCTCGTAATTACTAGGCGAAGAGTAGCCGGAGGGAGCGATGTTTTGGACGACAGGTCCTCCTGTCGGAGTGGCAAGCAGTGAAAGAAACAAAGTGAGCGGCAGCCATTTTTTTCCCATGGTACCTCCTATGAGGCTTCGACAGAGATAGGTAGCTTTTTTTATCATAGCTCGTCCAGATGCAGGAGGAATACTGGAAAACTTTGTCGAACTAACAAACTAGACTATCTTTTTACGTCGAAACATCAGTACAATGGAGAAGTAACCTGACTGCCCTTGGTGACGAGCCCTAACAGGAGGGACGAGGCAATGGACCAGACGAAGATGCGCATATTGTCAGCAGCGGCCAAGCTGTTCGACATTTACGGCTACAAAGGGACATCAGTTCGACATATTGCCGAGGAGGCTCAGGTGAATTCCGCGCTCATCTCCTACCATTTTCAGGGGAAGCAGGGCGTGCTGGAAACCTTGATAGCCTCTTATTTTGATACGTTATTCCGACTGGTAGAAGAGCAGGAAATCGAATATAGAGACGCACCACCCTACGAAAGGCTCGAACAGATTATCGGGCTGTACTTGCGCTTTCAGTGTGAGCATGCTCCGATCACCAGGCTGATCCAGCGTGAACTGAGCGTCGAATCGATGCTGGCGAGAGAAGTGTTGACTCTCTACATCAGCCGGTGGAAGCACGGATTGTCGCGGGTCATTGAAATGGGAATTACATCCAGTGAATTCCAACCCGTCTCCACGGACAGGATTGTCTTGGCTGTCATCAGTCAAATGACATATCCTTTTTTGCAAGCTCAAATGGTTCGGCAGGTCTACGATCTGGAACCGTACTCTGAGGAGTTCGCCTTATGGCAGCAAGCCTCCATCATGCGTTACCTGCGTGCATGCTTGCTAGATGCCTAAGCAATGCCCTCTCCCATGAATACATACACTAAGGGGTTGTATGACAAGTGAAACGATCATTATTCATGCTCTGCCTCGCAGGCATGTTGCTATATGCGAATCCGGCATTCGCCACACCATTTCCGGATAAAACGGATGAAATTGTTCAGGACGCTGACAACTACTTGAAAAAAGAAGATCGCACGAAATTCGCGGATGCTCTCAAAGCCAATCCGGGAAGCTACAAGGTCGTCGTAGTAGAAAGCACCACACCTGAAGCAGATACGCCTGATATATACGCACAGAAGCTGTTTGATAACTACAATCTCGCCGAAGACGCTCTGATGGTTGTCCTCGATATGGATACGGAGCAGCTGGGCGTTTACGCGGGTCCAGCCCTGCAGTCAAAAGGCGCCAATCTGGAAATGCTCCACGATAAAATCACTTCTTACTACGAGCCGTTTCGCAACCAAAAGCAATACTTGACCGGAATCCAGACGATGATCGATGAAGTGAATTCGGAGGTCGATCGGATCAAGACGAACCAGGGAACGGCAAATTCAGCTGCGGCCGATCAATCTGATGCCACGTCTACGGATCAGCAAGGGGCAGGGCTTGGCGGCGTTCCATGGTGGATCTACCTGATCGGGGTCGTTTTCGCAGGTCTTTCCGTGAGTCTGGTTTACGCCATGATTCGCCGTCGGTCTATCTTCGCTCAGGTAGACGATGTGGAAGACTGGAAAGATGAGCTGGTCGAAAAAATCAATGTCATCGAAGTGGAAAAGCCTAGAAGCCGCTCCAGCGGGGTAACCGAGGTCCGTTACCACCAACTGGCGGACAAAAAAGAAAACCTGCTGCGGATCCGCATTCCTGATGTGGAAATGATGATTCTCGATGCAGAGGAAGCGTGCGACCGCTTCCGTTTTACACTGGCGCTCGGAATGCTCGAGGAAGCGAGAGCGGCTATCGCGGAAATCGAGGAGGAATTGTCCGAGCTGAAGTCAGATTCGTCCAAAGTGGCAGTCACCAAGCAGGAAAACAAGGTCGTCATCCCGGAAATCGGTAAGCTGGTCGAGCAAGTAGAGCGCCGTCTGTCTGACTTGCGACTGGAGTACGGACTTTCGTTTCATGAGTTGAAAGCGACGCTGGATGAAGTCGATACGATGCGCCAGCTAGTGAAAACCTCACGTGCGGCCGGAGATGATGTTCACGCGTACGAAACCACATTAAAAGCGCAGCAGATGCTGGAAAGCGTGAACAAATCGATGGAGCAGATCCCTTCGATGGTTCAGCGGATTAATAAGGAGCTGCCAGAGGAATTCAAACAGCTCGAAGATGGCATCGACCAGGTAATGCGAGACGGCTTCCAGCTGGAGCAAACGGCTCTGGATCATTCGTTGATGCAAGCGAAGCAATTGCTGGCGGCAGCGAAGGGCGCATTGGAAGAAGGCAGTCTGGAGAGGGTTCAGACTCACCAAAAGGCGTTTGAGGTACTGATGGATGCCACGTATCAAAGCCTGGAAGAAACGGTTCTCGCGCAAAGGGAAGCGGCGGCAGCACAAGTCATGCCCGCAGCTCTGAAAGCGGATGAAGCGGATGAAATGCCCGTCGACACTTTGCCTGAGGTGACTGCCGAAGCTCTCCAGCAAGCGGATGATACCGAGGAGCGAGACGCCGAAGAGTGGGACGCTGCACAGGTGCAGGTGGAGGAACCGGATAAAAAACACTATGAAGCACCACCCACCTTGCAGGCTGCTCGATCGGACCAAGGGACGGCAAAGGTCTACGACTATGAGGCAGAAGCAGCAGGTGTCGCTGCCGCTGAATTAAGCAAGGCTGAACGGGAAGTCCTGTTGAATGCAAAAGCGATTCCGTTCCCTTCGTCTACGCGTCAGGCCGCTGCACCAGAAGCACCGCAAAAAGAGGCAGAAGCGGTGGTAGACGACGAGGAAGAATACGAGTTGGTTATCCCGAAGCGTCCAGCAGAGTGGGAAGAAGGAAGACCGGAACCCGAGCCGTCTTCTTTGGTCATCGAAACGGAAGATGACGCATTGGACGAGCTGGAACGAATCTCAGGCACGCTGGTGCGGGTTCGCCAGCAAATCAAGCGAAGCTATCTGCCGGGAATTCCTGATCACCTGAAGTTTCTGTTCGAAGAAGTCGTACAGACGCTGGCCCGGATCAAGACCATCATGGAGCAGTACCGCTACGATCTGGAAGAGGTCGCGATTCTCATTCAGGATGCCGATGAATTGGTAAGCGAGACCGAGCGGATGGCAGAGCGGATTATCTCGACGTGCCAGCTGGCGGAAGGCGCCATTCAATACACCAATCGTTATCGCAGGCAGAATCGTCAAGTAAACGAATTGCTGACAAAAGCAGAACAGTCGTTTAGACAGCTCGCTTTCGCGGAAGCCTATCAGTTAGCAGAAGAGGCGCGTCTGGTTGTTGAAGGGGCTCCGGAAGAAACAGAGACGCGCTGGCTGCTGCGGCGGAAAAAAAAGGGGTGAGACGCCTTTGAATTTTCCTCTGTTTCTTATCCTGATCGGCGCCGTAGTGATGATCCAGCCACGTACAAAACGCTGGCAATCCCGCATGGCAGCCCATTTTAAAGGAGATGAAAAGCGGGTCAAGCAGCGTGCCAACACGTTTTTTTTGCTCGGCTTTGCTTTTATCATGGCAGGCTTGGCGTATCTGTACCAAGCCGTAGGATCTTGAAAGGAAGAAAAACACCCGTGCCAAAGCATCGGGTGTTTTTTCATGAGGAAAAAAAGAAGCGTCGCTCACCGTGGCGACGCTCCATATAGGGAAGATAAAGGGAGTAAAGGTGTGATAACCAGCATCTTACAACTAGGGGGGAGTAAGATGCTGATCACTCTTTTCCAAAAAGAGTACCTTCTCTATAGCTTCCCCGTTTGAAAACTCATTAAACCTCTTTTGCAGAATATTTTTCCAGTGCCTCGAGGGCGCTGTGAGTTCCTGCGACATGCCCGGAGGAAAAGGCAATGGTGATGTTGTAGCCGCCCGTGTGCGCGTGCACATCCATGACCTCACCGGCAAAGTAAAGACCATCCACGCATTTGGACTTCATCGTGCGCGGATCGATTTCTTTTACACTGACGCCGCCGCCTGTGATGAAGGCCTCTTGCAGGGAGAGAGTCCCTGTGATCGTCAAGGGGAATGCCTTGATGAATTTCGCGAGGCCTGACCACTCCTGCTTTCGCATGTGACTGAGCGTCGTCTCCTCCGGGATGGAAGCGAGAGAGAGCACGAGAGGGATGATTCGCTCGGGCAGATACCCTTTCAGGACATTCTTCACCGCTTTCTTCGGCTGCTCCTCCAAAAGCTCCCAGCTCTCCGCAGCGATCTCGTCAGCCGACTTGGTTGGCATGAGATCGATGGTGAGGGAAAGGGGAATCGCCCCGTGCTTTCGCTGGGTAATGGAGACGTAATGACCCATCCGCAGGGAAGCCGGGCCAGACAAGCCTTGGTGGGTGAAGATCATGTCTCCTTCCTGAGTGGATACCTTTTTTCCATTGGGGGCGTACAACGTCATTTCCACATCGCGAAGAGAAAGGCCTTGCACCGATTTATCGCGGATAAAGGGATCGTTTGCCACAAGAGGCACTTCGGTTGGGTAAAGATCCGTAATGGTGTGACCGGCATCCTTTGCCCAGGAGTAGCCATCACCAGTCGAACCTGTTTGAGGGACAGAACAGCCGCCTACGGCAATCACGACACAGGAAGACCTCAGTTCTTCGCCGGATTGCAGCTGGATTCCGGCAGTGTGCCCATCCTCATAGAGCACTTTTTGGACAGGACTGTTCAAACGTACCGTAACGCCTTGTTTTTTCATCTTGTCGATCAGGGCTTGCGCGACGGTGACAGCCTTGTCGGTCACGGGAAACATGCGTCCGCGATCTTCTTCTTTCAGCGCGACACCGAGCTCCTCGAAAAACTGGATGATTTCACGATTGCTAAACTGTGCGAATGCGCTGTACATGAATCGTCCGTTTCCGGGCATCTGCTTGATCAATTCATCTTGTTCCTTGGCATTGGTTACATTGCAGCGACCGCCGCCAGAGATGATCAGCTTACGCCCGAGCTTGCCGCCTTTTTCCACGAGGCAGACTCTCGCTCCCTGAGCGGAAGCGGCGACTGAGGCCATCAATCCCGATGGACCCCCGCCGATAATAATGACATCATAATCGTGTTCAGATCTATGCATGGAATATTCTCGTCCTTTTTGTGTAGGGTAGGCCAACACCCATTGTACCACAAGCGTCATCCAGTGCGCTCTTACCCATGGGACGATGCATTCAGGATAGAGGTTAGCGGCTGACGCTCGAGTACGTAACGGACGACATCTTGATCTCGGATCAAGTGCGTCACCGTGTAGCCTTTTTCCATATAGGTGGTAAACAGCTCGCTTGTCATCTTGCGCCATGCCTTGGCAATGTCCATATCCTTTCGTTTGACCTCCTGAAACTGGGCAGGGACGGGGAGCAAAAGCACGGGATCCTGCAAATCGAGCCGCATCTTTCGCGGACTCGGTACTTGATCCACGTATTCAAAGGTAAGGACCTCGGGGGCGTGCTCGATTCCTGCCGGCTTTCCCGCACGTCCTGTGTGATGACTTTCTACGCGATTGCTATTGAGGAACCATTCGACGAGGAAACGGTCTGTCGGCAGTCCGCGATTGAAGTCATCCTCCAGCTCGCCGTAGCAGTCAGGGAGGTAGGAGCGCACGATCCCTCCGAGCTTGACGATATTGAGCATGCCATTGACCGTTTCCAAAGGGTCATACGTCCAGGTAATCTTCGTGTGCCCCATTGCCAGCGCTTCGCCACGCTGCTGCCACTTCATCTGTACGCCCAGGCCCTGCTTGCGATATTCAGGCAAGAAGCCGAGCATATGAGAGCAGAGGTGAGGTTCGCCGTGCGTATAGCCGGGAAAACTGTAGAGAAAGCCAATCATCTTGTCTCCCTCGAATGCTCCCAAAAAGAGACCGCCAAATTTGGCGAGCGTAATGGTCATGTGGTACGGAATGACCTCAGTTGTATTCCAGACTGCGCCTTCCAGCGCTTCCACCTGCTGCAGCTCGGCAGGCTCTGTCAGTTTGCGAAACGTAATGGACATGTGATTTCCTCCCAAACAAGGTGTAATGCTAAAGCATTCGGGGAAACGTGTGCGCATTCCTGCCACAGATTGGTTGCATCCCCGCGCCCCCTCGCCGATAATAGAGGTCGTAGAGGTTAATTGGCAGTACATAGAGGAGGCACGACTGCTATGGCAAACGAGTATCAGCTCGAGCTTTGGAAACGACTGACAGAAGCACCTGGCGCGCCTGGCTTTGAAGGGCCGGTACGCGATATCATGCGAGAATACATAAGTCAGTATACAAATGAGCTCGTATTCGATAATCTGGGCAGCATGTTCGGTGTGATGCGTGGCGATGAGCAGGGACCGCGTATCATGGTGGCGGGACATATGGACGAAGTGGGCTTCATGGTCACACGCATTTCGGAAAAAGGGTTTATTTCCTTCCAAACGCTCGGTGGTTGGTGGGGACAGGTCCTGCTGGCACAGCGCGTTCAGATCATTACGGGTCATGGCGTCATCGAGGGCGTCATCAGCTCGATCCCGCCGCACGTGCTGAGCGATGATCAGCGCAATCGTCCGATGGATGTGCGCAATATGTACATCGATATCGGAGTCGATTCGAGGGAGGAAGCAGAGCGTCTGGGCATTCGCCCGGGTCAGCCGATTTTGCCGATCTGTCCGCTTCAGGTGATGGCAAATCCTCGACGGATCATGGCCAAATCGTGGGACAACCGCTATGGCTGCAGTCTGGCAGTAGAGCTGGCAAAAGATCTGCATGAAAACCCTGGACATCCGAATGTCGTCTACGTAGGCGCTACCGTGCAGGAAGAGCTGAGCGGTGCCCGTGGTGCCAAAACAGCTGCCGAATTGATTCAGCCGGATCTCTTTTTGGCACTGGATGCCAGCCCGGCAGGAGACATCCCAGGCGTTCGGGAAGAAGGCGGCAAACTTGGCGGCGGACTGCTGATGCGTATTTACGACCCGATGTACGTCATGCCAGTCGGTCTTAGAGAGCTGCTGATTTCCACCTGTGAAGAAGAAAATATCCGGTACCAGATCTATGTGGCTAAAGGGTACACGGACGCGGGCGTAGTTCAGAACCACGGCATAGGTGTGCCTTCAGCGGTAATCGGCATTCCATCCCGCTATATCCATAGTCACGCTTCGATTATCGACACGGCAGATTACGAAGCGGCCAAACGTCTTCTGTTCTCCATTGTGCGCAAGCTCGATCGCAAGACATGGGAGTCCATCCTGCCGAGATAACAACGAAACGGAGGTGGCGCGATGAACGCCATCACTTTATACACCAGGCGTCTTGGGCAAGCCACATCCTTTGAGTTCAATGTATTCGACAACCAGTTTGCAACGGAGAACCTGGCGGTGCGTAAAGTCTTGATGGCCATGCTGGAATCCGTCCACGAGCTGCTGAATGAAGTGGAGATCGAGTACAATGACAGCATGCTGGTCGAAAAAGTGGGCGCAAAAAGAGCTGGAGAGCTGCTCCGCTTCCTCGGGGCTACCAAAGACAACAGCCGGGAGACGATGACAAACGGAGTCGTAGTCAGTCGTACGTTTCGCGCACCGTTGACAGAGGAGCGCTACGAGTATTTCTACCATCTCAAAGATATTGCGACACTTGCGCATTACCGCTTGAAAGAAGGCGATGAAGATCGGATCGTCTTTTACTTTACGCGTTATTTGCAGCTGATCGCCCCTGACGCTCGATCTCAGGATCGGTTTTTGGCCGGGCTTGATGCCTATTCCTTGCCATACAAGCTCGTACCGATCAAGTAATTCATACAGACAAAAAGCCATGCAGCTCCATTGAAAGGGGGGGACTGACCCCCGTCCGTAGGACAGGGATCAAAACACCTTAGCCATTTAAGCAGCCAGTTGCCGAAATTGAATCGGTGACTGGTTGTTTAGTTTCGTTTGAATGCGAATTGAGTTATAGTAATGAATGTAGTTTTGGACAATCTGTACAACGATGGCCGTCGTCGTACAGATAAAATTATCGAGATAGAACGTTTCAGACTTTAGTGTGGAATGAAACGACTCGATGGGGGCATTATCAGCGGGCGTACCCTTACGGGACATGCTCATGGTAATGCCTTTTCCCTTTACTGCTGCTTGATACGCCTGAGACGTATACACGCTGCCCTGATCGCTATGAAGCATCATTCCAGGTTGGTCTGGCAGTTGATATAGCGTATCGAGGACTAACGATGTGTCTTGCTTGTCAGAAATACTGTATGCCACAATCTCACCGTTGTACAAGTCCATGATGCTCGATAAATATAAAAGTTTACTTCCGTAAGGTAAATAAGTAATGTCGGTCACTAATTTCTGCATTGGGGCACTTGCTTGAAATTGTCTCAGCAGGAGATGATCTGCTACATAAGAAGGTTGACCTGTTGTCTTGCGCTTCTTCACCTTCACTCGGCATTGTAGTTGTTCACGCTGCATGATACGTTGTACTCGTTTATGATTAATAGACATCTCAGCTCGCATCAGAGCTGTAATCTTTCTATACCCATAACGGAACTTATGTTGAATACATAATTGCCGAATCTTTCCCACAACGAGATCCTCGTTTCTTTTCCCGTATGCAGCTTTCCAACGGTAGTAGGTAGAACGAGGGATACCAAGCCACGCGCAAGCTTGGCTCACACTTACTTGCCCACGAATGGACTCCATCCAAGGAACGATTACTTCTGGTGACACCTCCTTTCCCACTCCTCTAACTTTTTTAGAACGTCCAGTTGTTGTTTTAGAAAACGATTCTCTGCTTTGACCTGTTCCAGTTCAGAATCGTACATCGGCCCTCTTCCAAAACTGTATTGCTTTCCTACAGGTTGCTGAAGACGATGAACGTCTCCACTACGATACCAGCGCATCCACTGTTGAATTTGGGTCTTATTTTTTATATTTAGTTCTTGCATGATCTGCTTTTTGGTGACGCCTGCAAGACGCATTTCAATTGCTTTCATTTTAATTTCTACGGGATAACTAACTCTTGTTGCCAACGCAAAAACACCTCCAAGGTTGTCCCCATATCTTACGACATGGTTGTTTTCTCTTGAAGGTGTTTTGATTTGTCTCACATTACGGGGTCAGTCCGGGAGCGCATGGCTTTTTTCTTTTATCCGAGTGGAAATGGTCGGTCACTGCTAGGCGAGATGGGCGCGCTGTTCCATCACGAGGGGATCGAGCAGCTCGTTCGCCCGCGAAATTTGATGAGCATGGTGAAAGGTTTCCTCGGTGATGCTCTGAAAGAACGCATCAACCACCTTGGGGCAAAACTGCGTTCCCTTATTGCGAATGATTTCATCACAGGCTTTGGAAAAGGAGAGCCCTTTTCGGTACGCACGCGAAGAGGTCATCGCATCAAAGGAATCGGCAACAGCGGTAACGCGTGCAAAGATAGGGATATCGTCCTTTTGCAGCTGGTCGGGATATCCTTTTCCATCAAAGCGCTCATGATGGTGGCGTGTAATCGCCAGAATGCATCGAATGCCGGCCGCGTCCTTCTTATCCACCTGCGCGTACAGTTTTCGCAGAAGGGCCTCACCGCGGACGGGATGAGACTTGATGCTGTGGAATTCTTCGTCCGTCAGTTTTCCCGGCTTGAGCAAAATGCTGTCTTCGATCCCGATCTTGCCGATATCATGGAGCAAACCGCCGGTGTACATCAAGTCAAGCGTTCGTTCATCTAATCCCATCTGTTTGCCGATGACGTGCATGTAATACGCCACACGCTGTGAGTGACCGGATGTGTACGAATCGCGCTCTTCCAGGGCGACCGCAAGGGATTTTAGGATGCTCTGGTTCACTTCTGCCAGCTGCTCTCCGCGTAGATTGGAGGAGAGGAGGGCTTTTTCTTTCCGGTATGTGAGGGTAAACAAGATAGCGGCAATCAGATAGCTCCCGACGACGAGAAGGATGAGAAAGACTTTGACCTTAGTAAATTGCTCGTAAAATTCACTCTCTGTAGAAACCAGGCAAATGTACCAGTCCCATTGAGGGAAATAACGAACGACAGCAATCTTTTCCATGCTAGAGGAACCGTCCGGCAGCGACCAGCGATAGGTGCTGAATTTCTTTCCCTCATCCAATGTCTGCTTCACCAGAAAACGATCTCCCTGGTTGGGAAGATTGTACATGTTTTGCCCTTCGAGGGAATTGTGGACGATGTAGGTCCCTTGTGAGTTGAACGCGAACAGCTCATCGCCCTGGGCGAGTGTCAGCTTGACCTGAGTGCGGTCGCGGGTTTGATCTGGCAATTTGGGGCCGACCATCATGTCTCTGATCTGATTTTCCGCAGCGGTGTAGCTGAGGAGCCCGTCTTTCACCTGATCGTTAAAAAGGGAAAGAATTTGCGTTACGGTGTTCAGCTGCCTGTCCATCGCGTGTACGCCAGATTGAAAATAGAGCTTTTTCGCCTCTGAATACCCGATGACAACGACCACCGTAAAAATAATAGGGAGAAGCACGAGGAATATAGGATAAAGATGAGATTTGGTCGTTGATTTGAGTGGCAAGGCTCTACGTCCTTTCCGATTTTTGGTATGCTGTTCTTTCATAATAGGGCATCGAGGCATAACCTTCAAGAAAATATCCGAATATTGTCGAAAATTAAATGTGGTACGTAAGGCATAGTAAAAGGAGCATTCGATATAGGTGAATGCTCCTGGATGTTTCTTATGTGGATGGGCGATTCGGCCCTTCCAGTTTTTTATCCCCGTAACCTGGCGCATCGTTTTTGACGGAATCCGGTTGGCGGTTTCGTTCGGCATTTTGCTCAGAAACAGATGATTTTTGTTTTTGCTTGTCCATGCAAGCCTCCTTTGTTTACAGCCAAGAATTCCGGCTGGATTTTGCCTGCTTTGGGTACCGACGAGTGGTTGCGACGTCTTCCAAATGAACGAACAGAGAAGACAATGGCATCCATCTATTCTCCGATGCAATCGAAGTCGGTTGGCTTTCTGCGCTTTTCAAGTAGCTCCCTCCTTATTTCCTGCGCCAGCCTGATTTTTCCGTGGATCTGCCTGCTTGTACCGAGCCATGGCATAGATGGCGAACAGTCCGAGGACGGCCGTCACGAATATCGTGATGACACCGTAGGCAATCCATGGATTAGGACTCCCCACACCACCCAGTTTTTCCACCATGAGCCCGCCTATGCTCGTGCCAATGGCGGTTCCGATGCCCGAGACAAAGTTGGAAAAACCGAAGTAAGCTCCCAGCCAATCCTCCTTGGCGAAATGGGTAACGAGGCTGTCCTGCACAGGCATAAACAGCATTTCACCCAAAATGAACAAAATGGCTGCGCCACTCAGGGTCAAAAATTGTTCGGCCCACCCCATGACAGTCAGTCCCGTGCCTAACAGAGTCGTGCCGAGCGCAAGAGACAGATAAGGATTGATCTTCTGCAGGACAAAGCGGGAGATTCCCCCCTGCAGCAAGACGACGCTGGTCGAATTGATCGTCCAGATTAGGCCGATCATCGTGGAAGAATGGAGGACATGCTCTCCCCGGAGCGGCAGGATCAGGGCAAATTGTGCATACAGCGCCCAGATCAAGAGCGTAATTCCGGAAAACAGCAGGAAGCTGCGGTGAGTCAGGATATTCTTATACTCTGATAGCGGTGTCCGTTCACAGTTTGGGCCGACGCAGCGATCATCCGGGAGACTGAACCGGGTGAGTGCCGAGAGCGAACCGAAAACGAGCGCGGCCATGAGAAATGGCCGTTGGCCGAGGGAGGTCATCCAGGCGATGACGACACCCGCCACGATGATGCCGGAATGAGCCAGAATCCCACGCCAGGAGAAGGCAGCGGTTCGTTGGTCGGCTTCGACTTCATCCGCGATCATGGCTTTAATCGTGGGGGCAAGCAAGCCAAGACCCAGACCATTGACAGCGGAAAACAGGAGAAACAACCAATACGAGATGGCATAGTGATAGCCGAGCATCGCACTTCCCTGGAGCAGGGCGCCAATCGAAATGATGCTGCGTCTGCCAAAGCGGTCTGACATGGGTCCCCCCAGCAGGCTGCCAATCTGGTAGGTGATGCTGCCTGCTCCCAGCACGAGCCCTACCTGTGAGAGGGAGAGCGCACGAGCCTTTTCCAAAAAAATAGGAAAGACAGGGATGACGAGATATGATGCGAGGTGCATGAAAAACACGAGCAGCAAGAGCAATAGATATGGCTTGTTACGCCACAGTGAACGAGCCTGGGCTTCCATGATCGTCTCCTCTTTTGTTCATCTCCGGATTAGTATGAGTGGAAAACGAGGGGATCTATACACGAAATTGGGTAGCTGCGGAAAATGAGAGGAAGCGGGACAAAAGTCCAATCCATAGGGGATAAGACGACATATACCTAATAAGAAGAAAGCGGTGGGCGGTAAGCCTGGCAGGCAAGGCGCGTGGTGGCACGAAGGGGGGATAGACATGAGTGGTTTTTTTAACCAAGATGGCTTTGAAGTGGTGATCTGGATCGTTTTGATCATCTTTCTCCTCTCTATATTCTTTGATGAAGGGATTGATTAAGATGAGTGGCAATCGATCGGTCCGACCTTTAAATCGATATTACAGATCCAATGATGGGTTTAAGGCGTGGGTAAGAGCCAATGAGCAATGGTTCAAAGATAACCCGGATGTGTTTAAAAAGATGTTGAGCAATCCAAAGATGGTCAATCTTTTCATGGATCACATGGTCCAGTATTCTCCGCGAATTGAAAGAAGACTGCGCAGGCTGAAGAGAAGAAGAAAATAATACCGGCGAACAGCGGCATGAGTGCAAGAGATTCATGCCGCTTGTTTACATCGCAAGCCGCGCTCTTCCACGATCATAAAAACCAGACAAGCCGCGTAGGGATAAACCATATACCTCGCAGTCGGGAGGAGGGATTCTTTCATGGCACAAGTGATTTTGACGTTTTTTGTGGCGTACGGCATCGTGATAGGAGGGTCGCTATCAGGGGGACTGGGTGCATTTTTAACGGACAAACCACCTCTCTTGTCCATGGCTCTGCTGGCGGATCAGTTGAAGATATGGGGACTCGTTGGAGCGTTGGGGGGGACGTTCGATTCCTTTTTACAGATTGAGAAAATACTGATGGGGAATTTCTCTCCCGTGTTCAAGCAATTGGTGATGATTGTCGTCGCCTTTTTAGGAGCGCATATCGGGACCATCTGCGTGCAGTGGCTGGTACAGGTGCGATCATGAGCAGGCAGCATTGGAAACGGTACGTTGCCATTTGGGTCATCGGCATCCTGCTCGGCGGAGCCGCTGTGCTTTTTTTGTATGGGAAGGAAATGGAAGAAATGATGCTAGTAAAGAAGAGTCTGGAGTTTCAAAACAAAAAGCTGTACGAAGAGAATCTGGAGCTGAAAAAAAGTCAGAATGTAGCGCGAAGAAAACAGACGACAGGCATCGAGGAAGTCCGAGTCACCGTCCTCGACCCCAAGCCCCATCCTACAATCGAGGTTCAGATCGTCGAAAGGATGGAAAAGGACCTCGCTTCCTTGAAGGGAAAAAAAGTCGAGCAGGTCGCAGAGGTTCACCAGGTTCTTCATGAGATGCTGCGCCGACGCGAATACGTCCTCCCCGATCGAACCATGGTAGAGGTGCGGGTAAAAACAGTCGTCATTGGCCGTACTTTGCATCTGTTTGTTTCCGCTGAAGTCAAAAAGGATGATGTCTTGAAAAAGGTCGCCCGAAACTTTCTTTTTTTTCAACCGTATACTCCTACATAAGTACTCTGTAGACTGATTAACCGGATTAACAGGGTCATCGTAAAGGAGAGAATGAGTGCATGTCGATGTTCAAAAAACTGTTGGCCAGCGTGGGAGTTGGAGCTGCGAAAGTGGACACGAGATTGGAGCAGGATTCCCTTATGCCCGGGGATGTACTATCCGGTGAGGTGCATCTTACCGGAGGAGACGTGGCCCAGGAGATCGACGAGATTTACATGTATGTCATCACGCATTATGAACGGGAAACGAATGACACCAAGGTAAAAGAAGAATGCACCCTGCTCAAGCATCGCCTGACAGATCCGATCGTGTTGCAGCCAAAAGAAAACATGGTACTCCCGTTCGCATTCCGGCTCCCGTATGAAACGCCGCTGACAATGGGACGCCAGCCCGTTTATTTGCGGACTGGACTGGACATCAAAAATGCGATCGACCCCGGAGATTCTGACTTTATCGAAGTGCGCCCGCATCCCTTGATGGTGAAGGTGCTGGATGCGATTCAGAGCATCGGGTTCCAATTGTACAAGGTTGATTGCGAGTATAATCGTCATTTGGGGAAAACGCATCCGTTTGTACAGGAATTCGAATTCCGTCCGACTGGCCCTTTCCGCAGTCGATTGGAGGAGCTGGAAGTGGTATTCTTCCTGCGGGAAAACAGCGTAGAGGTGCTATTGGAGCTGGACAAACGTGCCCGCGGCTTCCTGGGAGCCTTTGAAGAAGCCTTTAATTTGGATGAACGCTATGTGCGCTTCCGACTTCATACGGATGATCTGAATCGTCCGACGAGTGTCATTGCAGACTCTATCGAGGATCTGATTCGCAAGCAAATTCGTGCCTAAGAAATAAAAAGCTGCCTGTAGCCACGTGCACAGGCAGCTTTCTGCATTTCCATCATTACTCATCGCCACCGACAATGACCAGTAGGATAAACAATACGAGGATCAATCCAATCCCAATTCCATTAAAGAGGCCCATTTATTTCCCTCCTGCTCACGATTC
Source organism: Brevibacillus choshinensis (assembly GCF_016811915.1). Classification (NCBI taxonomy): domain Bacteria; kingdom Bacillati; phylum Bacillota; class Bacilli; order Caryophanales; family Paenibacillaceae; genus Brevibacillus; species Brevibacillus choshinensis. Next base: position 4,265,646 of record NZ_CP069127.1, on the reverse strand, counting down.
AGCTTCTGTTCCCTACAGGATATTAGTGGATAGACGATCTGGTGTCCGGGCTTTGACCTAATTCATGTACCTCACAACATCCAGAAAGTGTCTTTCTAATTTTTTGATTTGCATGTATAGCCCTGGATTTTTCTGACAATACTGTGACCATGAAGAATCCAAGGAGGAAATAATTGATGAATTTACTAGAAAAAACCAGAAAAATTAACGTGATGCTGCAAAAGACAATGGGAGGAAGCGGAGTAGGGTATCAAGATCTCGCGAGGCTCTTGTCTGAAGTCATTGCCGCGAACGTGTACATTATTACAGCGGACGGCTCGATCCTCGGCAGCGGCCTCAATCAGGAAATCACGCTGAGCGATGAGGGACGCTCCACGAACTCTGTTCAGGATGGAGTACATCAAAAACTGTTGGAGGTCAATCAAACACTGGCCAATGAGCCAGTCAACAGCCCATACAGCCTGGTGCCAGCCGATATGAGTTCCCTGTTCCCGCAGATGATGACCACAGTCGTGCCGATCAATGCAGGAGGCAGCCGTCTTGGAACGTTGGTGCTGCTCCGTGCGTACGGACAGTTTGAAACGGAGGACCTGATCCTGGGTGAAATCGGGGCGACCGTCATCGGAATGAAGATTGTCCGTCAACGCACCGAACAGATCGAAAATGAAGTTCGTGACAAAACGTTTGCAAAAATCGCGCTTTCATCGCTTTCCTACAGTGAGCAAATCGCGATTGAAAAAATCATGGAGCAGCTGGACGCGAAAGAAGGTTTGCTGGTCGCAAGCCAATTGGCAGATCAAGCAGGGCTTACCCGTTCTGTCATCGTCAATGCTCTGCGCAAGCTGGCGAGTGCCGGCGTACTGGAATCACGTTCGTTGGGAATGAAAGGTACCTATATCAAGGTGCTGAATGACAAATTCCCTTCCGAATTGGCAAAATGGAAAACGTCCTAAAACAAGTGGAACCTCTCTTCCGAATAGGAAGAGGGGTTTTTTTCAGGTAAGGCCCACTCAAAAAAATCGAGGGGCAGCCAAGATTTCTACGAGCGGCATTGAATATTTTGAAAAAGGAGACTATACTTTCAAGTAAGGATACACTGCAAAGTTTGCAAGAAACTAAAGTTTATACTTCAGTCGAAGGGAGAATCGTTCAGGTACCTTATGGAAGATGTTCAAGAGCGTATTCGAAAGTATTTTCCACAACTGACCAATCAGCAAAAGCTGGCAGCCAAGTTTATCTTGGAAGAGCCGAAAGAGGTTGCCCTGAATCCTGCCAAGGTCGTAGGGGCACTCAGTGGAACGAGTGAAACGACAATCATCCGCTTATGCTACGCCCTCTCCTACTCGGGGTACAGCGAGCTGCAAAACGAATTGCGCCGTACGCTTTTAGACCGTCCGCCACAGGAGCAGACCCTCAGCCATTTGCGGGATGCAGCAGATGAGCTGCAAGGACAAGAGGATCTGATTGCTTTTCACATGGAACAAGATTTTGCCACGATCCAGCAGACGTTGACGGATATGGGCAAGGAGAAGCTGGAGCGTGCCGTCACGTCGATTCTTGCCGCCAAACAAATTATTGTGGTAGGGTTCCGCAGCTCGCACGCGCCTGCACACTGGCTCGCCTTTGCGCTGAATGTCGTAAGAGGCAATGTTCGTCAGTACCACGGGCCGATCGACGATGCCAATTACCTGCTTACGCAGCTGGATTCTTCTTGCCTGGTGATCGCTTTTTCGTTTCCACGGTATATCAACGAGACGATTCAGTTTGCCCAAGCGGCCAAGGAAAAAGGGGCAGTCGTGCTGGGGATCACTGATAACGAGCTGTCTCCGCTCGGGCCGATTGCCGATCAGCTGCTCAAGGTCACAGCCCCTGCGCCGACGGTGTTAGTGGGGATGGCCGCCTTGTTTTCCTTGCTGAATACATTGGTGAGCGGAGTGGTTGCGGCAGACAGGGAGCAGGTACAAAAACGGCTGGACCAGTATGAGGAGACCAGCCGCCAAATTTACCCGTTTGTACGTCATATCGATTAGAGAGGATGAACGAAATGAAAATCGAGCGCATTGAGGTACAGCAATTACATATGCCGCTTCGTTTCCGCTTTGAAACGAGCTTTGGCAGCACAACGATCAAAGATTTTCTGCTTATTTCTGTACACGCTGAGGGAGAAGTCGGTTATGGAGAGAGCGTGGCCATGCCCAATCCTTTTTATAATGAAGAAACGACGGAGACCGTGTGGTACATGCTGGAGAAGTTTTTGATTCCTCGTCTGTTTGCAAATCCGATAGAAACACCGGAAGATGTAGACCGTCTTTTCGCATCCATTCGCCGGAACAACATGGCGAAGTCTGCGCTGGAGGGCGCCATTTGGGATCTTTACTGCAAGCAAAAAGGAATCTCACTGGCAAAAGCATTGGGCGGTGAGAAATCTGTCATTGATGTCGGCATCAGCATCGGCATCGAGCCGTCGGTAGAACAAGTGCTGGAGAAGGTAGAGCGTGCACTCGGAGATGGGTACAAGAAAATCAAGGTGAAAATCAAGCCAGGTTTCGATGTTCAGGTCATCCGCGGGATCCGTGAGCGCTTTGGTGACGCCGTTCCCCTCATGGCCGACGCCAACTCTGCGTACACGATGGAGCACCTCGACGTCATGAAAGAGCTGGATCAATACGGATTGATCATGATTGAACAGCCATTGGCACATGACGATATCATCGATCACGCCAAGCTGCAGGCACAGCTGAAGACGCCGATCTGCCTTGACGAAAGCATTCATAATGCGGAAGATGCGAGAAAGGCGATCGAGCTGGGAAGCTGCGGGATCATCAACATCAAAATTGGCCGCGTAGGAGGGCTTACAGAATCCAAGCGCATCCACGACCTGTGCCAGGCGCACGGCATTCCGGTATGGTGCGGAGGGATGGTCGAATCCGGAGTGGGTCGCGCCCACAATGTGGCCATTACCTCGCTGCCAAACTTTACGATTCCGGGGGATACAGCAGCATCCAGCCGCTACTGGGATCAGGACATCATCGAGCCAGGCGTGGAACTGATTGCGCCGGGTCAGCTCGCAGTCCCGGAAGGACCGGGTATCGGCTATTCCGTGAACCAGGCGGCTGTAGGAAAGTATGTCATTCGCTCCGCCAACTTCCGACCTGTGAAATAATCAAAAACCAAACGCACACCCTGAGCCAGATGACCTGCTCTTTGGGTGTGCGTTTCTCTATGCCCATTGCCAATGCTAAGAGGAGAGCGAGCGCGTAGAGGTGGCTGTGTTCGAGCCTGCCCAGGAGGGGTGCTGCTCCATCCTCCGAAACTCACGGAAAAGCCACAAGCTCATGCTGATGAGCGCAAGTCCGAAGCCGCCTGCGAGCATGATGACGCCAGGAGTGGCAACCTTATGCTCAAGGACAAATGAGCAGATGGCATAGCTCACGGGACCAAGACCAATAGACATCAGCGAAAGCAGCGACATGACACGTCCCAGCATGTGTGAGGGAACGATGCTCTGGATGTAGGTGATATAGGGGATGTTGGTCATGCTGAGAATGAGGCCGACCGTAAACATGGCTGCGTATCCCAGGCTGATATGCTGCATGAAAAATAAGGAGCTTATCGCAAAGCCCATGACGGCAGTAAAGAAAGGGAGAAGCATGAATTTTCCGCGAAAGCCATTCAGGATACCCGTGAGGATTCCGCCAATGATCGTGCCAATTCCGAGCGTGATACTGAGCGAGCTGTAGGCGCTCCCACCCCATCCCAGACTTTTTACGAGAAGGGGGAGTCCCATGTTGATCGGACCGGAGAACGTCATGTTCGTAAAAAGGCACGTGACAAAGATGATGCTTAAAATGGGAACAGAGAAAGTGAAGCGAATGCCGCTGAAAATATCTTTGAAATAGGAGCTGGTAACCGCCGCATTCGTCGGATTATTCTCCTCGACAGGCTCCAGGCGAAGCGAAAGGATGAAAAGTGTTCCCGCAAAAAAGGCTGCCCCAAGCAGGAGAAACATGGTGGGATAATGGGCGGTCCGAATGAGCAGCGCAGAAACCAAGGGTCCTCCGACCATACTGATTTGCTGGGAAATTTCCATCATGCTGTTGGCGGGCGCAAGCTGCTCGCGCGGCACGAGAAAAGGCAAGATCGAGCTGCGAGCAGGCCAAAAGAAAGCATCGACGGTCCCAAAGAGCACAGCGACGGCATAGGCGGAGTAAGGAAGCCCGCTGCCGCCCTCATCCATCAACAGCAGGCTGAACAGGGCGAGAATCACGCCGCGCGCGAGAATCGAGCCAAACATGATCCACTTTCGACTCCAGCGGTCCGCAGCAACACCGCCTACGAGCATAAAAAGCAGACGCGGGATGGACATGCAGATCAACGTGGTTCCCAGCATGGCCTCCGACCCAGTCACATCCACGATGAACCAGGAGAGCACAATGAAAAAGGCACTGTCAGCGAGCGCTGACAAAATGGTGCCGCACCACAAGCGAACAAAGGAGCGATTGTGCCAAAGGCTCCTAGCTGCGGTCATCGTCGTCATGAGTGTCGCTTCCTTTCTTTTTCTTTACGACTTTTTCTGTGATGTATTCGTACTCGGTTGGGACATGCTCGTAGTGATCAGGCAGGGATTCGTCTTCCGAGACGTAGTAGCGCTCGTTGGTCATGAACCCGACCGTCACCAGATAAAAGTTTTCTTCGCTATCTTCTGCTTCTCCATTCGCTACTTTCTGCAGATGGCGCGCCTCCATTTCTCCGAGCTCATTTATCAAAGCCATGTACTTCTTGAGCCACGCTTTGATCTCGTGACGCGGAGCCTTGACTTCCGAGTTGAGTCCGATGGCAGGTGGGCGTTTCGCCTCGTCGGCAAACTGCAGAAAGGACTCGTCAGGCGCGTTATACAAGCGAGTGATACTGGAGCGCAAATGATTGAGCAGCGCCTCCTGCATGAGCATGGTGTCTTCTTGCAGGGAGGGGAGCAGCGCATCACTGACCTTCATGTCATAAGCCGCTGCACGGTAAAACTTTTGGACGATGCCGTTCTTCTCTTCCGTACGCACGACATGTACAAAGTGGTGGTTTTCCAACTCCTTGAGATGGTAATGGACCTTGGATGCAGAGAGGTTCAGCATGGTGGCCAACTGCTTTCCCGTGAATGCGTCTTTGACGAGTAAGGAAATGATGTCCATGCGCAAGGAGTCGCTGATGGCTTTTAATTGATCGAGGGTCTCAATAACCAGGTAGCGTTTCAACAGGATCAGCCTCATTTCGGTGCAGATAAACGTTTTTTTGTTTTTAAACGTTCAACTTTATTTGAACGTATTGTATCAACAAAAAGAAGTGAATTTCAAGACCATTCTGCCTTTATTTTTCGACAAGTGATACAATACGAGAAAAACGGTGGAAAGGGACCAGATCTATGGCATTGCTCACGCATCCGGTATTTCGCCGTTTGTACGCGGCACATATCATTCACATCATCGGAAATGAGTTTACTTTTATTGCGGTAGTAGGGCTCTTGCATGATCTGAGCGGCTCGGGTCTTTCATTTGCCGCTGGAACAGTCTTTCGCATGCTTCCCTATGTGCTGACCAGCTTTTTTTCGGGAGCCCTCGTGGAAAATTGGGATAAGCAACGAGTGATGATCACGGTCAACCTGCTCCGCGGCATTCTCGTCAGTCTGTTTTTCTTCATTTCCTCTCCCGCTTATTTGTGGGTCGCATTTTTGCTCTTGATTCTCGTAAATATATGCAGCGCCTTTTTTCAGCCGGCTATGCAGGTAGCCATCGTCAGCTCGGTAGATGAAAAGGATCGGCTCACAGCGAATTCCTTGCTCCAGGGGACGACGTCCTTTTTGATCATCGTTTGTCAGGGTGTTGCGGCTGTCCTGGTGTATCTGTTCTCCTACCGCTACAATTTCCTTCTCGACGCTGCCTGCTACCTGCTGTCCTTGCTGATCCTGCTGAGACTTCCCGAGATGGCGATTTCCAGCGAATCGAAAAAAGCAACGAGCTTTTTGACCCGTCTGCAGGAGGGCTTTCGCTACATTGCAAGCAAAAAGGAAATCGGCCAAGTACTGATGTATCAAATGGCGGAGCGTGTATTGGGCGCGTACTACATCATGCTGATGTTTTACATTCTTCAGGAGCGGGGAGAGGGACTCTATATCTTCGGCCTGCTGGATATACCCCTGGGACTGGGAGGCGTATTCGCTGGCGTGCTGGTGTCGAGAATGTCTGACCGTCTGGGGGAAAGAGGAGTATCCGGTGTGCAGGGCTGGACTCTGGTGGCGATGGGGATCTCCATCTACGCGGTGTTCCACATCAAGCCCTTGCTCGGTTTGGCTGTGGCGATCCTCTTTTGTTCCTTTGCTTCCTACAGTGCTTCGATTCTCTCCGTTACCAAGCTCCAGCGCTTGGCGGATCCCGAATACTTGGCACGTGTGTTCTCCATACGGGAAATGGCGACGATGGGCAGCTTTTCTGCAAGCTGTCTCGTGCTGGGATACGGAGCCGAAAAAGTGGGGAGTGCCGTCGTATCCGTTTGGCTGGCCGTTTTTGGAGTCGTTGCAGGCTTTATCTGGTTGTGGAGTCGGCGTCAGCTGGAAAATCGAGAGGCCGAAATGTAAAACGAAAGCAATCCTTTTGCCTTTCTTTGGCGAAGGGATTTTTTTTGCTCAGATTCATCCGAAAGTTTTTGGTTTAATAAATATAATTGTTGTAAAAGTATGATAAAATCTTTACAATAAGGGCAACCACAGGAAAGAAAAGGAAGATGGAAATGAAAGAGCTTTGGCGGCAGAATGCTTTTCGCTGGTACTGGCTGGGGATGTTTTTGTCAGGACTGGGTGATCAGTTTGGCTGGATGGGTTTGACTTGGTTTGTCATGAAGAAGACCGGCTCTTCTGCAGCAATGGGCGGAGTGATTCTCGCCTACATGCTGCCAGCCGTATTGGCAGGATTGGTAGCGGGAGTGCTTTTGGATCGGTATGACCGCAGAAAACTGATTATGATCGACAATATCACTCGAGGCTTTATTTTCATTTCATTGGTGATCTTGCTTCAGGTCGACCAAGTACCTTTGTTCGTGATATACATGCTGATTGTCATTGCAGGGATTCTTTCTCCCCTTAGCACAGCAGGGGCGCAGACGTTGCTGCCGAGGTTGGTGTCAGACCCCAAGCATTTGGTCAAAGCGAATGGGGTCATGGAAAGTCAGTGGCAGATCGTATACATGTTTGGCCCTGCCCTGGCGGGTGTCCTCATCGGTTGGATTGGCGAAGCTTATGTGCTGTTGATTGATGCAGCAAGCTTTTTTGTATGCGCATTCTGCTTTTCGCGATTGCCGAAGCGCCTCACGCAGAGTGCCATGGCAGCTTCTGACGCCAAGGAAAGCGAAGCGGGGGCTTACTTGCGCACTCTGCTTCTGGATATGCGCACGGGTTACCGCTATCTCGTAGGGCACAAGCAGATGCTGGTGCTCGTCCTGTTTACCTTTTTGTTCAATATGGCGTATGGACCTGTAGAGGTGGCTTTGCCGCTCTATGCGAATCAGGATTTGGGCGGAGGGTCTGTGGCACTGGGGATGCTGTGGTCCTCCCTGGCAATCGGCGCTCTGTTAGGTTCCTTGTTCTTCTCGACGATTACTTGGAAATGGCCGTTGGGAGCGACTCTGGCCGGAATCATTGTGGGATGGGGGGTTACGACACTTCCGCTAGCCCTGTTCTCCAGACTGGAAGTGGCGATGCTGGCGATGGCCTTGGCAGGCTTCTGTTATTCTCCGTACAACATTTTGTATCGCAGCTATTTGCAGAAGCAGGTCCCCGATGAGCTGTTGGGACGGGTCATGACCAGCATTCGGACCATTACAGGCACTGGCATGCCCGCAGGAGCCGCCGTCTCAGGCTTGTTGATTCCCATTATGGGCGTACAAGGCTTGTTTGGAGCCGGGGCTGCTGTGTGCATCGTCTGTGGCGGGATTGCATTCGGGATGCTGCGCCGATTGGATGAGCCGTCACTTGCGATTCAGGAGAGGGGCGACGAGTCGCTTCACACTGTGCGGCAGGAGGGCGTAGAGTAAGGACAGGTAGTAGAGGCGCTTGGGCATCGCCACTTCCGGCTTTTTTCGTTCGACTGCCTGCAGGATTAAGGCTGCTGTTTGCTCCGGTGTCAGCAGGTACTTGCTGACTTTGCTGCGATAGTTTCCGGTTCGATCTGCCCGATCGAGAAAGGGTGTATCGATCGGGCCTGGCATTGCACAGGTAATGTGAATGCCGTGCTCCTTCAGCTCGTGCCGCAAGCCTTCGCTCAATCGGATGATGGCTGCTTTGCTGGCAGCGTATACAGCTGCTTTGGACGTCGCGACTTGTCCGGCTAAGGAGGCAATATTGACGACATGTCCCGCTTTGGCCTGCTGCATCATGGGCAAAAATGCGCGGGTGGTAAACATCACTCCTGCAATATTCGTACGCAGCATCTCTTCCAGCTCGTCCAGACGCATGTCTGCAAGTGCGGTGAATACGGCAGATCCAGCATTGTTATACAAGAGGTCACAGCCGCCAAAGCGCACATGTACCCACGCTGCCAATTGACGAGCCGCTTCGCTGTCAGCGACATCGAACAGCTGCGTATGTAGCCGCTCGTTTTGCTGGTGCTCCAATGTGAGTGCTTGCAGCCCGGATGCTTTGCGTCCAGTGGCGATGACGATGTCCCCTCTGTCCAGATGCAGACGGATGAGCGCTCGGCCAAGTCCGCTTGAGGCTCCGGTGATGACGACGATTCGCTGTACGGTCATGGATTCATCCTTTCTGACGGTTTTAGATGGGAAGATTCCCGCGTTTATTTCCACACTGGACATGGTATAAGCCTCCCTGAGGATGTGAAGGATAGCCCCTAGGGGGTGAATACACATGCCACAAGTAAAATGCAGTGTAGCGAATTGCGAGTATTGGGCGCAAGGGAACTTGTGCAGTGCTGACGAGATCATGGTGGAAATCGACGCACACGCGAGCGCAGACTACAAGACGGAGTTTGCCGCGGAGAACGATTCGCACCAGGATAAGGCTAACACCTCGTCCGAGACCTGTTGTCTCACGTTCAAGCCGAAACAATCCGGCAAGTAGGCTGCTTTTGGCGCAAAAAGACGTATCCCTGACTGGTGATACGTCTTTTTGCCGTTTCTTATACGCTTGTCCGTTCCATGGAAAGCAGCTGAATTTTTTCTTGCACTTCATCCCAGGTGGTGACGCGATGTACGAGCGATGGAAGATCACCCTGATTATAGGGAGTATCGAACAAAAAGACTGGGATTTGCAGGGCTTCCGACAGCTGAAGGGCATTTTCCAGGCGATCCTCCAAAAACAGATCGACGCCCCATTTTTTCGCAGCAGACAGCTTGTCATGGGAGCCAATCAGATCAAGCTCGTGAAACGGAATGTCGTAACGGGAAAACCAATTGATGGTGACATCGCGGTGCCTATCTTCCCTAGCGCTGATGTAAACCAGTTTGAAATGCGGATGCCAAGCTCTCAAGATGTCATCCGCGTTTCCGTGAACGGGAGCTTCCTTGTATAAGCGCTCCCCATTCTGATCGAGCCATTTGTCAAATTCCTCGTCCGTAATGTTGTAAACATTAGCAAGGTTGTATTCATAGCAGTCTTCATATCGTAAATCTCTTCCAAAGCTTTCGTTCATCAGCGGGACAATACTGCTGGGTGACGTCACTGTGCCGTCGATATCAATGCCAATCGTTAGGACTTTCTCTGGTTTCATCCTCTCGCCTCCAGTTTAAATTGTACACCGAACGCAGAGAATAAGGCTACTTCCTTCACCAACAAATCCTTTGCCAAAAGGGGCTGAGCATGCATGTCGGACTGTATTGAACGTATGACTGCGAAGCGGAAGGAAGATACCGGCTTTTCCGAGACAGTCGACCTGCACGATACGGAGTTTGCTGCGGATACGTGGACTGAAAAGGCGTTTGATGATGACGACAAAAACGCCGCCATCCAAAGAATCCAGTATGACCCGTACACCCGCACAGAGCGCTATAACGGCGAGCTGGGTAAGGACAAGAACGATTTTTCCGAGCGCCTGGACGGCGTGGATCGTACACAGGAAGAAGTATACAGGGTATCCTCTGTACGGGACCGCGACACAGAGACCGCTGCGGAAATCGCCGAACCGATTCCGGTTCGACGTCGTTCTGATCGTGTTGAACCTGAGGAGGACAGTCGGGAAGGTGGGGCAAGCGGTATCGGGATGACAGGGCTCGGGTTGTCGATCCTTTCCCTGTTCTTAATGCCGTACCTGATTGCACCCATTGGGATGGTGCTTGGCTACTTGGCGTATCGACGCAATTCGAGAACGCTTGGGGCTTGGGCGATGATTGTAGGGGCAATCGCCATTTTGGGCGCGCTAATCATTTACCCATTCTACACGGCCCGGTAGGTACCGTTCCCAAAAAACCTCTCCAGATCAGTCTGGAGAGGTTTTCCATTTACTCATAGAGTTTGGAGAAAAAAGGAGTCAACGCAGCAAGGACGGCGTCGCGAAAAACATCCGCACGGCGAATGCGGTCCTCCGTTAATAAAGCGTAAGCTCCTCCCTGGTGATTGCTGTTTGTAAGGCCGCTCCATTCGTCGATGATGACGCTCAATTCGATATTTTCCTTTTGAATCCTTTCAGCGGCTTTATTGGGGATGGGGAAGGACAAGCCTTTTCCGACATGAAGCTCTGCACCGTTCCAGGCAGCGCATACGGAAATCAGATACCATTGGTGTGTGTATCGATCGTCGTACATGAGCCCGCCTTCCAGTCCCAATCCGATTTGTGCGTGAGGGACTTCTGCAAGTACGGTCTTTGCGCGGTTTATAGCGCCGGCAATCGTTTCCTCCTCAGACATGGGTTGGCCTGACACGCCGGAAGGGACGGATTGGCAAATGGGTTCGGCAAGCGTAGCCATCTGCACGGCCGCTTTTTTGGCAGCGTTCGTTGTTCCGAGCGCATAGCGAATGGTGGAAAAATCCATGGGACACTCCTCCTGCTTCTTGCGATAAACTAGTGGTAGTATACCACTTCCCCATAAACGGGTGCGATGTGATAAGATAGGGCTTATACTAGAGACAGAAATTTGTGAGAAAAAGAGGAGAGGACCATGAAGTTCACAAAATTGCATGGACTGGGAAACGATTATGTATATGTGAATGGTTTCACAGAAGACTTGACCGGTGTAGATCTTCCCGAGCTGTCGAGACGTGTAAGCGACCGCCATTTCGGCATTGGCGGTGACGGCTTGATCTTGATCCTGCCCTCCGAGCGGGCGGATTTCCGCATGCGCGTGTTCAATAACGACGGCAGCGAAGCGAAAAACTGTGGGAACGGCTTGCGCTGTGTCAGCAAGTACGTATTCGATCATGGCTTGACCCATGAACATACATTTACCGTAGAGACGTTGGGGGGAATTGTGACTCCTGTCGTGTCACTCGGCGAGGATGGCAAGGTAGAGCAAGTCACGATTGACATGGGCGAGCCGCGATTTGAGCGTGCAGCCATTCCGATGGCAGGAATTCCGGAGGAGAAGGCTCTTGAAGAAACCATCGAAGTGGATGGAGAGGCTTTTACCATGACCGCAGTTTCGATGGGAAACCCGCATGCGATTCTGTTCATGGATGAAGTGGTAGACGAAGATGTAGTCAAGTACGGCCCGAAGATCGAATTTCATGAGTGGTTCCCGGAACGTACGAATGTAGAGTTCATCCAGATTCTCGACCGCCAGGAAATTCTCTTCCGGGTATGGGAGAGAGGCTCAGGCGTCACTCTTGCCTGTGGAACAGGAGCCTGTGCTGCAGCAGTCGCCGCGATCTTGAGCGATAAAGTGGATCGCAAGGTGACCGTGCATCTGGCAGGCGGCGATCTGTTTATAGAATGGCGAGAAAGCGACAATCGCGTGTTTATGACTGGCCCTGCCACAGAAGTATTTTCCGGAGTCTACCAAGGCCCGATCCCTTATAAATAGAAAAAGCAAAAACGTTCCGTCGAAAATGACCGGAACGTTTTTTGTGCTATTTCAGTCCAGCAGCCACTTTGATGGCTTCCTGGTGATCAGGATCGATCTCGTTGTCCTTATGACGCAGGCTGTTCAGGAAATGGATGTCAAAGTGACCCGTAAAGTTATTGTCGGTGATGTATTCGATGCTGTGAGGCATGGAGGTCATCGAAGCGGCGATTCTTCTGCCGTTCACTTCTACAATTACCGGACGTACACTCCATGAAAAATCGCCACCCCAGACCTCTTTGATGATTGCTGTGTCGGCAGCAGTGAGAGGCTCGGTATCGGAATGGGAGGCACCGATGGTCCGTTTGACTTGGAAGCTCTTCCCTGTCTCAAAGTCGGTTACGGTCGCAACGGCGTTTATGGGAAAGAGATACTGGCTTGCTTCAAACCAATCCAGGTATTCTCCGTATTTGGAACTTGTAACTTGCGTCTTCGGGATATGGTGAACCGGGATGATGAGTGACTGCCCGATTTGCAGCTCAGAACTTTCCGACAGGTTGTTTACTTGCAGCAGCTCCGTCATCGGAATACCGTGAGCGATCGAAACGGTCCAGGGAGTGTCCCCTTTTGCCACTTGATAGCGAGTATTTTCTACCCAAGGTTTGCTCGTATCCGTTTTCGGCTGTTCGACGGGCTTGGTATTGGCTTGTCCACCTGAAGAAGGGATCAGCAATTTTTGTCCGACCAAGAGATCTGTAGAAGTCAATTGGTTGGCATCCAGGATGGCCTGGATGGTTACGCTGTAGCGGCTCGCAATCTTCCAGAGTACGTCTCCGCTTTTTACCGTGTAGGTGTTGTTTGCCGAATTCGCGGATTTCGGTACGAGGAGCTTCTCGCCTGCGAGGAGATCGTAAGACGTGCGCTGATTGATCTCCATGAGTGTAGGAATGGTGGTCTGGTGGTCTGCAGCGATTTTCCACAAGACATCACCAGATTTGACGGTATAAATATCTGAGCTTGGCGGTATGTACAGGGATTGGCCGGATAGGATCTGATCGGTTTGCAGGTGGTTGGCGATCATCAATTGCTCGACTGTCACCTGGTAGCGATAGGCCAGATTCCCCAGTGTGTCTCCAGACTTTACGGAGATAGACTGTGCAAAAGCAGATGTGGAAGGAAGCAGCAGTGCAATCAGGGTGGTTTGAGCAGCTAGACGTTTCCATCGTGTTGATTTGAGCATGAAAGCCTCCTCGATGCCGTAGCGTGATGTTTTTTGAATCTTTCCACCATAATTGTAACCAGCAGAACCAACTGCTTTCATTAGGTAAATTAACACTCACATGGACGCAATTTCCAGCAAGAGCAAGTAGGCTCCCTTTTGAGAAATGTATTTTCGTACCAAAGTAGGAGGAAAAAGGGCAAATGGACACAAAAATAGCGTGGGATGCGGCAGATCCTTCATGCCACTTCCACGCTACTGAAAACAAAATAAGCGAAATGTCACCCGTTGTACACCTCATTTAGGTATGCGACGTCAGATCGGTTGATGGGAGGGGTGCTTTTGTTCATTTTTGCAAGTTCAGCCTGCAGGCGTTTCAGTTCTGCTTCCATCTTGGTGATTTTTTCTTGCATAGCTTGGGTTGTCATGGTTGCTCTCTCCTCGTTGTTTTGTTTAAATTTACTGACAATTCTAACGAAAAGGACCTTTGATGTAAAGAGCCTAATGCTGGATGTAAGCGCTTTATGTGTGAATAGTGTGTGAACGATCGCTCGGAGCGCAGCGGAAATGGCGAATTTGGATGGGAAAGTGGGGAAAATAGAAGGGAAAGCATGCTTTGCGCTGTATGTACGACGAACAGTCGTGTTATGATGTAGCGTAGACATGGGGCACCTCGCCCTCAGGAAGGTGTGGACTAGTGATTTATTTGGACAACAGTGCTACGACTCGTCCTCATCCCCAAGTGGTTGAGACGATGAGACGTGCCATGGAAAGCTACTATGGCAACCCTTCCTCCCTCCATCAAATGGGAGTAGAGGCGGAAGCAGTTTTGAAGCAAGCGCGAGAGGTAGCAGCAAAGTTCTTGGGCTGCAAAGCGGGGGAAATCATTTTTACCTCCGGCGGTACGGAAAGCAATAATACGGCGATCAAAGGCGTAGCCTTTCAATATCAAAACCGTGGGAAGCATATCATTACGACCCAGGTAGAGCATCCGGCTGTTTATGATGTTTGCAAGCAATTGGAGAGCCTGGGGTTTACGACGACCTTTTTGCCTGTCGACCGAGAAGGACGCGTCTCGCTTGAAAATGTGAAAAAAGCGATGCGGCCGGATACGATTCTCGTTTCCATCATGCATGTGAACAATGAATTGGGTACCATTCAGCCGATCGAGGAGATAGGTCAATGGCTGAAGCAGTTTCCCAAAGTCCTGTTTCATGTGGATGCGGTGCAAGCAGTAGGAAAAGTCCCGCTTCGCCTTAAGGATTCCGGCATTGATCTTTTGAGCGTGTCTGCCCACAAGTTTTACGGACCGCGTGGTGTAGGGATCTTGTACAAGCGTGAGGGATTGATCATTCACCCTTTGATGATGGGGGGAGGCCAAGAAGGCGGCGTTCGATCAGGTACGGAGAATTTGCCTGCGATTGCGGGTATGGCGAAAGCAGTCCGTTTATTGGAAGAAACGGGCTCGGTGGAAAGCATCCGCCTGAAAGCTTTGCTGAATCACCTGCGTGAAGGAATCTCCGCGATCGAAGGATGCATCATCAATACGCCAGCAAATGGAGCGGCACCGCACATCATGAACATCTCTGTTCCAGGAGTGAAGGCGGAAGTGCTCTTGCACGCGTTGGAAGAACGGGGCTTTTTGGTTTCCACCAAATCAGCCTGCTCCTCCAAAGCGAATGAACCGAGTCGCGTCCTGACATCCGTGGGTATCGAGCGTGATTGTGCACTGTCTTCCCTGCGAATTAGCCTAGGACGGGAAAATACGAAGGAAGACATCAGTCAGTTTCTCGCAGCTTTAGAGGCGTGTGTCAATAGCCTGCGCAAGCAAATGAAACCAAAAAGCGTAACCAGATAAAGGAGACGAACATGAACTACGATGTAATTTTGATCCGTTACGGAGAGTTGGCCCTGAAAGGGAAAAACCGCGACATGTTTGAAGAAACATTGATGCGCAGCGTAAAAAGCGTTTTGCGTTCCTTCTATAAAGTAAAAGTGCGCCGCAATTACGGACGGATGTATGTGGAGCTGCACGGGGAAGATGCTTACGAAGTCATGGACCGACTGAAGCGTGTTTTCGGGATCTCCTCGATCAGCCCGACGATTCACGTGGACCCGGATATTGAGACGATCAAGGAACGCTCCCTGGAGCTGATTCGCCAAATGAATCCGCAGCCTCGCACGTTCCGCGTGGTAACCCGTCGTGCGGACAAGCGCTACCCGATCCCTTCGATGGAAGTCAATCGCATGGTCGGAACCCACATTTTGCGTGCCCTCCCAGCCATTAAAGTGGATGTGCATGAACCGGAAGCCATTGTCAATGTGGAAATTCGTACGGAAGGAACCTACGTCAGCTGCGAAACCATTCCTGGGCTAGGTGGATTGCCGGTGGGTGTGAGCGGAAAAGTGCTGCTCCTGCTTTCCGGGGGAATCGACAGC